>NZ_BAFB01000086.1 GCF_000248075.1 Gordonia otitidis NBRC 100426 | reverse complement strand
GCCCTCGCACTCCTCGGCGTCACCGACATCGCCCTCATCGACGACGCCATCGACGCACTCGCCGCCTCCGACGGCTCCGCGCTGTTCGCGACGGTCGAGAAAGTCGTCGACGCCGGACACGATCCCCGGCGCTTCGCTGTCGACCTCCTCGAACGACTGCGCGATCTCATTCTGCTGCAGGCAGTTCCCGATGCCGCCGAGCGCGGCCTGGTGGAGGCGCCCGGCGATCAGCTTGCACGAATGCAGGGCCAGATCGAGCATCTCGGTCCCGGCGGCCTCACCCGCTTCGCGGAGATCGTGCACGAGGCGCTCGGCGAGATGCGTGGCACCACCTCGCCTCGCCTGCTCCTCGAGGTGATGTGCGCGCGGATGCTGCTCCCCGCCGTCTCCGCCGACGACGCCGCGCTGCTCCAGCGCCTCGAACGACTCGAGTCGGGCGTCGCTCCGGCAGGTGGGAATGCCGGTGGTGCAACACCTTCGGCATCCGCGCGCGCCGAGGGTGCCCCCACTGCGGCGCCCGCCCCGCCGCCGGTCGACCCGCCCAAGTACGTGCGCCCCTCGCAGCGAAAGACAACAGACGAGGCGCCGCAGACCACTCAGGCCGCCGCGACGCCGACCGGCGCGTCCGGAGCGGCTGCCCCGGCGCCTGCGGCAGCTCCGGCCGCTGCGCAGCCGCCGACTGACCCGACCACTCCGGTTGCCCCGACCCCCCCGCCCGCTGCGCAGGAACGACCCGTCGTCGCCGAGCCGACGCGCCCGATGCCCAAGCGCGAGGAGGCGCCTACCTCCACATCGCCTGCAACACCTGAATCTGCGGCCGACACGGTGACTGCGCCTGAACCGGCTGTGGTGCCGGCGCAGACACCGCCGGTATCGATCGTCGACGACGACATCCCACTGCCGGATGAGCCCGTCGACGATTTCGAGGCACCCATCCCCGACGATGGTCGTTCGGCGACGCCGCGGACGGTCGAACCCGAACCGCAGTCAGAACCCGAGCCCCAGACGGGCCTCGACGTCGAGTCGGCGCGCAAGCGTTTCCAGGAAGTCCGCGCTGCGGTTCGAGAACGTTCGAAGAGCCTCGAGCCGATGCTGTCGAATGCGGTGATCGACGAGATTCGCGACAACACAGTCGTGCTCGCACATCCGATCGAGGTGCTCGTTGGTCGGCTGTCGGCACCGCACGCCGTCGGCATCATGCGCGAGGCATTCGCCGAGGTGTTCGGCACCGATCTCGACGTAGCAACAGTGCACAAGGTCGTCGACGTGAGCGCGCCGGCGAAGAACGCTGCTGCGCAACCCGATCGACAGCAGCGTCGGACTCAGACGTTCGCGCGGCCGAGTCGTGCACGCTCGACGTCAGACGGTCAGGCAGAAGCGGCCGCGGCGCCGGAGGTTCCGGACGAGCCCGAGGAGCCCGAGCCGCCCCGCTCCGACGACGAGATCCCCGACTCCGAACGCGCCGAGATGGTCGCCGAGGTGCAGAACGCCACGCCCGAAGGTCGATTCGACCCCAACAAGGTCGCGATGGAGCTACTGCAGACCGAACTGGGCGCCCGGCCGCTGGAGTGACCCGCGATCCGTCGACGGCATCGGGTTTTCCGTCGACGGCACCGGAACCACCGCCGACGGCACCGGCGTGCAACCCCTACGCGGCCCACCACGGGCGCAGCGGGAGGTCGCTGGTGCCCTTGTCGTCGAGCTTCGTGGCGAGCACGTGATGCAGCTGGACGATGTTGCGCTCGAAGCCGATTCGACATCCGGCCATGTACAGGCCCCACAGCCGCGCAGTGCCTTCGGTGACCTCTTCGACGGCCTCGTCCCAGTGCTCGACGAGGTTGCGGTTCCAGTCACGCAGGGTCATGGCGTAGTGCGGGCGGAAGTTCTCCTCGTGCAGTACCTCGAGTCCGCCGATGTCCTGGATCTTGGAGATGATCTTCCCTGAGCCCGTGAGCTCCCCATCGGGAAACACGTAGCGGTCGATGAACGACCCGGCGCGCGCGTTCTTGAAGTTGTCGGGGCGGGTGATGCAGTGGTTCAGCATCATTCCGCCGACCCGGAGCTTGTCGCGGATGAAGGTGAAGTACGCCGGGTAGTTGTGCACGCCGATGTGTTCGGTGAGTCCGATCGACGAGACGGCGTCGAACTCGCTCTCGGTGACATCGCGGTAATCGCTGAACCGCACCTCGGCCAGGTCGCCGAGCCCCTCGTCGACGATCTTCTTCTGCGCCCACTCGGCCTGTTCTGCGGAGAGCGTGACGCCCAGTGCCTTGACTCCGCGCGACGCCGCGTAGCGCACCATTCCGCCCCAGCCGCAACCGATGTCGAGGAGGCGATCGCCCGGCTTGAGCCGTAGCTTGTCGAAGATCAGGCGGTACTTGTTCTCCTGAGCCGTCTCCAACGACGCCTCGAGGTCGGGGTAGACCGCGCACGTGTAGGTCATCGACGGTCCGAGGACCCACTCGTAGAAGGTGTTCGATACGTCATAGTGATGATGAATGACCTCGGCGTCACGGGATTTGCTGTGCCGCAGACCTTCGGCGAATCGACGCCACCGCGGGAGTGCCTCCTGGGGCGGGGGTGCGATCGGCTTGAAGTGTTCGATCCCGAGTGAGCGGGCCACATGCGCCAGTGTCAGGGGTGAGGGGCGCTTGAACTCGAGGTCGGCGGCCAGCGCGCGCAGTGCCTCGTAGGGGTCGCCGGGATGGGCGCCGATCAGCTCGAGATCGCCAGACACGTACGCGCGCGCCAGGCCGAGATCGCCGGGCGCGGTGACGAGATACGTTGTGCCGCGCGAGTTCTTGAGGTTCAGGCCGTACTCGGCGTCGGCCGGGCCGGCCGAGCTGCCGTCGTAGGCGGTGATTCGGATGCTCAGATTCCCGCCGACGAGCGACTCGAAGATCTGCGCGAGGCTCATCTTTCCCTGCGACGTGTCGGGGGAAGATGCGGGCGCGTTGTCCTTGAACGTGGTCATTGCCGTTTCACCGCTTTCGCATAGAGGTCGAGAAGCCGGCCGCGGGGGTCGTACCGCTTCTTGAGGAGCCGATAGTGTTCGCCGCCGTAGAGTTCGTCGAACTCGTCGGGGGAGTAGAAGGATTCCGAATACAGGGACTTGTGGCCGTCGAGATCGGCCACCTTCCGCTCGATGAGCTTGTTCGCGTGGCCAGGGTCGTCGGGCGTCACCGGCACCGCCGACCAGAAGCCGACGTTGACGTAGGTGCGGTCTGGTTCGAGCGGGTACAGCGGCCACGGACGAACAGCGTCGGCGACGGGCAGTGCAGGCTCGCGTAAGCGCAAGGGACACAACCACACCGGTTCGATCGGGATGTTCTCGAGAAACCAGTCGAGATACGCGGTGGTGTTCTCGATCGGGACCTCGATGTCTTGCACCACCCGCTCGTTGGCGGGTAGCCCCTTGCGCTTGTTGAGGCGGTCGGCGATGTCGAAACGCTGGTCGTAGCCGATGAGCTTCCAGTAGAAACTGCTGCGCAACAGCTTCTTCGGCCAGACACGTCGGATCTTCGGGATCTGCGCACCGAAGGCGCGCGAACACCAGAACCAGTCGGTGTCCCACCGCCAGAGGTAGTCGTGGATGGTGAGGCGGTCGCGCTTGACGCCCGACTCGTGCTGGATGGACCGGTAGTAGATGTCCATGCCGGTGTAATCGCTCACCGGGCCCGCTTCGTCGGTCTGTCTCCCGACCGTGAGGTATGCCTCGTCAGCGGTGAACACCACACCGTCGAGATAGTCGACGCGCTCACCCTCGTAGCTACGCTCCTCGACTATGGCGTTCATGGTGGTCTGCAACGTCGGGAGATCGTGAAATCTTATGTGGCGCAACGACACATACGGCTGGACCTCTTCGAGCTCGATCTTCAACCGAACCGAATAACCCAGTGTTCCATAGGAATTGGGAAATCCGAAGAAGAGGTCGGCGTTCTCGTTGGTGGGCGTGGCGGTGACGATCTCGCCGTCGCCGGTGAGGATGTCGATCTCGAGAACCGACTCGTGCGGCAGTCCGTTACGGAACGAGGTGCTCTCGATCCCGAGACCGGTGACGGCACCGCCGAGTGTGATGGTTTTGAGCTGGGGCACCACGAGAGGCGCCAGTCCATAGGGCAGCGTTGCGGCCACCAGATTCTCGTAGGTGCACATGCCCGCCACATCGGCGGTCCTGGCTGCCGGATCGACCGAGACAACCCGGTCGAGACCCGATACGTCGAGTCCGGGATGCGGATTCTTCGCTCGTGCTCGAAAGAGATTCGACGTCTTTTTCGCCAGACGGACCGTCGCACCGGGCGGAATCGCCCGATAGCTGGCCAGGAGGGTGGCAACCCCGTCGTCGAAAGCCTCTGCCCCCATCTCCAACTGTCCAGAGCTCACTTGGCTAGCCTAGGACCTTGTCAGCACGCCCGCCAATCTGCCATGAAGGAGTACACGTCGTGGGTGAGATTTCCGCCAGCCAGTCGATCGATGTCGCCGCAAGTCCCGACCAGGTGATCGGAGTGCTCGCCGACTACGTCGACGCGCGCCCGGCGATCCTGCCCGAACAATACCGCGATTACCAGGTGATCAGCGGAGGTCAGGGCGACGGGACCGTGGTGCATTGGATTCTGCAGGCAACCTCCAAGCGTCAGCGCGACGTCAAGGCGACGGTCACCGTGGTTCCGGACACGATCACCGAGCGCGACGAGAACTCCTCGATGGTGACGACGTACAAGGTCGCTCCGGCCGGTAGCGGATCGAAGGTGACCACCACGACCACGTGGAATTCCAACGCCAGCGGTATCGGCGGATTCTTCGAGAAGACATTTGCGCCGAAGGGTCTCGCGAAAATCCAGGCGCAGCTGCTCGCCAACCTCAAGAAGCGGGTCGAGAAGTAATACAGCAGAGCAGCGGCGATAGCGGTTTCCGGGACCTCGCGCGGTGACCAGGGGCGATGAGCCTCGTCGCCGCGGCCGTGCCCGGCCGTCCCCGCTGCCGCCGCGCAATGGAGTCGACGCGACCCGGGTGGTGTTGCGCGGGAGCACCGAAGGCGCAGAGCGGACGGTCGGTGAGGCGTTGCTCGCCAGCCCGTCGTTGACTGGGCTGACCGTCGCGGACCTCCAGGAGCAGGTGTCCCGCGGCGAGCTCGTCGATGCTGCCGGCGCCACCGCCGACCTCGACGCCCCTGCCCGGGTCAACACGTCGTACTACCTCTATCGGGGTCTGCCCGACGAGATCGAGATTCCATTCGACCTGCCGATCCTGTACGTCGACGACAACATCGTCGTGGTCGACAAACCCCCCTTCCTCGCGACCATGCCCCGTGGGCGCCACGTCACGCAGACCGCGCTCGTGCGGCTGCGTCGTGCACTGGGCAACGACGCCCTCGCGCCTGCTCATCGACTCGACCGGTTGACGTCGGGCGTGCTGCTTTTCACCGTGAGGCCGCAGGTGCGCGCCGCCTACCAGGATCTCTTCGCGCGGCGTCTCGTGCGTAAGGAGTACCGCGCGGTCGCGCCGCTCGACCTCGCTCTGCGTACCCCGGTCACGGTGCGCAATCGTATCGAGAAGACCGCGGGTGATCTGCGCGCACTCGTCGTCGACGGCGACGTCAATGCGGTCAGCGACATCGAGCTCCTCGACGAACTCGGTGACGAAGTGGGGCTCTACCGGCTCCGACCACAGACCGGACGTACCCATCAACTGCGCCTGCACATGGCACTGCTCGGCGTACCCATCGTCGACGACCCGCTCTACCCCGACGTCCGGCCCGACCTGGCCGAGCTACCCGATCACGGCGACTTCAGCCGGCCGTTACGCCTTCTCGCCCACACGTTGGAATTCGATGACCCGCTGACCGGCGAATCGCGCAGCTTTGTCAGCGGACGGCGCCCCGAAGGCTCGTCGTGAGGGGTTGACCCGTCGTGAGAGGTTGATACGTACACAACCGTGGCGTCAGCGAATGGCCATCGAAATAATTGTGATGGCCTCTCGCTGACGTACGAGTTGTGTACGTAAGCGGGGCCCGCGGCCGTGGGATAGCTGCAGTCGCATCGTTAGGCTGGAATCGTGACCATCCACGCCTCCTACGAGCGCCACCCCGACCTGGGGTGCGAGGCCGTCGTCTTCATCGACGACGAATCGATGGGGTGCTTCCAGATCCAGCGCGACCTGGTCAACGCCGACACTGCTGCCCGTGACGGGTACTGCGTCACCACCGGTGCCAGCGCGCCCGTGTACGGAGGGGTCGTCGAATGGCGTCGCGTCGGCGACGACAGGCTGGAATTCGCGCTCACCCCGAAGGCCGGGCGACTCTTCGGAGACAACGTGCTCTCCTTCGAGATCACGCCCGCGGGCGAGGAGAGCGTCGACGAGATCGTCGAGCATGTCGAGCGTCTGCTGCGCTGACCACACCGACTACCCTGGAGCCCGTGACTCAACCTTTTGACCCCAGTTCCCTGTTCGGCGGCGGTGACGGCGGCGAGAATCCGATGGCCGGCCTGCTCGCCCAGGCACAGCAGATGCAGGAGAAGCTGCTTGCGGCGCAGGAGGAGATCGCGGCAACCGAGGTCACCGGCTCGGCGGGCAATGGGCTCGTCACGGTGACGGGCACGGGGACCGGCGAGGTCACCGCGGTGACCATCGATCCCAAGGTCGTCGACCCCGACGACGTCGAGACCCTGCAGGATCTGGTCCTCGGGGCGCTGTCGGACCTCGCGTCCAAGCGTGACGCGCTGACGAGCGAGAAGATGGGTCCGCTGGCCGGCGGTCTCGGCGGCGGACTTCCGGGTCTCGGCTGACGCCTCATGTACGAGGGCCCCATCCAGGATCTGATCGACGAGCTGGCCAAGCAGCCAGGACTCGGTCCGAAGGGTGCGCAGCGCATCGCTTTCCACCTACTCGCGGGCGAGAAGTCGGACATCGACCGCCTCATCGCGGCGCTCGGTCACGTGCGCGACGACGTCACATTCTGCGCCGAATGCGGCAACGTCTCGGCTGAGCGATTGTGCCGCATCTGCGCCGACGCCCGACGGGATGCCACCAAGATCTGCGTCGTGGAGGAGCCGAAGGACGTCCACGCGATCGAGCGGACCAAGGAGTTCCACGGCCGCTATCACGTGCTCGGCGGTGCGCTCGATCCGCTGTCGGGGATCGGACCCGACCAGTTGCGTATTCGCGAGTTGCTCCGACGACTGGCCAACCAGGAGGACGGCGTCGACGTGACCGAGGTGATCGTTGCCACCGATCCCAACACCGAGGGCGAGGCTACCGCGACCTACCTGCTGCGCATGCTCAAGGACTTCCCCGGACTGTCGGTGACACGCCTGGCGTCGGGTCTGCCGATGGGCGGCGACCTCGAGTTTGCCGACGAGCTCACACTCGGCAGGGCACTGTCGGGGCGGCGGGTCCTTGCCTGACACCAGCGCTCTGGGAAACGGTGCCCATGCGCCGTGCTCGCTGACGCCCGAACTCGACGTCCAGCTCGACGAGTTGGCCGCGGAGATGGTCTCGGGGATCGTCGCGATAGACGGGCCGTCGGGGTCGGGTAAGACGACCGTCGCCGATGCTCTGGTCGACAGGCTACGTGCACGAGGAACCGGCGTCGTCCTGGTGCGTACCGACGACTTCGCCACCTGGGAAGACCCCGTTGCATGGTGGCCGGAGATGGAAAGCGATGTGCTGCATGCCTTTATCCGACGTCGCGACTACCGATATCGACCACGCGAGTGGGTCGACGGCGAGCCGAGGATCGGTAAGCGGGTCTGGTATCGCTGGGAGCCGCTGCTCATCATCGAAGGGGTGTCGGCGGCGCGACGTCGAGTAGCCGACCGATTGACCTATTCACTCTGGCTCGACGGGGGTAGCGCTGGCGAACGTCTGGACCGTGCGGTTGCGCGCGATGGCGAGTCGTCGAGGGCACATCTCGAGAAGTGGCAGCAGTTCGAGCGCGGCTGGTTCGCCGTCGATCGGACCCGCGAGCGGTGTCGGGTGTTGGACTGACGCGCGTAGCGTGAACCCATGGCCTATCGGAGCATCGCAGCCCTCGATGCCGCACTGATCGAGTGTCGGGCGTGCCCTCGACTGGTGGCTTGGCGCGAACAGGTGGCGCGCGAGAAGCGTGCGGCGTTTGCTGACCAAACCTACTGGGGTAGGCCGATTCCCGGATTCGGCCCGGCCGACGCGTCGATGCTCATTCTCGGCCTCGCCCCGGCAGCGCACGGAGCGAATCGCACAGGTCGCATGTTCACGGGTGACCAGAGCGGGGACGTGCTCTATCGCGCGCTCTACGACGTGGGGCTGGCCAACAGGCCGACCGCGGTCTCGATCGACGACGGCCTGGAACTGACTGGCGTGCGGATCACCGCGCCCGTGCACTGCGCGCCTCCGCAGAACAAGCCGACGCCGGCCGAACGTGACAGATGTGCGCATTGGCTCCACAACGAAATCGACCTGCTCGCACCGACTTTGCGCTCGGTGTTCGTGCTCGGCGCCTTCGGGTGGCGCGCCGCGCTGACGGGATTCGCCGATCTCGGGTGGGAGGTGCCACGCCCCAGGCCGAAGTTCGGCCACGGTGCGCAGGCCGTGATCCGACGAGGGGACCGTGAACTGACCCTCTTCGCGAGTTACCACGTGAGTCAACACAATACGTTCACCGGCCGTCTCACGCCCGCGATGCTGAGAGAGGTACTCCGCGCAGCCGGACGCCACGCGGGGCTGCCGGTGGTCGATGACGACTGACCAGCGGTGCCCACTGAGGTCAGCCTTGGTTTCCGACCCGCCCAACCTACGGATACGATCTGCCTGAACAACGGTGTCCGCGACGAAGCGGCGTGCTGCAGAACGGAAGTGACGGCCCACATGAGCGACCTGATACGACGTGTCGCCGGGCGTGCCCCTGATTCGCCGTGCCGTTGTGGCCACCCCCGCGCGGCGCACGAACACTTCCGGTCAGGCACCGACTGCGCCATCTGCGGGCCGGAGAAATGTCCCCGATTCCGGCGGGCGTGGTTATCCCGATCAGCGGATTAGGCTCGACGAGCGGGTCAGCCGCGACGGCCCGCGGCGAGGCGTTCCCGCCGCAGCCGATCCACCTCGGGCAACTCCAAGGGCGCCAACTCCTCGACGCCCATCGCGCGCGCCAAGAGCAGGTCGGCGAGCTGCGGATTGCGCGCCAACGCGGGGCCGTGCATGTACGTGCCGATCACCGATCCCTGCACCACCCCCTCGGTGCCGTCGCCGACACCGTTGCCAACGCCGTGCGTGACCTTCGCCAGCGGAGCGGCGTCGGATCCCAGAGTGCTGCCGCCACGGTGATTCTCGAATCCGGTCAGCGGATCGGTCAGTCCGGCCATCACCGGCTCGGTGACGACCTCGCCGATACTGCGGGTCGCCTGTGGCGACGTGGTCAGGTCGAACAGGGAGATGCCGTCGACGCGTTCGCCCGCCGACGTTTCGTACCAATGACCGAGCACCTGGATCGCGGCGCAGATAGCCAGTACGGGCCTGCCTGCAGCGGCGGCACGCTGCAGGCCCGGGTACCGCGTGAGGTGTCGGGTGGCGAGACGCTGCGCATAGTCCTCTGCGCCGCCGAGCGTGTAGACGTCAAGCGAGTCGGGTACCTCGTCGTCGAGGGTGATCTGCACGATCTCGGCCTCGATACCGCGCATTCGCGCTCGTTGCCGGAGGATCAATGCGTTGCCGCCGTCGCCGTAGGTGCCCATGACGTCGGGCAGCACCAGGCCGATGCGCAGCGTCGAGGTGCTCATTGCTGCCCCTTCCGTGCGCGCTCGGCGCGTTCGATCGCGACGTTGAGATCGCGGAACGCCGTGTAGTTCGCCAGCACCTCGACGCGCCCGGGCGGACACGACTCGATGGCCTTCATCGGATCGGGAATGGTGGTGTGCTCGGCGCCCGCGTAGAGCAGTCGTACCGAGAGATCCGCTGCGCGTTCACCCGCGGCGACCACCTGCATCGTCTCGAACGCCTCGAACCGCACGTCCCACAGCCAGGAGAGGTCCTCGCCGTCGGGTACCTGGCCGTTGACGGCGATGACGAGCCCGTCGGCGTCCTGGTCGATCATCGACAGCGCCTCCTGCCAACCCGCCGGGTTCTTGGCCAGCAGCGTGCGAACGGAGTGGTTACCGACCTGGTGAATGCCGTAGCGGCCGGCGACCTCACCGACGGTGCTGACTGCGGCGACAGCCTTGCCGGGATCGGCGCCCATAGCCACCGCGGCCGCCACCGCCTGGGCGGCGTTGCCGCGATTCGCGCGTCCGGGCACGCTCAGCGTCATGGGTGCCACGAATCCGTCAGGACCGTAGATCTTTTCGTCGTCGACCCACCACTGCGGCGTCGGCCGACGGAACTCGGGATCGCCGGTCGAATACCAGTCGACGCCGCTCTGGATCGACGGATCCGTGGGGTCGCCCGTGCTACGAGCGATCGGTTCACCGGTGCGTGGGCAGCTCACCGAGTCGCCAACCCAACTCGCTCCGGCCGCCACCCAGACGACCTTCGGTGCGTCGAACGCGGCGGAGGTGACCAGAACGTCGTCGCAGTTGGCGATCACCGTCGTCTCGGGGTGCCGCGCTACGCCCTCGCGGAGCCGTCGTTCGATCATGTTGATCTCGCCGACCCGGTCGAGCTGATCCCGCGACAGGTTGAGCATCACGACGACCTCGGGGTCGACGGCATCGCTCACGTGCGGCACGTGCAGTTCGTCGACCTCGAGTGCGGCGACCGGTGCCGAGCGCTGCAGACTCAGCGTCGCGATGATCCCCGCATCCATGTTGGCGCCGTCGGCCTGGGTAGCGACCTCGCCGAGTTCGGCGAGGGCCGCTGCGGTCATGCGTGTCGTGGTCGATTTACCGTTCGTACCGGTGATGAGCGCGGACCGTTTTCCCGCGGCGAGGCGTCCCATGATGTTCGGGTCGATCTTCTCGGCGACCAGTCCGCCGATCATCGATCCCTTGCCGCGCCCCGCGGTACGCGACGCCCAGCGGGCGGCCGACGCAGCTGAGAGGGCGAGCGACGTACGAAGGGGGACACGGGTGGTCGAGCCACCCGGGGCGGGTACGCGGTCGGGCATGGGGAGAGTCTGTCACAGCAGCCACCTCCGCGCCGCGACGCCCGGATCGGCAGTGACCCGCGTGCGGGTAGTCTCGCGGCCGTGAGTCGCGCCACCAATCCCAACCTGTCCCCGCCGCTACGTCCCGTCCGGTCGCTGTTGCGGGTCATCGGCCACGCACCGCCGCAGTTGTTCGGTGCAGTGTCGCGATGGTGTCCGGTCAATGCCGATGGCGAGCACGTCAGCATCGAGATGTTGACGGCGGCGATGGTCACGGCGGTACTCCCCAACGCCGACATGGGCGGAGCGACAATCGGCAGCGCACGCGCCGGACTCGAGCGGGTCAGCGCGCTGGTTGCCGAGAAGCTGCCGGTACTCGCCGTCGAGGAGGATCTGGAGTTCGACGGCCCGGCCGGCCCGCTTCCGGTGACGCGCTACCGCGCGGGTGTCGACACCCGGGGGTTGATCCTGTTCTTCCACGGTGGGGGGTTCACCACCGGGAGCCGCGCGAGTCACGACGCCCTCGCGCGCAGGCTCGCCGTCGACACAGGCGCCGACGTCGTCTCTGTCGAGTATCGACTCGCACCGGAGAACCCGTTTCCCGCCGCTGTCGACGACGCTCTGGCGGCGT
>NZ_BAFB01000087.1 GCF_000248075.1 Gordonia otitidis NBRC 100426 | reverse complement strand
CCGCGCGGTGTCGGCTGATACGCGAAGATCGACGCGCAGTCGAACAATTCGGGGATCGTGTCGACCTGGATGACACCTGCCTGGTCGAGCATCATCTGTGCGATGCGGTCGTCGAGACTCGCGGCCGCAGTCCGTTCGGCGCGCACCGGGCTCATCGCCCCCTTGCCGGATTTCACTGCCACGATCGGCTTCGACCGGGACACCCGACGCGCGATGCGCGAGAACTTGCGGGGATTGCCGAAACTCTCGAGGTAGAGCAACACGACGTCGGTGGACGCGTCCGAGTCCCAGTACTGCAACAGGTCGTTGCCCGAGACGTCGGCCCGGTTACCCGCGGACACGAACGTCGACAAGCCGATCTGTCGATGCGCTGCCGTGTCCAGGATCGCGATGCCGAGCGCACCCGACTGGCAGAAGAAGCCGACACGTCCCAGTGGTGGGATACGCGGCGCCAGTGTGGCATTCAGCGCGATCGACGGATCGTTGTTCGCGACACCGAGCGCATTCGGACCCACCAACCGCATCCCGTGCTCGCGGACCTGCTGCACGAGGCGGTGCTCGCTCTCGAGACCCGCCTCGCCACTCTCACCGAATCCAGACGACACGATGACCAGCGCTCGGACCCCCTTGACCAGACAGTCGTCGAGTACCTCGTCGACACTGGCGGCCGGGACCGCGACGACGGCCAGGTCGACCGGGTCGGGGATGTCGCGCACGGTCGGGTATGCGCGGATGCCCCGCACCGACGGCGGCCGCACACGTGGTGTGCGTGACGGGCCGCGATGCCGTCGCTGCGGCGGTCGTGTCGCCCGGTTGCGTGCCGCGTCGTGACCGGACACGGCGTCCTGGTCGTCTTCTGGCTCGCGGTCGGGGCCGTTGACCGGGAAGACGGGTCCGGTGAATCCACCCGCGATGATGTTGGCCAACAGCGCATTTCCGACCTTCTTCGGGTCTGTCGACGCCCCGATCACCGCCACGGACGCAGGGCGCAACAGATTGGCGACGCTGCGCGCCTCCGAGGCGCGCTCACGGTCGTTGCGCACCAGGAGCATCGCCTCGGTGGGATCGATCGTGAATTCCACATGGACGGTCGAGCCGTCGAACGCACGGGAGATCTGGTAACCGGCATCGCGGAAGACGGCGACCATGTTGGGATTCTCGCTGAGGACCTCTGCTTCGAATCGGGTGAAACCGTTCTCGGCAGCGGCTCCCGCGAGATGTTCGAGAAGGATCGGACCGAGACCGCGGCCCTGGTGTTCGTCGGCAACGACGAACGCGACCTCCGCCGACTCGGGCTTACCGTCGGCCGCGAGTCCCTCGTAGATGCCGATCGCGATGATCTCACCACCGAGAACCGCGACGAGCGCCACCCGCTGGTGGTGGTCGACCGTGGTCATCCGCGCCACCTCGCGCGGCGGCAAAGTCGGCGTCGGGCCGAAATACCGCATGTACCTCGTGCGTTCAGACAATCCCGCGTGGAATCGGACGACACGGTCGGCGTCGTCGGGCACGATCGGGCGCAGGTGCACCACCCCTCCGTCGGACGCGAGGACGTCGGCGATCCAGTGCCGTGGGTAATCCCACGGACCGCGGGGCCGCTCACCCTCGTGACGCTCCCCCTCGTCACGGACACCGTCGGCGTGGTCCTTGTCGGGGCGTTCGTTCTGTTCCCCGGTACGCACAGTGGATTCAGTCACGGGGATCCTCCGGGTCGAGTCCATGCAGTGGGTACACCGCACGACGGGTAGCCATGATCGCGCGATCGGTTTGCCGTTGCGCACTGTCGTCGATCCCCGGCGGCGGTTCCTGGCCGGTGTCGCCGTCCCATTCGACGAAGTCGACGTCGCCGTTGTCGCCCATCACGCGCACCGGCGCCTGCGAGTATTCCGAGTGCACCTGGGTCGCGATCTGTTCAGCTGTGGCACACCATGTTTCGTTGATCGGTGTCGTGACGTCGACGTCGCGGTCGAGGACGACGCCGAGCAGGTGCGACCAACTACGGGGCACGACGTTCACCACCCCATAGCCTCCGCCCCCGACCGCGATCCAGCGGCCGTCGCAGTACTTCTCGGCGAGATCACGCATCGCGATCATGGCCGCACGCTGCCCGTCGACGGTCAACGACAGGTCTGTCAGCGGATCTGCCCGATGACTGTCCGCGCCGCACTGGCTGATGATGATCTGCGGTTTGAACTCGGCGATCAGCGACGGCACGACGGCGTGGAACGCGCGCAACCACAACCGGTCCTGTGTGTCGGGCATGAGGGCGACGTTCACGGCCGACCCCTCTGCGGCGTCGTCGCCCACCTCGGTCGGCCATCCGGTGCCCGGCCAGAGCGTGGCCGGATGCTGGTGAAGCGACACCGTCATGACGCGTGGGTCGGCGGCGAACGCGACCTGCACGCCGTCTCCGTGATGGGCGTCGATGTCGATGTAGGCGATGCGGTCGAATCCGTTCTCGAGCAACCAGTGGATCGCGACGGCGCAGTCGTTGTAGATGCAGAATCCCGCCGCCCGCGCACGCATCGCGTGATGCATGCCGCCGCCGATGTTCACCGCACGCCGCACGGCGCCGGACCCGACGGCCTGTGCTGCGGCCAGCGTGCCGCCGACGAGCAGCCGCGCGGCCTCATGCATCCCGTCGAATACGGGATTGTCGGAGTCGCCGAGGCCGAACAGCCTCTCGAGTAGCGGCCCCGACAGCGACGCAGTTCCCGAACCGACCGCCCGTACGGCATCGATGTAGTCCTGGCTGTGCACCACGGTCAGCGCGTCGTCACCGATATCGAGGGGCGGCGACACGTCGACGTCGTCGAGGACGCCGAGGCTCTGTGCGAGCGTCATGGTCAGCGCCAGTCGCACCGGATTCATCGGGTGGGTGTGTGCCCAACGGTACGAGAGGAAGTCCTCACTCCAGATCACAGCCGCGTTCATCGTCGTCTCCACGCACTAGCCACGGTTCTCACGTTAGTGCCTCGTTGCGTGGCCCGGACGCGTTCAGCATGTGACGAGCCAGACGCGACGCAGGTCAAGGTACCCTTGTGAGGACGGAAGGGACTGGACTCAAGTGAACGATCTGGTTGATACCACCGAGATGTACCTCCGGACGATCTACGACCTCGAAGAAGAGGGAATCGTCCCACTGCGCGCACGCATCGCCGAACGCCTCGAGCAGAGTGGCCCGACGGTGTCGCAGACCGTCGCACGCATGGAACGTGACGGATTGCTGCGGGTCGCGGGCGACCGCCACCTCGAATTGACCGACAAGGGCCGGGCCCTCGCGATCGCCGTGATGCGTAAGCACCGTCTCGCCGAGCGGCTGCTCGTCGACGTGATCGGCATGCCCTGGGACGAGGTGCATGAGGAAGCCTGCCGCTGGGAACACGTGATGAGCGAGAACGTCGAACGCCGTCTGCTGTCGGTCCTCGACAATCCGACGACCTCGCCCTACGGGAATCCGATTCCGGGGCTCGCAGAACTCGGTGTCGAGCCGCCCGAGGCGATGGGCGAGGCCGCTCGACTGTCGGATCTCCCGCAGGGCGAGGCGGTTCCGGTGATCGTGCGCCGACTGTCCGAACATGCGCAGTCGGACACCGAACTGATCGCAGCGCTGCGCGAGGCGGGTGTGGTGCCCAATGCACGTGTGACGGTGACGTGCACGCCGCACAAGGTCGAGATCAGTACACCAGGACACGCCGGCCTGACCTTGTCGCCCGAGATGGCCCACTCACTGTTCGTCGAAAAGGTCTGAGCCGCAACGGCGTTCGCGGCCACGCCGGTCAGCTCGCATCACGCAGAGTGGCACTCGGGATGACCACCCCGAGGGCTGCGGCGGCGTCGTATGAGTCCCCGATGATCTCCCACAGGTTGTCGGGACGCAGTCCGTTTCGCAGGGAGCGA
Source organism: Gordonia otitidis NBRC 100426 (assembly GCF_000248075.1). Taxonomy (GTDB): domain Bacteria; phylum Actinomycetota; class Actinomycetes; order Mycobacteriales; family Mycobacteriaceae; genus Gordonia; species Gordonia otitidis. Next base: position 77,125 of record NZ_BAFB01000087.1, on the reverse strand, counting down.
TCGAGAAGTCGGGCCAGGCTCCACTGCGGGTCGGCATCCAGCGCCACGTCGAGGGCGACTCCGGCGAAGCTGCCCTCGCCGCCGATGTAGTGCAGATGGGCGAGAAGGGTGGCAGCACTCGCCCTCCCCGTACCCGACAGTCGTCTGGTGAGCTCCCGCCACAGTGCCTCTGCCTCCGTGCGCAGATCGGTGACCGCGAAAGCCAACGCCGCGTCACGGACCCGCAGGTCGCAGACGGCGCGCTCGAGTTCGGCGATGCTCGCGCAATCGAACCGGAGACGCCGCACGGCGATCGCTTCGTGAATGGCGGCCATCGACTGCTGCGGGGTCGCGTGCGCGTCCAGTACTGCCTCGATCACGGGACATCGCGCCGAATCAGGGGCGCAGCACGGGTCGTCGCAGTGCGAGGTCGGCTGGAGCATGGCCTCGATCTCCTCGCGCGTACCGAGCAGCAATCTGCCCGAGTGGACAGCATCGGAGACCGCGGTCGGTGAGATCCGCGGGTCGCCGAGCACACCCCGGTTGCGTGAGAGCCGCAACGTCAGTTCCGCGCCGTCCTCCCATACCTGGATCCAGCGCTCACCCTCGCCGAAGCGACTGCACACGTAGCCACGACCGACACCTCCGCATGCCCACATCCTCCGGTCGACGACGGATACCACCGCGCGGTAGGTCGGGCTCTCCAGGTCGAAACGGTCATCGGCGACGACGGCGATCACGTCGGAACTGCCATAGCCCTGCAGGATCGCCGCGAGGTGATCGATCTCGGCGAGCATGTGTGAGTCGAGCGCGCCGTCGGGACGGAGATCGAGGTCGACGCGCACCGACGCTTGGATCGTTCGAGCGTCGGGCGCGAGCGCCAGCAGGATCAGCGAGCGAGTCGGGATGAAGCCGAAAAAGCCGGGAACAGCGGTGAGCAGCGCGGAGACGGTCCGGATGGGACCGCTCGGAGGATTTCTTCGAGGTGACATGTCGAACATCTTGGGCTCGCGCGACGACGGCTCGACTCCGGAAAGGCCCCGGACACCGTGGCTGTGCACAACTCCTGGCGTGTGCACAGATCACCGATGTCGTGGAGTCGCCAATTCGTGGATCCACGAGTGCAGAGAGCCACAACTGCACAGACCCACAACTGCAGAAAGCCACGACTCCGTGGAGAAGCGCACATACGGAGACACCGATGCACGCGTAGGCGAATGCACACATACGTGGATACGGCCAGACATGAATGCGGCCAGACATGAATGCGGCCAGACATGAATGCGGCCAGACATGAATGTGCGGAAACACCGAACGCCGAAGTCGCCGCGAAGCAGAAGTCGCTGCGGAGCAGAAGTCGCCGCGGAGCAGTGACTTCAGGTGCCGAACGCCGCTTTCAGTGCCTTGTCGAACAGCGAGGCGAGCTGCCCAGACGCTTGCTCGCTGATGTCACCCGCCGACGGCCAGCGGTACTGGCAGTACACGCGCACCTTCTGCTTCTGCCCGATGTAGGTCATGGTCCGGGTCAGCAACGGCGCCTGGTCTCCGCCGGTCTCCACCGTGCGCAGTATCGCGGCGGTGTCGACGCCCGCTGGATGCTCCGGCGCGTCGACCACCCTGCTCTGCACGGTGCTCGTGGCGGTCGTGGCGTTGCCCGTCTTCGCACGGGGACACGCCCTGACCTTGTCGACCACGGTGCTCAGTGAGTCGTCGACGCCCACGACCGCCGAGGTGAAGGAGGCCCGATCGGCCTGCACGATTCCCAGGTAGACCACGGCGCCGTCCGACTGCACGGCCGCCGGTTGGCACTGCGGCGGATCATACGGCGAGTCGGCGGGTCGTCCGATGAGATCACCGATGGCATAGGCCACGGAATTCTGCGGGACGCGGGTGGCGCCCTGGACCGGGAAATCCGCTGCGGTCACCGATCGCGGCGAGAGATCGTCGCTGTTCTGTACTGCGTCGCCGTCGACCGAACACGCTGCAACGAGAAACGCGGCGGCCAAGCCGATCACCACACCAACGCTGCGTCCACCCACGACATCCCACTGTGCCACCGGCCGGGCCGTGACCTGCTCCCGACACTCCGACCGTGTCGGAACTGCGGGGAATCCACAGGTCGCCGCCGCTGTTGAACCAACGAGACGGACACCCGTGCATCCCCACGTTGAGACCGATTGGTCACGCGAGGCGTGCATACGGGACAATTCGACGAACAGGTAGGACAGGCACGTGCCGATCTTCAAGAGGAGGGACGACATGGATCCCAATCCACACGAGGGCCGTCAGCTCTTCGAGCTCGCCTTCCCCGCCCCGCGGGTCTCCGATGAGGCGGGTACGGGTCCCGTACTCGTGCATGCGCTCGACGGCTTCGCCGATGCCGGGCACGCCGTCGCATTGGCGGCGCAGAATCTTCGGGATTCTCTCGACTCCGAGGTGGTCGCCACCTTCGACAACGACGAGCTGATGGACTACCGCTCGCGTCGTCCGACGATCACCTTCAGCGGTGAGACCTTCACCGATGTGGAGATGCCCTCGCTCACGCTGCATGCGATCCGCGACAACGCGGGCAAGCCGTTCCTGCTGCTGTCGGGTTCGGAACCCGACCTGCGCTGGGAACAGTTCACCGAGGCCATTCGACGCCTCGCCGATCACTTCCGGGTGACCGACGTGATCGGTCTCAACGCCATTCCGATGGCAGTTCCGCACACGCGGCCGTCGTCGTTGACCGCACACGGCAACGAACCCGATTCGCTCGGCGACCTGCCGCGTTGGGGCTCGCAGATGAAGCTGCCCGCGAGCGCGTCGATGTTGCTCGAACTACGCCTGGGCCAGGGTGGCCGACGCACGTCCGGACTCTCGGTGCATGTGCCGCACTATCTCTCCCAGACCGACTATCCGGCTGCGGCGGCCCGACTGCTCGACGCGGTGTCAGGACTGACCGGGCTCGAATTGCCCACCAGCGCATTGGAATCCGCGGCCGCAGCCGTGCGTGAGCAGGTTGACGCCGAGGTGTCTGGTAATGGTGAGATCGAGTCGGTGGTCGCCGCACTCGAGGCACAGTACGACAGCTTCACCGAGGCTCAGACCGAGCGAGCCTCTCTGTTGGCCGCCGACGAACCACTGCCGAGCGGCGACGAACTCGGCGCAGAACTCGAGAAGTTCTTGGCCGAGCAGTCACGTGGCGATGTCGATGGCCGTGAGAACGATGGCGGCGACAGCGGCGGTCCGTCATCGCCGAACTGATCGACGACACCGCGTCGTCGGCGACACTGATCCCCGTCGCCGACGACGACGCCGCGTTCGACGCTTTCACCGGGTGGTGGGCTGATCGCGGCATCGAGCTCTATCCGCACCAGGAGGAGTCACTGCTGGAGTTGATCTCCGGCAACAACGTCATCCTGGCGACACCCACGGGCTCGGGAAAATCGTTGGTCGCGTCCGGCGCCATCTACTTCGCGCGGTGCCGTGGCCAACGTGCCTTCTACACCGCGCCGATCAAGGCGCTGGTGAGCGAGAAGTTCTTCGACCTCTGTGCACAGTTCGGAGCCGATCAGGTCGGCCTGATGACAGGTGACGCGTCGGTCAACTCCGACGCTCCCATCATCTGCGCGACCGCCGAGATCGTGGCCAACCTCGCTCTCCGGGACGGCCCCGACAGCGACATCGGTGTCCTCGTCGCCGACGAGTTCCACTTCTACGGCGAATCCGACCGCGGATGGGCGTGGGAGGTTCCGCTGATCGAGTTGCCGAACACGCAGTTCCTGCTGATGTCGGCGACGCTCGGCGACATCACGTTCTTCGTCGACGATCTATCCCGTCGCACCGGTCGCAGCACGAGTGCGGTCACCGGCACGCATCGGCCGGTCCCCCTCGAGTACACCTACGCGATGACCCCCATCCACGAAACCATCGAGGGATTGATCGACGCGGGCCGCGCGCCGATCTACGTCGTACATTTCACCCAGGCCGCGGCCGTCGAGCGCGCGCAGGCCTTGTTGTCGGCGCGTATCACCACCAAGGAGGAGAAGGCGCAGATCGCCGAAGCAATCGGCGATTTCCGCTTCTCGACGGGTTTCGGCTCGACACTGTCGAAACTCCTGCGCGCAGGCATCGGCGTGCACCACGCCGGGATGCTGCCCCGTTACCGGCGGCTCGTCGAACGCCTCGCACAGCAAGGTCTGCTCAAGGTCATCGCGGGCACCGACACCCTCGGAGTCGGCATCAACGTTCCGATCAGGACCGTGCTCTTCGCCGGGCTGAGCAAGTACGACGGCACGCGCGTACGTCGACTGCGCGCTCGCGAATTCCATCAGATCGCCGGCCGCGCCGGCCGCGCGGGCTTCGACACCATCGGCTACGTGGTGGCCCAGGCGCCCGAACACGACGTCGAGAACGCACGCGCCGTCGCCAAGGCAGGTGACGACCCGAAGAAACTGCGCAAGATCGTCCGCAAGAAGCCACCCGAGGGTTTCGTCTCATGGGGCGAGAAGACGTTCCTGCAACTCGTCGACGCACCGGACGAGCCACTGCGCTCACACTTCCGCATGACCACGGCGATGCTGCTCGAGGTACTCGGACGGCCCGGCGACTGCTTCACCGCCACGCGGCATCTGTTGGAGGAGAACCACCTCCCGCGCCACCGCCAGCTCGGCCAGATCCGGCACACGATTCGTCTCTACCGCGACCTGCGCGACGCCGGCATCGTCGTACAACTGCCCGAGCCCGACTCCGACGGCCGCTACATCGCGCTCAGCGTCGACATGCCGGAGAATTTCGCGCTCACCAATCCGCTGTCGGCGTTCGCCCTCGCCGCGTTCGAGTTGCTCGACCCGGACTCGTCGACCTATGCGCTCGACGTGATCTCGATCCTCGAAGCGACGCTCGACGACCCCCGCCCCGTCCTGATGGCGCAGCGTAAAGAAGCGCGCGACGCGGCGATCGCCGAGATGAAGGCCGACGGAATCGAGTACGAGGAGCGCATGGCTCGCCTGGAGGAGATCACCTGGCCGCGTCCACTCGCCGAGGAGATCGACTACGCCTTCGGCGTGTATCGACGTTCGCATCCGTGGATCGCGGGCTTTCCGCCGTCGCCGAAATCGGTATTACGCCTCATGCTCGAGCGGGCCATGACGTTCACCGAGTTGATCTCGGCATACGGCCTTGCCCGCAGCGAAGGAGTGGTACTGCGGTACCTGTCCGACTGCTATCGCGTTCTACGCCAGGGCGTACCGACGACGGTCCTCACCGACGAGATCGTCGAGATCACGGAGCGGGTCGGCGACATGGTGCGTGAGGTCGACTCGAGTCTGCTCGATGAATGGGAGGAGTTGGCTCGCACCGATGCCGCCGACGTCCTGGCCCGTGAGAGGTGACCTCATACCGACGCGGCCTTTTCCACGCGCACCGCGCCGGTCTGTTCGACGAGCCGCGCGATGATGGACGCGAGTCGCTGATACGACTCACCCCTCCCCGAGGACTCGCGGTAGACCAGCCCGATCCGTCTGCCGGGACGGGGCACGGTGAACGTCGCGGTGGCGAGGTCGCCGCCGGCCGTTTCCGCAGCCACGGCGGTGCCGGGGATCAAGGTCACTCCCAAGCCACCCTCCACGCATTGCACCGCGGTGGCGAGGGACGCCGCGCGGGTGTGCCCGATGTCGGCACGCACCCCGGCGAGCCTGCACACCTCGAGCGCTTGATCGCGTAGGCAGTGCCCCTCGTCGAGCAGCAGAAGTGGCAGATCGGCGAGCGAGCTCGGATCAACACGTTTGCGCCCTGCCAACGGATGATCCGAAGGCAGCGCGAGGACGAAATCCTCGGCGTACATGGGTATCTCGGCGAGTCCGGGAGCGTCCGCCGGCAGCGCGAGACAGGCCGCGTCGAGCGATCCCTCCCTCAACTGAGCCAGCAGTCGCGCGGTCTGGTCCTCGACCACACGCAAAGTGAGAGATGGCAATTGATCGCCCAGTCCGCGCAGCACCGTGGGCAGAATGTACGGCGCGACCGTCGGTATGAAGCCGAGCCGCAAGGTGCCGGTCAGCGGGTCGTCGGATCCCGCGGCCGCGGAGAGGAACTCGTCGACGGCATCGGTCACCGCGATCGCTTTGGGCAGGAGCGCCTCGCCTTCCGGAGTCAAGAAGACACGCCGGGTTGTGCGTTCGATGAGTTGCCTACCCAACCCGGCCTCCAGGCCGGCGAGCGCCTGCGACAGCGACGGCTGACTGACGCCGAGTTCCGTTGCCGCCGAACCGAAATGGCGTTTTCTTGCCAGCGCGACGAATGCCCGCAGACCGGCGATCGACGGCTGATAACTTCTATCACTCATGCCTATCAGTCTAGTGCTAATCATCACGTTTCGTTTTCGGTGGTCTTTGGGCAGAATTGAGGGGCAACTGCAGATACGTGAGTTCGCGCGCCACCCACGAACGCCATCGACACGAAGGAGCAAAAGACACATGGCTCTTCTGACCATCGGAGATCAATTCCCCGCATACAACCTGACGGCTGTCATCGGAGGCGATCTGAGCAAGGTCGACGCGCAGCAGCCCGACGACTACTTCACCCAGGTGTCGAGCGACGATCACCCGGGCAAGTGGCGGATCATCTTCTTCTGGCCCAAGGACTTCACGTTCGTATGCCCGACCGAGATCGCCGCCTTCGGCAAGCTGAACGACGAGTTCGCCGACCGTGACGCCCAGGTGCTCGGCGCGTCGGTCGACAACGAGTTCGTCCACTTCCAGTGGCGTGCACAGCACGAGGATCTCAAGACCCTCCCCTTCCCCATGCTCAGTGATCTCAAGCGTGAGCTGGCAACCGCAGCAGGCGTTCTCAACGCCGATGGTGTCGCCGACCGCGCGACGTTCATCGTCGATCCCAACAACGAGATCCAGTTCGTCTCGGTGACCGCCGGCTCCGTCGGTCGCAACGTCGACGAGGTGCTCCGCGTTCTCGACGCGCTGCAGTCCGACGAGCTGTGCGCCTGCAACTGGAAGAAGGGCGACCCGACCATCGACGCCGGCGAGCTCCTCACCGCAAGCGTCTGAGAGGAATTCGTATGAGCATCGACAATCTCAAGGAAGCCCTCCCCGAGTACGCCAAGGATCTCAAGCTGAACCTGGGTTCGCTGGCCCGCTCGACCGAACTCTCCGAGCAGCAGCTCTGGGGCACCTTCCTCGCCGCTGCGGCGGCATCGCGTAACGCGAAGGTGCTGGCCGAGGTATCCGAGGAAGCCGCCGACACACTGTCGGCCGAGGCCTACAACGCGGCGCTGGGCGCGGCGTCGATCATGGGCATGAACAACGTCGCCTACCGGGCCAAGAGCTTCCTCGGCGACGACTACGCTCAGGTGCGTATGGGACTGCGGATGAACATCATCGGTAACCCTGGCGTCGACAAGACCGATTTCGAGCTGTGGAGCCTGGCCGTGTCGACCATCAACGGTTGTCACGACTGCACCGCCGCACACGCGAAGGTCGTCCGCGACGCGGGCCTCACCAAGGAACAGGTCTGGGAGGCCGTCAAGGTCGCCGCGACCGTTTCCGGTGTCGCGCAGGCCATCGCCACCACCGAGGTGCTTGCCAACGCCTGATCACCAATGGACACGAATGCCCCGGTCTCGTCAGAGGCCGGGGCATTCTCGACTTCGCGGTGCGCACTCCTCCGATACCCGCGGCCGCGATCGCGGAGGCCGTGGCGTGGTCGGTGTCGTCACCGGCAACGGTCAACGCCGCGTCTATCGAGGTGTTGCCGACGACGCAGGGGTGAGATGCGCTCTCAGCCCAACGCGGCGCCGATGCGGTCAGCCAACTCGCCCACCTCGGAGGTCTGCATGACGAACGAGGGAGAGATCTGCAACGCTCCCTGACCTGCGGCGCGGGTACTGACACCGTGCTTGCGCAGCGCGCCGACCGCAGCGGGCGCCTGGGCGGCGTCGGCGAGCTGGACGGCGGTGACGGCGCCGAGCCCGGTACGTACCTCGGAGATCGCGTCGAGATCGGCCAGCGGCGCAAGCTGCGCAGCAAGGTCACCCTCGAGGCGGGACGCCTCGGCGAGAAGTCCCTCGCGCTCGATGATGTCGAGGTTCGACATGGCCGCCGCCGCGGCGCCGGCGTGGCCGCCGTAGGTGTATCCGTGCCGCCACCACACCCCGCCTGCGTAGAAGGGTTCTGCGATGCGCGGTGCGATGAACACCGCACCCATGGGGACATAACCCGACGTCAGCCCCTTGGCGGTGGTCATCATGTCGGGCTGCAGATCGAAACGTGAGGAGGCGAACCAGCTGTCACCGCCGATCCGTCCGAAGCCGGTGACCACCTCGTCGGCGACGAACAGGACGTCGTTGTCGCGGCAGATCTGCCGAACCTCGGCCAGATAGCCCTCGGGAGGAAGGTAGATGCCTCCCGCGCCGATGATCGGCTCGCAGAAGAAGGCGGCCACATTGTCGGCTCCGACGCGCTCGATGAGGCCCAGCAGACTCTTCGCGTTGTCCCACTCGACGGTCTGCGCGTCGGGCATCAGGGTGCCGTACCCGTCGTGATTGCCGGGGATGCCGGCGAGCGAAGTGCCCGCGACGTGCATGCCGTGATACGCCTTGGTCCGCCCGACGATGATCGTCTTCTCCGGCTTTCCCACCTCGACCCAGTAGCGTCGGGCGAGCTTCGCCGCAGTGTCGACCGAGTCGCTGCCGCCCGACGTGAAGAAGATCTTGCTCCCGGGCACCGGCGCCATGGTGGCGAGCCGGTCGGCCAACGCATCGGTCACGTCAGCGGTGAGGTCACCGAATCCTGAATAGTGCGCGAGCTTTCCGAGCTGGTCGGCCACCGCCTGCGCGACCTCGGTGCGCCCGTGGCCGATGTTGGTGAACCAGAGTCCGGCCGTCGCGTCGAGGTACTCGTTGCCGTCGCGATCCCAGATGCGGGTGCCCTCGCCCCGCGTGACCACGAAGGGTCCGTTTGCGCTGACCGACCCCATGTCGGCGAATCCGTGCCACAGTGAACCTGACATGTGGTCAATGATGCCCGCCGGGGGCTTTGTTCGAGCACCCAGGGTCCCGGCCACCGCGCGTACGCGCCAATGGCAAGAGCGCGCGGGTCACCGGGCGGAGCAGATCTGCTCGTGACCCATATCCTTAGATGACCATGTCCGTCTCCCCTGAACCACGGCCCGATCGGCCAGCTGAGGCTCCCGCGAGAACCGAGGACTCCGCCCCGACGGATCCGCGCTCTCTGCGTCGACGCCTCACCGACCTGACCATCGTCGACCAACATCGTCTGCGACGTCGCATCGACAAGCTCGGCGCATCTCCGAGCGACGACCGCGTGCGTTCGGTGTCCCGCGACATCGACGCGGCGGCACGTCGGGTGGAGCGACGTCGTGCCGCCGTCCCGGTACTCGAGTTCCCGCCCGAGCTGCCGGTGTCGGAGGCGCGCGATGAGATCGCAGCCGCCATCGCTGCCCACCAGGTCGTCGTGATCGCCGGCGAGACCGGATCGGGCAAAACCACCCAGCTCCCGAAGATCTGCCTCGAACTCGGTCGCGGCGTTCGCGGCGCCATCGGCCACACCCAGCCCCGCCGTATCGCCGCCAGTTCGGTGGCGCGACGCATCGCCGACGAGACGAACACCGAACTCGGCGACGCCATCGGGTACTCGGTGCGCTTCTCCGACCGGTCCGGTGCCGACACGCTGGTGAAGGTGATGACCGACGGCATCCTCCTGCGTGAGATCGCCACCGATCCGATGCTTCGTGCCTACGACACGCTCATTGTCGACGAAGCACACGAGCGAAGTCTCAACATCGACTTCATCCTGGGCTATCTGCACCGCCTCCTGCCCCGGCGCCCCGATCTGAAGCTCATCATCACCTCCGCGACCATCGAACCCGACCGTTTCGCACGGCATTTCACCACACCGGATGCCGAAGTCCCGGTGCTCGAGGTGTCGGGTCGCGCCTACCCCGTCGAAGTCCGCTATCGCCCGCTGATCTCCTCCGACGGCCCCGACACCGGTGACGAGCGTGGGGGCGGCGAGCATGCGGATCTCGATCAGATCCAGGGCATCGACGCCGCCATCGACGAACTGTGGGGACGAACCCAACGCGGCGGCGACATCCTCGTGTTCCTGCCGACCGAACGCGACATCAGGGAGGCCGCCGACGCACTGCGGCGGAGAGCCGCCGCCGGAGCCGAGATCGTGCCGCTGTACGCGCGCTTGTCGATCGCCGAACAGCAGAAGGTGTTCACGCCGTCACAGGGCAATCGGATCGTGTTGTCCACCAACGTCGCCGAGACCTCGCTCACCGTCCCAGGCATCCGCTACGTCATCGACACCGGCACCGCACGCATCTCGCGATACTCCGCACGCACCAAGGTTCATCGGCTGCCGATCGAACCGATCTCACAGGCCAGCGCGCGTCAGCGGGCCGGCAGATGTGGCCGCGTGGCACCCGGCACGTGCATCCGCCTGTACAGCGAGGACGACTTCGATTCCCGGCAGGCGTTCACCGACCCGGAGATACTGCGTACCGACCTCGCCTCGGTCATCCTGCAGATGGCATCGCTGAAGCTCGGCAACATCGCCGACTTCCCGTTCGTGCAACCGCCCGATGCGCGCGGCATCCGCGACGGCATCGGCATTCTCACCGAACTCGGTGCGATCACGACGACCGACAAGACCGACACCACCCCACGCCTCACACCTGTCGGACGCACGATGTCACGCATCCCTGTCGAACCGCGGGTGGCGCGAATGCTCATCGCCGCGCACGAATCCGGTTGTCTCGCCGACGTACTCGTGATCGCTGCCGCGTTGTCGATCCCCGATGTCCGAGAGCGTCCGGCAGATCACCGCGAGGCCGCCGACGCAGCACACAAGCGGTTTGTCGTGCCCGGTTCCGATTTCCTGGGGTATCTGAGTCTGTGGCGCTATCTGCAGGACAAGCGACAGGAATTGTCCGGCAACCAGTTCCGACGTACCTGCGAGCGCGAATTCCTGCACTACCTGCGCATCCGTGAGTGGCAGGATCTGCACCGGCAACTGAGACGCATCGTCGACGACCTCGGGTGGTCGACACAGGCGGTCGAGGTGACGGTTGAGTCCGACGACGGCGCGACGTCGCAGCATTCCGATTCGATCCACCGTGCGATACTCGCCGGTCTGCTGAGCAACATCGCGGCGCGCAACGCCGAGGGGCGCGAGTACACCGGCGCGCGCAACACCACCCTGATGATCTTCCCCGGGTCGACGCTGTCCAAACGACCACCCGCGTTTCTGATGGCGGCCGAGATACTGGAGACCTCACGGCTGTTCGCGCACACCGTGGCGGGCATCGACCCGCTGTGGGCCGAACGACTCGCAGGTGACCTGGTCAAGCGCACCCACAGCGAACCGCACTGGTCGTCGAAGCGCGGCGCGAGCATGGCCTACGAACGGGTCACGCTCTACGGCGTTCCGCTGGTGGCCCGACGCCGTGTCGACTACGGCCCCATCGATCCGGCCGCCGCGCGCGACATGTTCATCCGACACGCCCTGGTCGAAGGCGATTGGAAGACGAATCACGCGTTCTTCGAACGCAATCGAGCGCTTCTCAGCGACGCCGCCGAAGTCGAACACCGTGCCCGTCGCCGCGATGTGGTGATCACCGAGGACCAGCTGTTCGAGTTCTACGATCAGCGTATCGGCACCGAGGTCACATCCGCGCGTCACTTCGACACCTGGTGGAAGAAGGCGAGGAGATCCGATGCGACACTCCTCGACCTGACTCCAGAGGACGTGGCCGCAGACGTCCACGTCGCGGACGCCGACTATCCCGGAGCGTGGCAGCAGGGCGACACCCGGTACCGCCTGCGGTACAGGTTCGAGCCCGGCGCGCCGGACGACGGTGTGTCGGTGCTGATTCCACGTCCGCTACTGCGCCACGTTCGCCCGGCGGGCTTCGACTGGCTGGTACCGGGGATGCGCAGCGAACTCGCGACCGAGCTGATCAAAACGCTGCCCAAGCCCATCCGAAAGACGATGGCGCCCGCCCAGCGGTTCGCCGACCTCGCGCTGTCGCGGCTCACTCCGCGCAAAGAGCCATTGACCGTCGGCCTCGCCCGGGAGTTGTCGACGATCACCGGACATCCGATCGCGCCGGAGGACTTCGCACCGGAACGCCTTCCGGCATACCTACGGATGAATTTCGTCGTGATCGACGAGAAGGAGGAGTCGGTAGCCACCGGTAAGTCACTCGCCGAACTGCGTACCCGTGTCGACGGCGACTCCCCACAGCCCGCGCCGCGTCGCACCTATTCGTCGTGGACAGCGGACGGGATCGGAACGCTCGACGACTCTGTCGTCACCACCGTTGCGGGGCAGCAGATCACGCGCTACCCCTCACTCGAGGTCGTCGCCGGGCCGGAGGGCACCCGGGGCGTCGCACGAACACTCGCCACCACCGACGCCCAGCGGCGCGCACAGCTGGGCGCCGCGGTCATCGAACTCCTCGATCACGCCATCGCGCCGCTGTCGCGCAAGATCAGCGCAGGACTCGATCCGTCGGACAGACTGGCGCTCAGTCAGAGCCCATACGAGAAACCCGACGCGCTGTATTCGGACTGCACCCGACGGGCTATCCGCGACATCGCGCCTGCCGCAGCCGACCTCGGATCGATACGTACACCGGCGGCCTTCGACGACCTCGTCGCCACGCTGCGTTCCCGAGTCGCCGCGGCAGCACCCGACTACTTCGCGCTCGCTGTTGCAGTCTTCCGTGAAATAGCACCGCTGCGCGCTGAGATCGACCGCCACTCAGGCCAGGTCGCGGCAGATGACGTCGCCGAACAGTTGGCCGACCTCGTCTTCGATGGATTCGTCCTCGCCACAGGCCGTGAACACCTTCAACACGTGCCGCGGTATCTGAGGGGTGCACGCCAGCGACTGGAGCAACTTCCCGCTGCCGCGGCGCGTGATCGGGACGGACTGGCCACCATCGACCGTGTCACGGAACGGTGGAACCAACGCCTCGCCCAACTTCCCGAGGCCAGGCGCGATGTGGTGAACGAGGAAGCACACTGGCTCGTCGAGGAACTGCGGGTGAGTCTCTTCGCCCAGAAACTGGGCACCGCCTACCCGATTTCGGAGAAGCGAGCTCTACGAGCTCTGGACCGCCTCAGCTGACACCGCGGCCGGGGAGGTCGCCGCGTTCGAATCGTCGGGAGTGGCACCAGCGTGGTCGGCGTCGGGGCCACCCGGTGCGGCGTCGTCGTCCGCGGTGTTTCGCGACCCGGTGAGAGTGCCCTGCAGGTCGTCGATCTCGCGCTGGAAGTCGTCAAGCGAGTCGAAGGAACGGTAGACCGACGCGAAACGCAGATACGCCACCTCGTCGAGGTCGCGAAGGGGTCGGAGGATGGCCAAACCGACCTCGTTGCTGGGTATCTCGGCGGAACCGGACGCCCGTACCGCATCTTCGACCTGCTGGGCCAGTTGCGCCAGGTCGTCTTCGTTCACGTGTCGTCCCTGACAGGCGCGGCGGACTCCGCGCATCACCTTTTCCCTGCTGAACGGCTCCGTGACCCCGTTTCGTTTCACCACGGCGAGCACCGCACTCTCCACAGTGGAGAACCGGCGACCACATTCACTGCAGGCGCGGCGGCGTCGGATCGCCTGTCCCTCGTCGGCGACACGCGAATCGACGACCTTGGTGTCTTCGTTCTTGCAAAACGGGCAGCGCATGTAGTCCTCGTGCAAATCTCGGGACGCATCGGCTCCGCAGGTCTCGACCCGGTCGATCGTCAGACGACCGGCGGGCTCGAGACCGAGGCGGTGACCGTGTCGGTTTCCGACTGGACCCTGTGGCATCGAGAATACCGCCCTGTTCTCAGCGATAGGTCGGCGTGAGCAGGGGTTGCCCCACGCGCAGGCCACTCGACGGCAGATCATTGAGATCGACGATCTCGTCGATCACAGTCTGGCGAGCTACATCGGGTGCGACCCGCTGCGCGATCGAACTCAGCGAATCGCCCGCACGCACGTGCACGACCTGCGTCGACGTCGCTGTCGGCGTGGTGGCGCGCTGGTAGTCGGCACCGACGACACCGACGACCCAGACGGTCAGTGCGAGTCCGACGCCTGCGAGCACCGCCAACAGCGTCGCCCGCCGACGAGGAGCGGCGGTCAACTCGCCGACTCCGCCGGCACAGCGAGTGCCGACCGGGCGTGCGGTCACCGCTGCCTGCGCAGGACGATTCCGAGGCGCAACGCCCGCGTGGGAGTTTCGGCCCGTCCCCCGCGCCGCCCGGTCGGTGGTCACACCATGGCCCGTCGACACTCGTCGAGGCGCGGCACGACGCGCGGACGTCCGCACGGGCGTCGGCGCGAACGCGGACGTGGCCCTGGCCGTGACCGTGATCGGGGCCGGCGGGGTTGTCAGGGGGGTCTGCAGAGAGGACTCCGGGCGGGCGTCCAGGGGGCTCAACAGGGTGGTCATCGCTACCTCCAGTGCTCGATCATGCGTTCGATGAACGGATGTTCGAGTTCTATCACGGGGGTCTGACAAAGTCGTGCGACACGTCGAACAAATGTTTGATGTTGTCGGAGGCCTCGGATAGTCTCGGCGCCAGATGATGCACCGCGGACCGGTCTCGACACGACCGAGCCGATTCCCGAGCAGCGGTACCCCGACCACAGCACACATCCGGAAAGGACGGATTCGATGACAGAGAAGTCACGGCGCGGCCCGTCGGCGCCGAAAGGCAGCGGTCGCGGCGTCGCCGCCAAGAAGAGTGGGGGTGATGCCGAACCGCAGATCGATCCGGCTGCCGCCGAGGCATCACTGACCGATCGGCAACGCGGCGTTCTCGACGTGATCCGCAAGTCGGTGCGCGAACGCGGCTATCCGCCCAGCATTCGTGAGATCGGCGATGCCGTCGGCCTCACGTCGACCTCCTCGGTCGCCCACCAGCTGCGCACGCTCGAACGCAAGGGTCTCCTCAAGCGTGATGCCAACCGCCCCCGTGCGGTGAACGTCTCCGAGGCTCCTGACGCGATGCACTCGGACGCGGTCAACGGAGATCTCCCCACGCCCACCTTCGTTCCGGTTCTCGGACGCATCGCGGCCGGCGGGCCGATCCTCGCGGAGGAAGCGGTCGAAGATGTGTTCCCGCTGCCGCGCGAACTCGTCGGCGAGGGCTCACTGTTCCTGCTCCGGGTGGTCGGCGAATCGATGATCGATGCCGCCATCTGCGACGGAGACTGGGTGGTGGTTCGTCAGCAGAACGTCGCCGACAACGGCGACATCGTCGCGGCGATGATCGACGGCGAGGCGACAGTGAAGACCTTCAAGCGCAAGGACGGACACGTGTGGCTGATGCCGCACAATCCGCTCTTCGATCCGATCCCCGGCGACGACGCCGCCATCCTCGGCAAGGTCGTGACGGTGATGCGACGGGTCTGACGCCCGTCGATCATCGCGTGGCGCTCCTCAGTCGTCGAGGTGCTCGGCGGCAGCGCGGCGGGCGAGAGTCGGGCTCGTGGTCTGGAGTACTGCAGCGGCCGCTGCCCGACACTGGTCGAGTGTCACCGTCGACAGCTTTGCTCCCACCGCAGGCGTTGCGGCCGGAGCAGCCGACAACGAGGTGACACCGAGTCCGACGAGCACGCACGCCAACGCCGGATCGGCCGCTGCCTCACCGCAGACTCCCACGGGCTTGTTCAGCTCTGCCCCGGCATCAGCGACCTGCGCGATCAACGCGAGCACGGCGGGTTGCCACGGATCGGTCAGTTCGGCCAGTTCCGCGGACATGCGGTCGGCGGCCATCGTGTACTGCGTCAGGTCGTTGGTTCCGATCGACACGAAGTCGACCTCGGCCAGGATCGCCCGAGCGAGGATCGCCGCTGCGGGGATCTCGATCATCACGCCGGCAGTCAGACCACGTTCGCGCACCATGCCCGCGAACTGTGCAGCCTCCGCGGCGGTGGCGATCATGGGCGCCATCACCCAGGGCCGCGACCCCGTTTCGGTCGCGGCGCGTGCAATCGCATCGAGCTGTCCGCGCACGATCTCGGGATGATCCGCGGCGATCCGGTTGCCCCGCACCCCGAGAGCTGGATTCGCCTCGTCGGGGTGCTCGATGAACGCCAACGGTTTGTCCGAACCCGCATCCAGCGTCCTGATGACGACCTTCTGGCCATCGAACGCATCGAGCACGTCGCGATAGAGTCGCGTCTGCTCGTCGACGCTCGGCTCGTCGCCCCGGTCGAGAAACGCCAACTCGGTGCGGAACAACCCGATCCCCTCGACCGGCGCATCTGCAGCGCTTCGCGCCGACGCGCCGTCGGCGACATTCGCGAGGATCGCCACGTCGACGCCGTCGGCGGTCCGCCCGGGTCCACTCCACGCGGCGACCAGCGCAGCCTCTGCAGCGCCACGCTCGACGAGTTCCCGAGCCGAGGCGGGATCGGGTTCGACGACAACCGAGCCCGCTGCCCCGTCGATCAACACCTCTGTACCGGAGGTGATCTCACCGAGTCCGGCCACGGCGACCACGCACGGGATACCCAGTTGCCTCGCGATGATCGCCGTATGGCTCGTCGGCCCGCCCAGCCGTGTGACGAGGCCGACGATGACCGTCGGGTCGAGGCCCGCGGTGTCGGCGGGAGCGAGATCGTCGGAGAGCAGGACCGATGGTTGCGTGGGGGTCGGGATTCCCGGCTCGGGCTCGCCGAGGAGTTCAGCGACGATGCGGTCTCGCACATCGTTGAGGTCGGTGATGCGTTCGGCCATCAGCCCACCGAGTTTGGCGAACATCTCGGCGAAGGTCTGCGTCGCGGCGACGACTGCCGCGGGTGCCGGTGTACCGGCGGCGACGAGCTTGTTGGCCGCGCCTATCCATCCCCTGTCCTCGGCCAGACCGGCGGTCGCATTCAGCACCTCTGCCGCGGCGCCCGACGCGTGCGACGCGCGGTTGCGCAGTCGGCCCGCCACCGTTGCGGCGGCGGCCGCCAGCCTGTCGGCCTCGGCGCCGCGTTCCTCGTCGGCGAGAGTTCGGTCGGCCCCGAGTAGCCGATCGTCGTGTTCGACGCGGCCACCTGGCCACAGCGCGGGGCCGTAGGCGTATCCCGCGACGACGGGGGTTCCCGTCAGCTCTCCCTGTCCATTCATTGAGACCCGATCGTCCGATACCAAGTGATTCTCCATGTGTGACTACCGCCTTCCGGGCCCATCTGCCGGGTGAGTGGTGCTCACTGCCGACATGTTCTGTGATCAAAGTTACTCCAAACGCTTGACTTGTCAACACAGTCGGGCGTAAAACCAGATATATCAACATCGAAAACAACAGAAACTCACAGCCGGGCTTCCGACGTGAGAGCCACACCACAGATCGGAGACGACAGGTGTACGCCGAAGAGCGACAGCGGGCAATAGCGGATCAGGTGCGCACGCACGGCCGCGCCTCCGTGACCGCGTTGGCCGACAGGTTCGAGGTGACCAGCGAGACGGTGCGTCGCGATCTGGCCGTGCTCGAACGCGCCGGCAGCCTGCAGCGCGTCCACGGGGGTGCGGTCAAGGCAGGAGCGGTCGAGGTTCTCGATGAGCTGGGGCTCGACCAACGCGAGTCCGCCCATACCGAGGAGAAGGCGTCGATAGCGCGCGCTGCCATGAGATTCCTGCCCTCCGACGGAGGATCGGTGATCTTCGACGCGGGCACCACCACGTACCAGGCTGCGAAACTCCTACCCGCAGACCGCAGACTGACGGTGATCTCCACCAGCCTGCAGCTCGGACAGGCGCTCACAGCGCACGAGCGGGCCACGCTGCTCATGGTCGGTGGTCGGGTTCGCGGGCTCACCCAGGCCGCGGTCGGCGCCGACACCGTCGCCGCGCTGAGCCGGATGCGGGCATCGGTGGCCTTCGTCGGCACGAACGGGATCAGCGAGGCCCACGGACTGTCGACCCCCGATGTCGAGGAGGCCGCGGTCAAGACTGCCATCATCGCCGCAGCACAACGCGTCGTCGTGCTCGCCGATTCGTCGAAGATGAACCGGGACGACTTCAGCTCCTTCGCGTCACTCGACGACGTCGACGTGCTGATCACCGACGACGGCATCGATCCTGAGTTCTCCGCAGCGCTCTCGGCACGCGGCATCGAGGTCGTGATCGCATGATCCTCACGGTCACAGCCAATCCCAGTCTCGATCGAACGCTGGAGATCTCCGGCCCGTTGCTACGGGGTGAGGTCCAGCGCAGCGTGAGCGCACGGGCGGAGCCGGGCGGCAAAGGGGTCAATGTCTCCCGTGTGGTGGCGGGCTCGGGCATCGCGACCGTGGCGGTACTGCCCGCCCATGCGGGCGATCCACTGCTCAGCGCTCTCGATGCCGTCGCTCTGCCCTACCGCACGATCGACATCGACGGCGACGTGCGCAACAACGTCACAGTGGCCGAGGCCGACGGGACGACGACGAAGATCAATGCGCCCGGCAACGCGCTCGGGCCCGCAGAACTCAACGAACTCACAGCACTCATCCTCGCCTGCGCGGCCGATGCGTCGTGGATCGCGCTGTGCGGCTCGCTTCCGCCGGGGGTTCCCGACGACTGGTATCGCACCATCGCCGATCGCCTCGTCGCGAACGGGTGCCGGGTCGCCATCGACACCTCCGGAGCACCGCTGGGCGCCGCGACGTCGGGGCCCGTCGACCTGATCAAGCCGAACGACGAAGAGCTCGCCGAGGTCATCGGCGCAGATGCAGCCGAACTCGCCAGAGCGATCGCAGCGCGTGATTTCTGCCCGGTGGTCGCAGCGTCTCGCGAATTGATCGCCAGGACACAGGGTTCGGTGCTCGCCACGCTGGGGGCAGCCGGTGCTGTGCTCACGAGTCAGACGGGCAGTTGGTTGGCCACACCGCCACCCATCGTGCCGCGCAGCACCGTCGGTGCGGGTGACGCCTCCCTCGCCGGCTACCTCATCGCGGAGTCGAGCGGTGCCACCGAACCCGACCGCCTGCGCTCGGCGGTCGCCTACGGTGCCGCGGCCGCATCCCTGGCAGGAACGCAGCCGCCGCACCCCGCGCTCATCGACACCGACTCAGTCGCCGTCGTCGAACTGTCAGGAGCTGCCCCGATCCAGTGACACCGCCCTCACCCATCGCGGGTCGGGCGACCTCGACCCCACGACCACAACAACGACCGACTCCCCGACCAACACCGGAACGACTCGTCACCGGACCCACAGAAAGATCGAAGGAAATCCAATGTCCGACAAGATCATCACCGTCAACACGGTGAATCTCGATGTCGACGCGGGCAATGATCCCGCCGCCGTCATCACGTTCCTTGCCGAGGACCTCGGCGACGCCGGGCGCACGACCGATCCGTCGGAGCTCGCCCGCGCGGCACTCGCCCGTGAAGCCAAATCGGCAACGGGACTGCCCGGCGGCATCGCGATCCCCCACGCCCGCGCCGCATCGGTCGCCACCGCGAGCCTCGCGTTCGCCCGACTGGCGAACAAGGTCGACTTCGGCGCTCCCGACGGTCCTGCGGATCTGGTCTTCCTGATCGCCGCACCCGAGGGCGCGGCAGCCGACCACATGAAGTTGCTGAGTTCACTCGCTCGTGCACTCGTACGGCCCGACTTCGTGGCGGCGCTCCGTGAGGCCCCCAGTGATGAGCGCGTCGTCGAGCTCGTGGACGAAGCCATCAATCCGGCCCCCGCCGCCACGGCATCCGCAACCCCCGGCTCCGCGAGTGCCGCCGCAGGTACGGCCTCCGCGACGACGGGCGTCACCGCGGCCGCCGCCCCGACCTCGGGCTCCGGTGCGCAGAAGCGTCCCTCGATCGTGGCGATCACCGCCTGTCCCACCGGAATCGCGCACACCTACATGGCAGCGGACGCGCTCAAGTACGCAGCAGAGCGCGCGGGCGTCGACTTCCACGTCGAACCCCAGGGTTCCTCGGGTAGCACCCCGTTCACACCGGACGTCATCGCCGGTGCCGACGCGGTCATCTTCGCCACCGACGTCGGCGTGAAGGGCAAGAGCCGCTTCCACGGCAAGCCTGTGATCGAGTCCGGGGTCAAGCGTGCGATCAACGAACCCGACGCGATGATCGCCGAAGCGGTCGAGGCCTCGCACAATCCACACGCCTCGCGCGTCGAGGGCGCGGCCGACGACGGCACAACCGGCGAGGGCTCGTCGTCGAGTCTGTCGCTCGGTAAGAAGATCCAGCAGGCACTGATGACCGGTGTCAGTTACATGATCCCGTTCGTCGCAGCGGGCGGACTGCTGATCGCGCTCGGGTTCCTGCTGGCCGGCTACCAGATCGCCAACAAGACGCTCGATTCGAGCAAGACGCTCTCCGACGGCGCCTACATCGCGCTGCACAACAGTCTGTGGGATCTGCCCGCGGGCGGACTCGGTCAGTATCTCGGCGGCGTCAGTTTCGCGATAGGCGCCCTCGCCATGAGCATGCTGGTGCCGGTGCTCGCCGGTTACATCTCCTTCGCGATCGCCGACCGTCCCGGTATCGCACCCGGTTTCGTGGCCGGTCTGGTCTCGGTTGCGGTGGGCGCCAGCTTCATCGGTGGCCTGATCGGCGGCCTGATCGCCGGCGCAGTGTGCCTCGCGATCTCGCGACTTCCGTTGCCGCAGTGGGCAAAGGGGCTACAACCTGTGATCATCATCCCGTTGTTCGGCAGCCTCATCGTCGGTGGCTTGATGTTCATGCTCCTCGGTAAGCCGCTGGCCTGGGTCACCACTCAGCTCACCGATGGCCTCAACAGCATGAACGGCAGCTCCAAGATCGTGCTCGGCATCGTCCTGGGCCTGATGATGTGCTTCGACCTCGGCGGGCCGGTCAACAAGGCCGCCTACCTGTTCGCCACCACGGGCCTCGCGATCGGCGACACGCCGCAGCTCGAGATCATGGCTGCCGTGATGTGTGCGGGAATGGTCCCGCCGCTGGCGATGGCGTTGGCCACCGTCGTGCGTCCCGGTCTGTTCACCGACCCCGAGCGTGAGAACGGCAAGGCCGCATGGTTCCTCGGCGCAGCGTTCATCTCCGAGGGAGCCATTCCGTTCGCCGCCAAGGACCCGGTCCGCGTGATCCCGTCGATGATGGCCGGTGGCGCACTCGCGGGCGCACTGATCATGGCGTTCGGTGTCACACAACGTGCCCCGCACGGCGGCATCTTCGTCTTCTTCACGATGAACCACTGGCTGCTCTTCCTCGCAGCGCTTGCTGCGGGTACGGTGCTCGGCACGGTCTGTGTCGTGGCCGCCAAGCAGTTCGGCAAGTCGCACACCGAGCGCTCGGCAGCACCCCAGCTCGAGACCGTCACAGCCTGATCCTCATCCGCACTCGTCAACCACTACTCAGTCATCACCCGAGAACACCTGCAAAGGAGCACCTCATGCCAAGCACCACCGTCGAGGTCGGATCAGCCGTCGGACTGCACGCGCGGCCCGCAACCATCATCGCCGAGGCCGTCGCCGACGCGGGTACACCCGTCACGCTCTCGATCGTCGGCGGCGAACCTGTCGACGCCGGTTCAGCGTTGATGATCATGACGCTCGGCGCCGAGAAGGGCACTGCTGTCGTGGTCGAATCCGACGATCAGGCGACGCTCGACGCGATCGCGAAGCTCGTCGCGGCCGACCTCGACGCCGAGTAGCACTACTCGGCCAGCGAGGCCAACTCACCCGCCAGCGCCGAGGGCACACGGACACGCATCCGAGTGCCCTCGGTGCTGTGGTCTGTGGACAGCACCTCGCCCTCCCGGTGGATCCGCGACACCAGATCGCCACGGGTGAACGGAATGTCGACGACGAGTTCGACGTCGTCGCGGCCGACGAACTCGCGGACGGTCTCGAACAACTCCGGCAAGCCCTCGCCTGTGCGGGCCGACACGAACACCACGCCTGCGGAATTGGGCCCGTGTGTGCTGCCGCCGGCGCCGAGCATGGCGCGCAGTTCGGTCAGTCGCGATGCGTCGATCGCGTCGATCTTGTTGATCACCAGCAACTCCGGGGGCGGTGCGACCCCTTCCTCGGCCACCACGTCGTTGATCACCCGACGAACCGCTGTGATCTGTTCGGCGGGGAACGGATCACTGCCGTCGACGACGTGCAGCACGAGATCAGCGTCGACGACCTCCTCGAGCGTCGAACGAAACGCCTCGACGAGCTGTGTCGGTAGATGCCGGACGAATCCGACGGTGTCGGTGAAGACCAGTTCGCGGCCGTCGTCGAGGGTCGCGCGACGCGTCGTCGGATCGAGGGTCGCGAACAGCGCATCCTGCACGAGCACGCCCGACCCGGTCATCGCGTTCACCAGACTCGACTTGCCCGCGTTGGTGTACCCGGCAACGGCGATGCGCGGGACCGAACCTCGCAGGCGCGCAGATCTCTTGGTCACCCGCGCGGTGCGCATCTCGCGAATCTGGCGGCGTAGCTTGGCCATTCGTTCGCGGATTCGACGTCGATCGGTCTCGATCTTCGTCTCGCCCGGACCGCGAAGACCCACACCGCCGTTGCTGCCGGCGCGGCCGCCGGCCTGGCGTGACATCGACTCGCCCCAGCCACGTAGTCGCGGCAGCATGTACTCCATCTGGGCGAGGGCCACCTGGGCCTTGCCCTCCCGGGAACTCGCATGCTGGGCGAAGATGTCGAGGATGAGCGCGGTGCGATCGATCACCTTGACCTTGACGACCTTCTCCAGCGCGGTCAACTGCGCAGGTGTGAGCTCGCCGTCGCAGATGACGGTGTCGGCGCCGGTGTCGGCGACCACGTCCCGCAGTTCCTGAGCCTTGCCGGAACCGATGTAGGTCGCGGGGTCGGGCGAGGAGCGGCGTTGGATCACCGCTTCGAGGACCGCTGAACCGGCGGTCTCGGCGAGTGCGGCCAACTCCTCCATGTTCGCGCGTGCCGCCGCCGCGGTGCCCTCGGTCCAGACCCCGACGAGAACCACGCGCTCGAGGCGCAACTGGCGGTACTCGACCTCGGTGACGTCGGTGAGTTCGGTGGACAGTCCCGCCACACGCTGCAGCGATGCGCGGTCGGACAGGGCGAGTTCGCCCGCCGTGGGGGTGTTCGCGCGCTCGTGTTCGTCGCCCGGATGCTCACCGGCCGGGAGGGCATCGGGATCGATCAGATCGTGGAAGAGGTCGATCGCGGGAGAACTCGCGCCGACGGGACTGGTGTCGTGCAGGTCATTTACCTGTGGTGATGTTTCGGTCATACACCATCCATGGTGTCACGCCCACCCCTGTTCGGGCACGCGGATATTTCGACGCACCGCAGATCGTGGACCTGCCGGGGCTGTCCGCATGCTCAGTCGACGCGGTACCACCCCGCGCGCAGCCGGCCGTCGGCGACGAGAGCAGAAGGTCCTCGCAGGGTTGCCCGACCGTTCGCGAGAGTGATCGACGCCCGCCCTCCGGGCACGTCGATGACCATCTCGCCCGCGTCACGGTCGAGCGAGCGCAGCGCAGCCGCCGCAGCCGCGACCAAGCCGGTCCCGCAGCTCCTCGTCTCCCCGACGCCGCGTTCGAAGACACGCATCGTCGCGTGCAGGTGATCCGCACCGCCGTCGGGTGCGGTGAGCAGTTCGACGTTCGCGCCGTGCGGGAACATGTCGTCGGGCAGCAGGACACCTGTGGAGAAGTCGACAGCACCGAGGTCGTCCACCGACATGTCGGGGACCACGCAGGCCAGATGCGGGTTGCCGACGTCGACGGCGACTCCCGGGTAGAGGTCGTCACCGATGCGCACGGTGGCATCGGCACCCATCGTGACCGGGCCCATCTGCACACTGACGTCGGCGTGCAGCTCGTCGAACGAATGCACCACCACCGGTCGCGCACCGGCTCGTGAGCCGACGGTGAACTCGTCGGAGTCGACCAGTCCGCTCGCCCGTAGGTAGTGCGCGAACACGCGCACCCCGTTGCCGCACATCTCCGCGATGGAACCGTCGGCATTGCGATAGTCCATGAACCAGTCGTCGGGTTCGACGTCGGCTGGTAGCTCGTCGATCACGCCGGCGCGCACCAGTGCCACCGCCCGCGCGACGCGCAGCATGCCGTCGGCGCCCACACCGCGTTGCCGATCGCAGACCGCAGCGACGAAATCGACGGTCAGATCGAGGTCGACCGCCGGGTCGGTGAGCACCACGAAGTCGTTCTGTGTGCCGTGTCCCTTGACGTAGGTCACTGCCTCGCTGATCGTCGTCACCGGTTCAGGATACGTGGCCCGTTAGTGGCATCCGTCGGGGTCGAGCGCCGCGAGTGCGGCGTCGATGAGTGCCGGCGCCGCAGCGTCGAGCCAGTGGATGCGGTGGTCGCGGCGGAACCACGAGCGCTGACGGCGCACGTAGCGGCGCGTTCCGATGAAGGTCAGTTCCTCTGCGGTCGCGAGGTCGTGTTCGCCGTCCAGTGCTGCGAGGGTCTGTGCGTAGCCGATGGCGCGTCGGGCGGTCACTCCGTCGCGTAGCCCCACCTCGGCAAGTGCGGCGACCTCGTCGACCAATCCGTTCGAGAACATCAGGCGGGTACGCAGCGCGATGCGCTCATCCAGGTCGGCGGTATCCCGGTCCAACGCGAGTATCTTCGTGCCCCAACGTGGTTCGCCGATCGTGGGCGCCGATGCCGCGAACGGCTCCCCGGTCAGCTCGACGACCTCCAACGCGCGCACGATGCGTCGGGAATCGGTGTCGAGGATCGACGCCGCCGCCGCCGGATCGACCGAGGCCAGATGACGATGCAGCGCCGCGACACCGATGTCGTCGAGCATCGCTTCGAATCGTGAACGCACCGCGGGATCGGTTGCGGGGAACCGCCAGTCGTCGAGCAGACCCTGGACGTACATCATCGAGCCGCCGACGATCACAGGCGTGCGACCTGCGTCGAGCAGCCTTTCGATGTCGGCGGACGCCGCCTTCTGATACCGCGCCACCGTCGCCGATTCGGTGACGTCCAGCACGTCGAGTTGATGGTGCGGGATGCCTCGACGTTCTTCGCGCGGCAACTTGGCCGTACCG
The DNA here is from genome assembly GCF_000248075.1 of Gordonia otitidis NBRC 100426. GTDB lineage: Bacteria > Actinomycetota > Actinomycetes > Mycobacteriales > Mycobacteriaceae > Gordonia > Gordonia otitidis. Next base: position 52,144 of record NZ_BAFB01000087.1, on the reverse strand, counting down.
ATGTCCATGCCGCGGTACTGCTGCATCGCGTCGATGTTGACGATCTCGCCGCCGAGACGCTCCGCGAGGTCGAGCGCGAGGTCGGACTTTCCCGTCGCCGTGGGGCCGACGACGGCGATCGGTGTCACCGACGCACTCATTGCGCACTCTCCGGGGTCCAGGACGCGACGAGGTAGCCGACCCCGAACGGGGCGTCGGCGTACTGCAGTTCTGCGTGCACCGGATGGTGCCCGACGAGTCCCGCGGCCACCTGCCACGCGGCGCGCCCCGAGACGCCCTCCGCGGCGCACTCGGCGACACCGAGACGTCGCACGGCATCCACATCTGCCGACCCGATCGCGTCGACGACGAGTTCCTGGAGAGCGACCGCACTCTGCCGTCGCCCGCCACCCGGCGCCTTCGCCGTGAGCGCAGTCGCGCCGTCGCCGACGACGAGCACACCGACCGGGTGAGGATCGACGTCGATGTCTGCCGCGAGTCGACGGCCGAGCGCGTCACACACATCCGGTGGCGCCTCGGCGTCGACCACGACAGGACGGACCGACTCGGCACCGACCTGTGCGCGTAACCAGCCGGCGATCAGCAGTGACAGCGGCATATGGCCCGCGGACTGGGCCGGTTCTGTGCCGAGCGAGACCGGAACGTCGACGCCGAACCGGCCGAAGCTGCCCGACGTTGCGACACCCTCGCTCACCGGGGCGAAGGCGTCGTCGACGCCCACCCCCAACCAGTGCGGAGAGTGGCCGGCGAGCAGTGCGCCCGCGTCACGAACCGCCGACCGCACCTCGAAGGTGTCCACCGCGTCCGGCCCGGCGAGTTCGGGAACCAACAGCGGTGCGCTCGGGACGAAAACCACGCACGCCAGCACATCATCGACGCTAGCCGACGCCGCACCGACCGCTGCGCTGAGCACCGCCTGCGTCCTACTCGCTCAGGCGATGTCGCGCAGGCCGCACATCGAGAACCCTGACCTGCTTGAATGGTTGCAGCCTCCGGCTCTAGTCGACCGGGGCGAGGTGACAGGCAGCCGTGACGCGCGGCACCACTGACGCTGTGAGGGGACCACACCATGACGAGCGACGAGACCACCGGACCGGCCACACCTGCGTCGGGCCCCGCTGCGGATTCACACCAGGACACGCCCTCCAACCCGAAACCGGGTGCGCCCAAGCCCGGGCCCAAACCGGGTCCGCGGCCCGGCCCGCGGCCTGGTGCCGGACCGAAACCGGCGTCGCCCACACCGGCGCCTGCCCCCATCGTCCCCGCCACCAAGCACGACGCATTCGATCCACGTGAGTTCGGCCGGATCGACGAGGCGGGGGTCGTGTGGCTCATCACTCCGACCGGCGAACGCGAGATCGGGTCGTGGCAAGCGGGGACGATAGAGGAAGGCCTCGCCCACTTCGCACGTCGCTACACCGATCTGGCAACCGAGGTGGAGATCCAGGAGGAGCGCCTCGCCGCGCGTACCGGGGATCCGCGCAAGTCGCAGGCGGCGGCCAAACACCTCCTGGACACACTTCCCGATGCCAGCATCATCGGCGACGTCGCGGCCATCGAGCAACGTCTGACCGTCATCGTCGGCAGTGCCGACGATGTCGCCGACTCGCTGAAGGCGGAGCGCGATCAGGCACGCGCCGCTGCCATCGCCCGCAAGGAAGAACTGGCCACCGAGGCCGAATCCATCGGCGCGGAATCGACCCAGTGGAAAGCCGCGGGTGACCGCCTCCGCGCGATTCTCGACGAGTGGAAGACCATCAAGGGAATCGACCGCAAGACCGACGATGCCCTCTGGAAGCGGTATTCGAAGGCGCGGGACGCCTTCAACCGCCGACGCGGCGCCCACTTCGCCGAACTCGATCGCGAGCGTGCCGGGGCCAAAGCCCGCAAGGAAGAACTCATCGAGCGAGCCGAGGCATTGTCGTCGTCGACCGACTGGGGCCCTACCGCAGGTGCCTTCCGCGAGCTGCTGACCGAGTGGAAAGCGGCAGGTCGGGCTCCACGCGACGCCGACGAGGCGCTGTGGCAGCGGTTCAAGGCGGCGCAGGACGTGTTCTTCGCCGCACGCAACGCGGCGTCGTCGGAGCGGGATGCCGAATTCGGCGCCAACGCGACAGCCAAGATCGCCCTGCTCGACGAGGCCGAGAAGTCGATCGACCCCGCGTCCGATCTCGACGGGGCGCGCCGCGAGTTCCGCACGTTCCGTGAGAAGTGGGACGAGATCGGCAAGGTGCCGCGCGATCAGATGCACAGCCTCGAAGCTCGAGCCCGCGCGTTGGAGAAGAGAATTCGCGACGCCGAGGACGCCCAGTGGCAGCGCACCGATCCCGAGGCACAGGCACGAGCCGCGCAATTCGCCGACCGCGCAGCACAACTCGAGGAGCAGGCGGCCAAGGCCGCGGAGCGTGGCAAGAACCGCGATGCCGAGAAACTCCGCGAGCAGGCCGCGCAGTGGCGTGAGTGGGCACAGGCAGCGCAGAGCGCCATCGCCGATCGGTAGCCCCTGCCGACTGTGAGCGGTGAGAGCGGGTTACCGTGTGGTCCGCTCACCACGGACGTTGTCGCGGGAACTCAGCGCTCGTGCGGGCGCTGCTGCAACCTGCGTGCGACCTCCTCGCGGGCCACCGCTTCTCGACGACGCTCCTCCTCGAGGGCCAGATGATAGGTGCTGCGCGCCCACACGACGCGCGACCAATGGAAGGTCAACACGAGCAACGCCAACCACCCGATGATCAGGCCGGCGCCGACGCCCGACGGTGGCATCACTCCCCCGACACCCGGCGTATTTCGCGACCACCACGCCAACATCCCCGCCACACAGCCAATCGCGCACCCGCACAGAGCAATCCACGCGATGACCCAGCGTCTGGTCACCAGCGCCAGCATCGACCCGCAGATCCCGAACACGACCAGGAACCACACGAATACCTTCGACACCACGGCGACGCGTTCGGCAGCGGCGTCGGCGGACGATGTCAGCACGTCGAGTCCGCTCGCCGAACCGGTGTGCGGCAGAAGCAGCGATCCCATGGCGACGAGCACGGCGACAGCGACCACCAGTGCGCGGGCACCCGGGTCGATCTCACCGGCGACCTTGCGTTCAGCCTTGCGGAGGTCATCGGCGTACTGGGCGAAATCGACGTCGACGGCGCGCTGGGACGACCCCGTCTGTGGCGCTCTCTCCGGTTGCGCAGACCGATCGGCCTGCGCCGACTCGCTGCCGGATGATCCGGTCTCGGTCGGCTCGTGCCGATCGTCGGTGGCGTCGTCGCGCGGTTCATCGCTCATGTCGCGCTCCTCATTTCTCGTCGGTCAAGGCGCCGCCGCTGCTCGGCAGCGGCAGGGCACAGTGTCTCGGGGCAGGTCACGATGCGTGATCCGCTCATGCACCACACGCACCCGAAGCGCACCCCGTCGCGGTCACCTCAGGTGTGGCCACCGGGCCGATCCCGGGCATCCCGAGACCGACACCGACCGGTGCGGTCGTCGGCGTGCGGCTGAGTTCGTGTGCGTCGCCCGCCCGTGTCCGCCGATGCGACGCGATTGCGCCATCGGCCATCAGATGATGCGGTGCGGCGTCGGTGATCGTCGTGACGACGACGTCGCCCGGCCGGATGCTCGCGGCAGCGTCGCCTGCGCGGAAGTGCACGAGTCGTCCGTCGCGCGAACGCCCTGTCATCCGTCCGGTATCGGCGGACTTGCGTCCCGAATCGGCGACGACCAGCAGTTCGGCGTCGGAACCGACGAGATTGCGGTTCTCGGCGAGACAGATGCGCTCCTGGAGTGCGATCAGTCGCTGATAACGCTCACTGACCACCTCGGGCGGAACCTGATCGGGCATCGATGCTGCCGGAGTGCCCGGTCGCGGCGAGTACTGGAAGGTGAACGCACTCGAGAAACGAGCGCGCTCGACCACGTCGAGTGTTGCGGCGAAGTCTTCCTCGGTCTCGCCGGGGAACCCGACGATGATGTCGGTGGTGATCGCCGCGTGCGGCATGGCATCGCGCACCTTGTCGAGGATGCCGAGGAACTTGGTGGTGCGATAGCTGCGTCTCATCGCCCGCAGGATGCGGTCGGAGCCCGACTGCAACGGCATGTGCAGTTGCGGGCACACGTTGGGGGTCTGCGCCATCGCGTCGATCACGTCGTCGGTGAACTCGGCTGGATGCGGAGAAGTGAAACGGACCCGTTCGAGCCCCTCGATGTCGCCGCAGGCGCGCAGCAGCTCGGCGAAGGCGCCGCGGTTGCGCGGCATGTCGGGATCGGCGAACGACATGCCGTACGCGTTGACGTTCTGACCGAGCAGTGTCACCTCGAGAACGCCCTGATCCACGAGCGCCCCGACCTCGGCGAGCACGTCCCCCGGCCGCCGATCGACTTCCTTACCGCGCAGAGACGGGACGATGCAGAAGGTGCAGGTGTTGTTGCAGCCCACCGACACCGACACCCAGCCCGAGTAGGCGGAGTCGCGTTTCGCCGGCAGCGTCGAGGGAAAGGCCTCGAGGGCGTCGAGGATCTCGACCTGCGCCTCCTCGTTGTGGCGCGCCCGGTCCAGCAACGCGGGCAGCGATCCGATGTTGTGCGTGCCGAACACCACGTCTACCCACGGCGCCTTACGTAACACCGTGTCCTTGTCCTTCTGCGCCAGACATCCGCCGACAGCGATCTGCATCCCTGGTCGGCGGGTCTTCACCGGCGCGAGATGAGAGAGGTTCCCGTACAGCTTGTTGTCGGCGTTCTCGCGGATCGCGCACGTGTTGAACACGACGAGATCGGCGTCGCCGTCGTCGTCCGCGCGCACATACCCGGCGTCTTCGAGCAGACCCGCGATGCGCTCGGAATCATGCACGTTCATCTGGCAGCCATACGTGCGCACCTGATAGCTGCGCCGCGATTGGGGCAGCTCATGCCGCTCCGACAACTCCGTACTCACTGGATCCAGGGTACGGTGCGGCGCAAATCGCCTCACCCGGTCACCCGGCGCGCAACGCCGAGGTTGGCATTCAGCGCGCCGACACGGGTTCGCCGCATTACTGTCGACGGTTATGACCGATTCACCGACGGGGGGTTCGGCGGTCGGGCCCGCCACCCCGGCTCCCACCTCCGGAACCCCAATGATCGTGCTCAGGGATGTGCAGAAGCACTTCGGCGATCTGCACGTGCTCAAGGACATCGACCTCGAGGTGCCGGCCGGCCAGGTCGTCGTCGTCCTCGGCCCGTCGGGCTCGGGCAAGTCGACGTTGTGCCGCACGATCAATCGGCTCGAACCGATCGACTCCGGCGAGATCAGCGTCGAGGGCCGGCCACTGCCCGCCGAGGGCAAGGAACTCGCCGCACTGCGCTCCGACGTGGGTATGGTCTTCCAGTCGTTCAACCTGTTCGCGCACAAGACGATCCTGCAGAACGTCACCCTCGCGCCCACCAAGGTGCGCAAGAAGAACAAGGCCGACGCGGAAAAGCGTGCGCTCGAGTTGCTCGAGCGCGTCGGCATCGCCAGCCAGAAGGACAAGTATCCCGCGCAACTGTCCGGCGGTCAGCAGCAGCGCGTCGCCATCGCACGCGCCCTGGCGATGGAGCCGAAGGTCATGCTGTTCGACGAGCCCACCTCGGCACTCGACCCCGAGATGGTCAACGAGGTGCTCGACGTCATGGTGTCACTGGCCAAGGAGGGCATGACCATGCTCGTCGTGACCCACGAGATGGGCTTCGCGCGCAAGGCAGCCGACCGCGTGATCTTCATGGCCGACGGCGCGATCGTCGAGGACACCGACCCCGACAGCTTCTTCGACAACCCCCAATCCGAGCGCGCCAGAGACTTCCTCGGCAAGATCTTGGGCCACTGATATGAGCGACAGGTCGCCGACGACGCATCGGCCTTCGCAGCGAACCGCGAGCGCACCTCCGACGAGGACGCGAAGGCGGCACAGGACTGTCGCCCTCGCAGTGTTCCTCCCCGTCTGTGCGCTGTTCGTGTCCCTCCTCGCCGGTTGCGGAAGCACCGAACCCAAGAGTCTGCTCGACTCGATCCGTAGCGGCGAGGTGGTCCTCGGCACCAAGTTCGACCAGCCGGGGCTGGGAATCTACAACCCGGACACCTCGATGAGCGGATTCGATCCCGCCGTCTCCAAGTACGTGGTCAATCACATCGCCGATTCACTCGGAGTCGCCCACCCGAAGATCTCGTGGCGCGAGACCCCCTCCGCCCGCCGAGAGGCCATGATCGAACACGGCGAGGTCGACATGATCGCGGCGACGTACTCGATCAACGAGAACCGCGCGAAGAAGGTCGATTTCGGCGGCCCCTACCTGATCACGTACCAGGGGCTGATGGTGCGCAAGTCCGACGAGTCGATCCAGAATCTGCCCGACCTCGGCAACGGCAAGAAACTGTGTTCGGTCACCGGATCGACCTCGGCACAGAACGTCAAAGCGCAGCTCCCGAATATCGAACTGCAGGAATACGATTCGTACTCCGCATGTGTCGAGGCGCTGCGCCGGGGCAAGGTCGACGCGCTGACCACCGACGAATCGATCCTGGCGGGGTACTCCAACTTCTGGAAGGGAGAATTCCGTCTGGTGGAGATGACCTACCTCAAGGACGCATGCGTCAAGGATGCGCTCAAGGCAGCGGGCACACCGTTCTCCACTGAGCGGTACGGCATCGGTCTGGCCAAGGGCGACGACACCGCGGCCGTGGACAAGGTGAACGAGGCACTCGACGCAATGTTGAAGCCCAGCGCCGACAACGGTCCGTCACCCTGGATCACCGCACTACGCGACAGCCTCGGCGACGACTACGTCAACGACATCGCGCAGCGTGCCGAGAAGCCCGGCTCGAAATTCGCGTTCATGCCCGACCCGGGCGATCTCGCATTCCTCGAATCGAAGTCCACACCGTGCCCAGCGGACCTGAAGTGAGGAGGTGACCACACATGAGTGAACTCTGGGAAGACATGGGGCCGCAGTTGTGGCCTGCGTTCTGGGTGACCATCCAGTTGACCTTCTGGTCGGCGATCGGCTCGCTGATCTGGGGCACCATCCTGGCGGGAATGCGCGTCTCCCCCGTACCCGTGATGCGCGGCTTCGGCACGGCGTACGTCAACATCGTGCGCAACACACCGCTGACCCTGATCGTCCTGTTCGCGGCCATCGGCCTGTACCAGAACCTCGGACTGACGTTCTCGTCGACGATCAAGACCAACAACTTCTGGCTGGCGGTCCTCGCGTTCATCGTCTATACGTCGACATTCGTCTGCGAAACCCTGCGGTCGGGGTTCAACACCGTTCCGCTGGGACAGGCCGAAGCTGCCCGCTCGCTGGGGTTGTCGTTCACCCAGGTGTTCGGCATCATCGTGCTTCCGCAGGCCATGCGCGCGACCATCGGTCCGATGGGCAGCGTTCTGATCGCCCTCACCAAGAACACCACGATCGCCTCTGTGATCGGTGTGGCCGAGGCCGCGGCGTTGATGAAGACGGAGATCGAGTCGTTCGCCGACCAGCTGCTGGTCATCTTCGCGGTGATCGCAGCCGGATTCATGATCATCACACTCAGCGAGGGAGCCGTCTTCGGCTGGCTCGCGAAGCGATGGGCGGTCAAACGATGAGCGACCAGGCAACTGTTCTCTACGACGCTCCCGGCCCGCGCGCTCGCGTGCGTAACGCGCTCGTGGCAGTCGTGTTCATCGCGGTCCTCGTCGCGATTCTCGCCTACGTGATCGCGGTGTTCGCGAGCAATGATCAATTCACCGCCGAGAAGTGGCGTCCATTCGTCACGTGGAGCACATGGACCGGCTACATCTTCCCCGGCCTGTGGCGCACCCTGGCTGCCGCGGCACTCTCCATCGTCCTGGCACTGATCCTCGGTTCGATACTCGGGATCGGACGACTGTCGGATCACGGTTGGGTTCGCGGTGTGTGCACCGTCCTCATCGAGGTGTTCCGGGCGATCCCTGTGCTGATCCTGATGTTGTTCCTGTGGTTCTTCTTCGCGCAATACGGGGTGGTGCCGTCGTCCCAGTTGGCATTCGCCGCCGTGGTCTGTGGCCTGACCCTCTACAACGGTTCGGTCATGGCGGAGATCCTGCGGTCGGGTATCAAATCGCTACCGACCGGCCAGACCGAAGCCGCCAAGGCCCTCGGTCTACGCAAGACGCAGATGATGCTGTCGGTTCTGCTGCCGCAGGCGGTCACGGCGATGATGCCGGCGATCATCTCCCAGATGGTCGTGGCCCTCAAGGACACCGCACTCGGTTATGTCATCGGCTACTCCGAGATCATCCACATGGCGCAGTTGTCGGCCGCGCGGTACGGCAACTACATCCCGGTGCTGGTCGTGATCGCGGTGATCCTGATCATCATCAACTTCGGCCTCTCGTCGCTCGCGACCTACATCGAGCGCAGGCTGCGGCAGGGCCGTGGTAGTAGTGCCGAGGACGTGCCGCACGCCGATCAGGTCGATCAGGCTGCCATGGAGAACATGCCCGTGCCCTCGCCCAAACCCCGACCCTGAGGGTCATCTGCAGTCGGAGACCGACGTCAGTCGGCGGTGGTGATCTCGTCGATCGCACCGCCGACGACGTCGATCGCCATCGCCTGCGGGTACCCGCGGCGTACGAGCATGCCGACGAGGCGTCGAAAGTGCTTGTCACGCACCGACCGGTCGTTGTCGTCGAGCGCACGGACGAGTTGTTCGGTCACCGTCGGAGTGAGCTTTCTGTCGACCAGACCGCGTGCGGTGGCACGTTCGTCCTCCGGATCGATCTCGTCGAGCGCCCGCGCGACGATCGTGGCATCGACCCCCTTGGCAGCGAGTTCGTGCCGTAGCGCGACGCGCCCACGACCGGAGTAAGTGTGGCGCGAGTGCACCCATTCTGCAGCGAACTCCTCGTCGTCGAGCAACTTGTGGGCGTCGAGCCGGGCCATCACCTCGGCGATGGTGTCGGCGTCGAACCCCCTGCGTGCCAGACGTTGTGCCATCTCGCTGCGGCTACGAGCACGGACCCCGAGGAGCCGGAGTGCAACATCCCAGGCGGTCGGACCTTTCCGTTCCGTCGTGGACTCACTCGGTTCCCCGGGGTCGTCGGGTGAACTCATGCGCGATGAGTGGATCAGAATTCCACTGGCGCCGGCGCGATGTCGTCGGCGTCGACGACAGCACCGATGCCGAGCTTCTCCTTGATCTTTTTCTCGACCTCGTCACGGATATCGGTGTTCTCCAGCAAGAACTTCCGAGCGTTCTCCTTGCCCTGTCCGAGCTGATCGCCCTCGTAGGTGAACCACGAGCCGGACTTGCGGATGAACCCTTCTGCCACACCCATGTCGATGAGTGACCCCTCCTTGGAGATGCCCTGACCGTAGAGGATGTCGAACTCGGCCTGCTTGAACGGCGGGGCGACCTTGTTCTTGACGACCTTGACGCGGGTGCGGTTACCCACGGCCTCGGTGCCGTCCTTGAGGGTTTCGATACGACGCACGTCGAGCCGCACAGACGAGTAGAACTTCAGCGCCTTGCCGCCCGTGGTGGTCTCGGGCGAACCGAACATCACGCCGATCTTCTCGCGGAGCTGGTTGATGAAGATGGCGGTGGTCTTGGAACTGCTCAATGCCGAGGTCATCTTGCGCAGTGCCTGGCTCATCAGACGCGCCTGCAGGCCGACGTGGCTGTCGCCCATCTCACCCTCGATCTCTGCGCGAGGCACCAGTGCGGCCACGGAGTCGATGACCAGGATGTCGAGCGCGCCGGAGCGGATCAGCATGTCGGCGATCTCGAGAGCCTGCTCACCGGTATCGGGTTGCGAGACCAGCAGCGCGTCGGTGTCGACACCGAGTTTGGTGGCGTAGTCGGGATCGAGAGCATGCTCGGCATCGATGAATGCAGCGATGCCGCCCGCGGCCTGCGCGTTGGCGACTGCGTGCAGTGCCACGGTGGTCTTACCCGAGGATTCCGGTCCGTAGATCTCGACGACGCGGCCACGCGGCAGTCCGCCGATCCCGAGCGCGACATCGAGTGCGATCGAACCGGTGGGGATCACCTCGATCGGCTGCCTGCTCTCCTCGCCGAGTCGCATCACAGAACCCTTGCCGAAGTTCTTGTCGATCTGTGCCAGCGCGAGGTCGAGTGCCTTCTCGCGGTCCTGGGGAGCTGCTGCCATGGGATCTCTCCTTGTTCGGGATGGTTGAGGTATGTGTGTACCGTCCGGCGTGCTGCGCGCTGAACGAGATGTCTGAGCTGAACGCGGTGTCTTCGAGGCGGTTGTTCGTTTCATGTTGCGTTGGACGCTAGCCGGTGGGTCTGACAAGAACTGGTCTGGCAAGAACTCAGACGCGGCCGCGGTCGCTGTGGTTCCACTGAACACAGCATGCAGCGAACACCTGTTCGACGGCAAGCGTGACACGCGGGTGGGAGCGGAATCGCCGCCCCGCCGTGGCGATATGCGCGCTATGCGTAATCGTCGGTCTTTCGTCGAGGAAACCATTAGGCTCATCGGCGTGGGTGGTCGGGGTGAGTGTGGATCGAGAGATCCGTCTCAGGGGCAACCCCTGGGTACATGTCACAGTTGGTTCCTGCGTCCGACGCCGCTCCGCACGCTGCGCGTGCCAGACGGCGACGAGTGTTCGGCTCGTGGTCGCCCCGACCGCCCTCATCCCTTCCCCGACCGGCCGCGGTGACGCCGTGAGTCGACTGTGCGGGGTGGCGCCGTGACCCGACCGGACCCGGGCTTCACCACCGACCAGGTACGCACTGTCGCGGCGGCCGTCGCCGACCGGATCATCGACTGGACCTGGCCTGCCGTGATGCGCGCGGTCGCTGCAGAACTGCCCGAGGAGATCTGCGTCGACGTCGCACAGGAAGCGTTCGCCGTCGCTCCGCACGAGCCCCCACACCTCGCCGAGGTGTTCCGACTCGCCCTGTCACGCTGGACACTTCCCGAACCGCCCATCCCACGCGCCGTCGAACTCCCGGGACCGACGCCGGTGACCGACCTGCCATACGGGCTGCCGCCGCTCCACGACGTCGCACAGTTCGCCGCGTGGCTCGACTTCACGCCCGCAGAACTCGAATGGTTCGCCGACCGCGGCACCTGGTTGCGCACCGCGAACCCGCGTCTGCGGCACTATCGGGTGTTCCGTCGCGAGAAGCGACAGGGTGTCCGCGTCATCGAGGCGCCCAAGCCACGGATGCGCGAGACACAGCGCCGGCTACTGCGCCGACTCGTCTCCCGTATCCCGGCCCATCCTGCCGCGCGCGGATTCGAACCCGGTTCGTCGACCGCTGCGTTCGCCTGGCCCCACAGCGACCGGCCGACCGTGCTGCGCCTCGACCTCGAGCACTGCTTCGAGTCGATCGGCGCGGGCCGTGTCCGCCGGATCTTCGACGATGTCGGCTACCCCGCGCACATCGCCCGCCTTCTCGCAGAACTCTGCACGACGTCGACACCCGCCGACCAACTCGGTGGCATCGACCTCACCCACGCGGCACTGCTCCGCCGGCGACACCTGCCGCAGGGCGCACCGACGTCGCCCCATCTCGCCAATCTCGCACTCGCGCGGTTGGATCGACGTATCGACGGGTATGCGCGCGCCAACAGGTTGAACTACACGCGATACGGCGACGACCTGGCACTCTCGGGCGACGACATCGATCACGGCCGCGCGCTGTGGACCGTCAGGCGGATCGTCTCCGACTGCGGCTTCGTCGTCCATCCCGACAAGGTGCGCGTCATGCACCGCCATCAGCAGCAACGCCTCGCGGGACTCGTGGTCAACGACCGGCCGGAGGTGTCACGTGAGGACTACGACAACCTGCGCGCACTGCTGCACAACGCCGCCAGATCCGGCGCACGATCACAGAACCTGCAGGGCCACAACAATTTTCGCGATCACGTCTACGGACTCATCGCATGGGTCGGCGCCACCGGCCACGAACGCAGACGTCGACTACTCGACATGGCTGACCGTGTCGATTGGTCGAGGTGAGGCGGCTAAGGGGGGCAGGCAGGATCTATTCGCTGCGTCACTCACCATCGGGCCCGCGGGACGTCGAAGTCCCGACAGATCGCGACCCACACATCGCGCGGGTCGACACCGTCCTCGATGGCCTGGGCACCTGTCCGACCGCCGAGGTCGATGAGGACGTGGTCGGCGAGGATCGCGTCCGCCGACGACACCCCGAACTCGGTTGTCATCAGATCTGTGAACTCCGTGAGACGCACCCGGCCAGCCTACGTTTCCGCGCTGTCGAGGACACGGCGCAGTACGTCGATCGGATCGACCACCGCGCCCGCCGATCTCCCCGCGGCTGCCGCAGCGTCGGCGTACCCGGGGTCGGAGAGCACGGCATCGACGGCACTGCCGATCGCCGCCGCCGAAGCCGGCCTGACCAGCACCCCACTACCCTGCCTGCTGACACGATTGGCGAGCTCCCATTGGTCCCCTCCGCCCGGGATCACCACGACGGGAACCGCGGCAAGCAGTGACTTGGCGAGCATGCCGTGCCCGCCCCCACACACCACGAGGTCGGCGTGGCGGAGCACCTCGTCCTGACGACCGAGTCCGTGGACCACGTACGACGCCCCGGCGAGTGCCACCGATTCCGGCGTCGGAGGAACGAGCGATGAGATGACCACGCGCAGTGGCCTACGCGAGGACAGCTCGCCGAACGCGGTGAGTGTCTCGTCGAGCAGCCCTTGACTTCCGGTGACCGCGGTCGACGGGGCAACGACGATGAGGGGCCCGTCGCCGGCGGGACGTTCGAAGAGTCGCCGCGTCGGCTCCCACAACAGCGGCCCGATCAGATGGGTGTCGCGGGGCCAATCCGGTCGCCAGACCTCGAGTGCGGGCAGGGTTGCGATCAAGCGTGCCGCGGGTGCCGGTGCGTGCCCGGGAAGTCCGATGCCCGCACGCGCCGCAGCGCGCTGCCGAACCCCGAGAGCTACCGAGCGACCACTCGCGGCGCGCATCGCCGCGTCCCGCATCCTGCCGCGGAAGCCGCGACCCGGTGACAGGCCCGCGCCCACCGGGGGCAATCCCTTCGACGGCAGATACAGCGGATGCGGCGACAATTCGACGAACGGCAAACCGGAGAGCTCGGCCGCCCAGGCTCCGGCGACGGTGATGACGTCGGAGACCACGAGGTCAATGCCTCGGGTGGCCAGCACCGGCGCCAACCGCACCGCCATGCGCGCCGCCCGGCCGCTCAGCTTCTCACCTGCGTCGAGATCATCGTCGGCCCAGTCGGCGCGCAGTTCGGGGAGTTCTGCGATGTCGAGGCCACGACCGCCTGCGGTGTCGTACCACTGCGTCCCGGTGAACACCGTGGGTTGCCAGCCGGCTTCGCGGCACCGTTCGGCAAGCGCGAACGCCGGGAAGGCATGTCCTGCATCGGATCCCGCGACGATACCGACGCGGGGCGGGGTGCTTGTCAGTTGCCGGTCCGTCGGTTGCCGGACGGTCAGTTGCCGGTCTGAGGCGGCTCCGCAGCCGGTTGCGTGGGCTGCTGCGCCGGGGTGGCGTTCTGTGACGGCTGTGCGGCGGCACCGCCGGACGGGAGCGCGCCCCCGTTCATGCTCGCCCGGATCTGCTCGAGACGCGAGTGTCCCGCCATCTGCACGCTGGCCTGCTGCACTTCCTGCATCCGACCCTGAACCGTGTTCTTCGCGAGCTCGGCGGAGCCGAGGGCGTCGGCGTAACGACGCTCGATCTTGTCGCGCACCTGATCGAGGCTCGGTGTGTTGCCGGGCACCGACAGTTCGCTCATCTGGTTGAGCGAGGCCGAGACCTGCTCCTGCATCTTTGCCTGCTCGAGCTGACTGAGCAGCTTGGAGCGCTCGGCGAGCTTCTGCTGCAGGATCATGGCGTTGCGTTCGACGGCCTGCTTGGCCTGCTCTGCGGCTTGTAGCGACTGATCGTGCAGGCTCTTGAGGTCTTCGACACTCTGCTCCGCCGTCACGAGCTGCGCGGCGAACGCCTCCGCGGCGTTGGTGTACTCGGCGGCCTTCTGGGTGTCGCCGGCTGCGCTTGCCTGATCGGCGAGCGTCAGCGCCTGTCGCGTGTTGGCCTGGAGTTTCTCGATCTCCTCGAGTTGCCGGTTGAGCTTCATCTCGAGCTGGCGCTGGTTACCGATCACCGACGCCGCCTGCTGCGACAGCGCCTGGTGCTGACGCTGCGCGTCTTCGATCGCCTGCTGGATCTGGATCTTGGGGTCCGCGTTCTCGTCGATCTTCGCGTTGCCCGCTGCCATCAGGTAGCGCCACAGCTTCACGAACGGATTCGCCATGCTCTTCGTCAACTCCATTCAGCGGTCGTCGAAACCTCGGTTCGACGGATGTTGTCATTCGACGGGTCTGTTGAGGTGTTGGCACCCAATCTAGCGGTTATCCACCCGCGGCAACCGGGCATGTCGGCCAAACGACGACGAGCGGCGATGACCTGTCCCCCGACGCCACAGACGATCCTTCCACCGTCCGACGACGCAGTCCCTCGAAACCGGCCGAAGGGGTGCGGGCCGACACGGCAGGCGGGACCGTGATCAGGCGTCAAGCAGCAGCGAGTGCGGTGGCATGGTGCGAGTCGGGTGATGGGATGACCACCTTGGTGGACGCGAGTCCGGCATCGCCCGCGAGTGCCATCGCGTCGGCGTCGGCCGTTGCGGGCCGCATGGCGCTGCCCACGTCGAGCAACAGATCAGCGATCTCCACGTCGAGTGCGTCGCAGATCGCGGCGAGCAGTTCGCTCGACGCCTCCTTCTGACCGCGTTCCACCTCGGACAGGTATCCCAGACTGACCCGTGCGTTGGTGGATACCTCGCGCAGCGTTCGGCCCTGCTGGGTACGCACCCGGCGCAGGCTGTCGCCCAGCGCCTCGCGCAAGAGCATCGCCATCGAGTCTCCTCTCGGTGTCGGTCTCAGGTGACTGTCGTCGGTTCGGTTCGAGTTGTCCGTTCGTTGTCAACGCCCGAAGCGGTCGATACGTTCCCCGACGACATACATTCGGTCCCCGCGTGTCTGCACGACACTAGTCCAAAGTCCCGACGGTCGCCGTACGCCGCCTGTCCGCGCGTCGCGAACGCTCGCCACGGTGAGCCGGTCAACCGGCGCAAGGTGCGTCGACGTCGGGGGATGTCAGACGGTGTCGGAATGCCGTCGTCGCTGCGGCTCGCCGTCGAGTGAGCCGGTATCCGGCCGCGCGGGTTCGGAAACCACCTTGCGCAGTGATCCCTTGGTCGAGTCCGATCGTGCCGCCTGCACCCGGACGCGTAACGCCTGCCAGGTGTAGTCGATGCCGGTCACGACCGTCACCACCACCGCTGCCCACATGATCACCATCGCGATCGTGTGCCACGGTCCGCTCAGCGGCAGGACGAGTAGACCTATGCCGACCGACTGCAACAGTGTCTTGAGCTTGCCGCCACGACTGGCCGGTATCACCGCATACCGGATCACCCAGAATCTCAGCAGTGTCACCCAGAGCTCGCGCGCGAGGATGATGCCGGTCACCCACCAGCTCAGGTCGCCCAGGATCGACAATCCGATCAGAGCCGCGCCGATCAGCGCCTTGTCGGCGATCGGGTCGGCCATCTTCCCGAAATCGGTCACCAAGCCGCGTTCGCGCGCCAGCCGGCCGTCGACCCTGTCGGTGAAGGCGGCCCCCGCGAAGATGAGAGCCGCGACAATCCGCCACAGCGTGTCGTGTCCGCCGTCGATGAACAGCACCACGATGAACACCGGGACCAACAGGATGCGGAACACCGTCAGCGCGTTGGCGATGTTGACCACCGGTACCGGATCGACCGGGTCGGTGATGTGATCGGGGCTCCGCACCCCTCCAGGGTATCTGTCCCGACTAGGCTGAGATGCCGTGCCCACTGCCGAACAGGAAACGGTGCCCCTGATACGACGCGCCCGCACGTCCGACGTACCGCGCATCAAGGAACTCATCGACCTCTACGCGGGCAGAATTCTGCTCGAGAAGAATCTCGTCACCCTGTACGAATCCGTCCAGGAGTTCTGGGTCGCACAGGTCGACGACCTCGTGGTGGGATGCGGTGCGCTGCATGTTCTCTGGGCCGACCTCGGTGAGGTCCGCACGGTCGCGGTCGACACACGCTACGCGGGACGGGGTTTCGGCCACCTGCTGGTGGCGCAGCTGATGTCCGTGGCGCGCGAACTGCAACTGTCCCGCGTATTCGTCCTCACCTTCGAGACGGCGTTCTTCGGCCGACACGGGTTCCGCGAGATCCAGGGAACGCCCGTCACACGCGAGGTGTACGAAGAGATGTGCCGTTCGTACGACACCGGCGTCGCCGAGTTCCTGGACCTCAGCTACGTCAAGCCCAACACACTCGGCAACACCCGCATGCTGGCCCATCTCGACCAGACCCCGACCGACGGGATCCGAACCGACGAGACCCCGGCCTGAGACGTCAGCCGATCACACTTCGACCGACGACAGACGAGAGACGAGGAAGCGACATCATGGCGATCTTCGCGATCCACTACACCTACGGTCCCGGAAAGGCCGCTGCACGCGACGCGCACAGGCCGTTGCATCGCCAGTGGCTCTCCGAGGAGTTCTCCGCGGGAAACGTCCTGTTCTCCGGTCCGTATCCCGACGGTTCGGGCGCCCTGATCCTTGTGCGCGGCAGCAACCTCGACGAGGCCGAGGCCTTCATCGCGAATGACCCGTTCAACGCGCACCAGGCCATCGACGGCGTTCGTGTCGTCGAGGTCACCCAGATCTTCGGTCCGTTCACGGAGTAGGCCCCGCGACGCAACCACCGGCACCGCGCGTCAGGTCGCCGGTTCGTCCGTCGAGGCACCCTTACGCCTGGACCACAGCAGGCTCGCGACGGTGGTGACGACGAGAGTCACGATGATGACCGACAACGACACCACTGTGGAGATCTCGGGTACCGCGACGTGTTCCCCGCCGTTGATGAACGGCAGCGTGTTCTCGTGCAGGGCGTGCAGAACGAGCTTCACGCCGATGAAGCCGAGGATGAACGAGAGTCCGTAGGACAGGAACACCAGCCGGTCGAGCAGACCACCGAGTAGGAAGTAGAGCTGACGCAGGCCCATCAACGCGAATGCGTTGGCCGTGAACACCAGGTACGGCTCCTGGGTCAGCCCGTAGATCGCTGGGATCGAGTCGAGCGCGAACAGCACGTCGGTGAACCCGATCACGATGAGGACCATCAGCATCGGCGTGGCCCACCGCTTGCCGTCGATCCTGGTGAAGAGCTTGTCGCTGTCGTATTCGTCGCTCGTCCGAAGGCGCTTCTTGAGGAAGCGCTCGAGCCGGGTCTCCCGCTCCTCCTCGTGCTCGACGGGATCGTCGCTCTCGCGGAGCAGCTTGACCGCAGTGAAGATGAGGAACGCGCCGAACAGGTAGAACACCCAGCTGTATGCGTTGATGGCTGCGGCACCGACCGCGATGAACGCGCCGCGCATGACCAACGCCATCACGATGCCGAGCAGCAGCACCTTCTGCTGATACTCCCGCGGGACCGCGAACTTGCTCATGATGATCACGAACACGAACAAGTTGTCGACGGAGAGCGCTTTCTCCGTCACATAGCCCGCGAAGTACTCGCCGCCGTAGGTGCCGCCCCACTGCCACCACACGAACAGTCCGAAGAGGACGGCGATCGAGATGTAGATCGCCGACCACGTCCCCGATTCACGGAGCGACGGTGCGTGTGGAACCCGAACGTGGGCGAAGAAGTCGAAGACGAAGAGTCCGAGGATCACCACACAGGTGATGGCCCAGACGGTGGGCGAAACATTCATGAAAGCGATCTACCTCCAGCGCGCAGCACACAACGGTTGCGATGCCAGAGGTCTCTCCCGTACGGACGATGTCCGCACCAGCCGATCCGGATCGGGAGCGCCGCACGATGATCGGCATCGTGTGACCTCTCGACCGTATTGACGGAAGGGCTGCGAGATGGGGATACTCCCCTCTTCGATCTGCCGACCACCTTAACAGGAGCACCCGCACAGGCATATCCGACTTGCCGGACATGCCTGTCGACTACTCGCCCTCGGCCTCGTCGCCGCCCCCGCCGGTGATCGATGCGATCACCCCGGCGAGGTCGTCGGGCTTGACGAGCACCTCGCGCGCCTTCGAGCCCTCACTCGGACCGACGACGCCGCGGGTTTCCATCAGATCCATCAGACGACCGGCCTTGGCGAATCCGACCCGCAGTTTGCGCTGCAGCATCGACGTCGAGCCGAACTGACTGGACACGAC
The DNA here is from genome assembly GCF_000248075.1 of Gordonia otitidis NBRC 100426. Taxonomy (GTDB): domain Bacteria; phylum Actinomycetota; class Actinomycetes; order Mycobacteriales; family Mycobacteriaceae; genus Gordonia; species Gordonia otitidis. The sequence continues at coordinate 33,895 of NZ_BAFB01000087.1, read as the reverse complement.
CAGTTCGATCGCCTGCAGTAGATCGTCGAGATCGTTGCCGATGTCGCCGTCGATCTCCTTCTTGTCACCGGCCTTGGCAGTGGTGACACCCTCGGTGTATTCCGGATCCGCCTGCTCACGGGTGTAGTCGACGACGGCTGCGATCTCCTCGTCGGTGATGAACGCGCCCTGCATGCGGATCGGCTTGTTGGCACCCATCGGCAGGAAGAGACCGTCACCCATGCCGATGAGCTTCTCGGCTCCCGGCTGGTCCAGGATGACGCGCGAATCGGTGAGCGACGAGGTCGCGAACGCGAGTCGCGAGGGAACGTTCGTCTTGATGAGACCGGTGACGACGTCAACGGACGGTCGCTGCGTAGCCAACACCAGGTGGATACCCGCGGCACGCGCCTTCTGGGTGATGCGCACGATGGCGTCCTCGACGTCGCGGGGCGCGGTCATCATGAGGTCGGCGAGCTCGTCGACGATGGCCAGAATGTAGGGATAGGGCTTGTAGACGCGCTCGGACCCGAGCGGCGTCGTGATCTCACCCGAACGCACCTTGGCGTTGAAGTCGTCGATGTGACGCACCCGCGAGGACTTCATGTCCTGATAGCGCTGCTCCATCTCCTCGACGAGCCAGGCGAGCGCGGCTGCTGCCTTCTTCGGCTGGGTGATGATCGGTGTGATCAGGTGCGGGATGCCCTCGTACGGCGTGAGCTCCACCATCTTCGGGTCGATGAGAATCATCCGCACCTGCTCGGGTGTGGCCCGCGTGAGCAACGAAACGAGCATCGAGTTCACGAAGCTCGACTTACCCGAACCCGTGGAGCCCGCGACCAACAGGTGTGGCATCTTCGCCAGATTGGCGCTGACGAAGTCGCCCTCGATGTCCTTGCCGAGTCCGATCACCAGCGGATGCGAATCCTTGCGAGTCGACGGCGACTTCAATACATCGGCGAGGCGGACCATCTCGCGATCGGAATTGGGCACCTCGATACCCACCGCGGACTTACCCGGGATCGGCGCCAGCAGGCGCACGTTGTCGGTGGCGACCGCGTAGGCGATGTTGCGCTGCAGTGCCGTGATCTTCTCCACCTTCACCCCGGGGCCGAGCTCGACCTCGTATCGGGTCACAGTTGGGCCGCGGGTGTAACCGGTCACCGCGGCGTCGATCTTGAACTGCTCGAGAACGCCTGTGATGCGGTCGATCATGTCGTCGTTGGTCTGGCTGCCGCGTTTGGGCGGGTCACCGTCGACGAGCAGCGTGGCTGGTGGCAGGCGGTAGTCACCCTCGACGTCGGTGACGACGAGAGCGTCCGGATCCGCTGCGCTATCGGCCTCCGGCGCTGCGGGCTCGGCGGGCCGTGAGGTCTGCCGTGCCCGCGTCTTGGTGACCTCGCCTCCGCGCTTACGGGCTGTAGCCGCAGCAGGTCGCGCGAGTTGCTCGGTGACCTCGTCGACGACGGGCTCGGTGAGCATGTCGTCGAAATTGTCCGTGGGCGCGTCGCTGGTGTCGGTGGTCGACGCGGGCACCTCGATCGGGGCGCTACGCCTGTCCGAGCGCGCGCCTCGTCGGCGCGAGCGCGGGGCCGACCCGTCATCGGGCGGATAGTTGTCGTAGGGATCGGTCGAGCGGGGCGCCGACGCCGACCAAGCGCTCGACGACCAGCCACGTGACGGATCGTCGAGGTCGTCGTCGCTGTCGGGATCGTCGAACGCCGCGTCGTCGAATTCCGCGTCGTCGAATTCGTCATCCCACGGGAGACCATCGTCGTCGTAGTGGCTGCCACCGAGCCCCAGCCAACCCAGTGCTCCGTCGACGACCTCACGAACCGTACGCCCGGACAGGATGAGGACGCCGAAAGCCATACACAGCACCAGAATCGGCACAGACACCCAGGCCGTCACACCGGCGGTGAGCGGGGTTCCCACCACATACCCGACGAATCCGCCGGCACGGGATCGGCCGGGAAGGTCTTCCGGTGCGCCGGCGACGAGATGCATCAGACCCAGTAGCGGCAGGACGATGAGCAGCGCGCCCCCGATGTAACGGGCGCGCTTGTCCGGATTGGGGCCGCGCCGCATCAGGACGATCGCCGAGGCGGCGAGCGCCACGGGAACCAGCAGAGCCGCGGTGCCGACGACAGCACGGATCAGGGCGTCGATGAAGGCACCCACCGGGCCACCGGCACCGACCCAGACTCCCACCGAGACGAGCAGAGCCAGCGCGAGGAGCGCCAACCCGACACCGTCTCGTCGGTGCGTGTGACCGCCCGAGGTGACCGACGTGCGCGCACGCGATTCACTGACGTCGTCAGAGGTCAGATAGTCGCCGTCGGTGTCGACGACGTCCTCGTCGACCACGGCTGCGGCGCCACCACGGGCGGCACCTCCACTTCCCGCACGGGCAACGGAGCCCACCCCACGCGCGAGAAGCGACCACGCACCGCCGACTCCACGGCCCACTCCCCTGCCGACCACCGCGCCTGCGGACCGCCGACTGATGTCTGCGGACTCGCGGCGCGAGGTCGACTGCGCTGAACGGCGGGACGTGCCCGTCGCCGACGAGCGCGATCCCTGTGCGCGGCGTCCGTTACCCGAACCGCTGGTCGGGGTGCGTGAACTACGTGTGTCCGTGCCCTGTCCGCGAGCCGACGCCCGTCCCCCCGACGCACGCTGTCCGCTGGTCGCGCGTGACGCGGCCGCGCGGGTTCCCGTGCCTGCCTTTGAAGCCATAGGGACAGACTAGTGGTCACCTATCTCCTGAGTCACATGCACAACACAGGCAACACAACTGTGTGTCGAATTCGTAACCCTTGCCGGACTTCGCGCCCACAGGCGCCGGGTGTTCAGACCGAGCGGGTCGTCGCCTTGACCGCTGCGATGGCGTCCGGGTCACCCTCCCAGTCGATGACGACGGGGGCACGACCATAGGCGAACAACAACAGTTCGCCGACCGCACCGGTGGCTGTCACCGGCGGTCCGGAACCGGCGACGAGGGCGGTGGCACCGTCGGGTGTCACGAAGGTCACCCGCGCAGGCAACGAGCGAAGAGTCATACGTCCCATGCCCTTGAGCGTTGTCCCCAGCGCGTGCGTCATGTCGTCGGGAAGAGACCGCGGAGTCCACGGACCGTCGGGATCGGCGCCGCCACGCAACAGGTCCTCGTGATGAATGAACATCTCGGCGAGATTGACCCATCGGTCGACGAGACTGAACATCGAGTACCACGGCGGACCCTCGGCGACCTTTTCGACCAGGTCGGGCCACGGCTGCGCCGCGGTGTCGGCTTGGACCTTCTCGGTGTGCCCCGCCAGCGGACTCACCATGATGCCGAGGGCGGCGTCGGGCCTGCGTTCGCGAATGACGAGATGAGCTGCGAGAGCGCGCGCATCCCAGTCTCCGCACAGGGTGGGCGCGTCGGGGCCCACCTTCCGCAGGGTGTCGACGAGGGCAGCGCGTTCAGACTGAGCGAGGGTCACGCTTCAAGCCTAACCACGTCGCCGTCGTGACCCCCTCAGATCGAGGGACGCAGCAGCGCCTTCTCGAGTCCGGCGATGTCGGCATCCGACAGCCGCAGTCCCGTGCGGACGTAGCCGTCGAAGCTGCCGTAGGTCTTGTCCGCTGCTGCGAACGATGCGTTCAGCCAACCGATGTTGACTCCGTTGAGCGGATCATTCGGTGACGCATGACGGAAGCTGTTGCTCGCGAGGTAATCGGCATCGACGACCTGTCGATCGACGCCGAGAATCGTCAGCAGGACGGCGGCGAGCCAGCCGGTGCGGTCCTTGCCCGCGCTGCAGTGGAACAGCACGCTCCCGCCCGCTGTCACGGTGTCCTTGATGTCGAGCAGCGACGCACGAAATGCCTCGCGCGCGTGGGGGTCGGTGACGAAAGCGCTGTACGCGTTCGGCAGATCCACCAGATACGACGCAGGCACCGCACCGAGGACGTCGAGGTTCCGGCGGGTGGCACCGGGCACGGGTTTGTCCGGCTGGACCGCAGCCTCGAGCTGAGTGCGTAGGTCGATGATCGAGCGCACACCGTGGCGCTGCAGGGCCGTGATGCCCGCGGGGGTCAGGGTCGAGAGGTTGGCGCTGCGAATGACCTTGTCGGAGATGCGCATTCCGGTCTCGGTCGTGTAGTTGGCAAAGGTGCGCGCGTTGGCGACGTCTGGCACCGAGATGGCGAGCGGCGCCGGAATGGTGTGCGCGGGCATGACGGTCGGCGCGGCCTGCACCCGGGCTGCCGTGACGGCCCCCAGTGGGAGGATCGCGGTGGTCACCACGGTGGCGGCGACCGCAACTCTGCGGCCGATCGTCCGCGACGAGGTTCCACGGGAGAAGAAGCCGGCAGTCGAGCGAGAAGTCACTGGTGGCCTTTCGGGCTTTCTGTCACGTCCCGGCAGGGCCTGTGCCCCGTCGCCTCCCACGAATTCGCGGGCCGCACAGAGCATATCGGCACACCTATGCCTGCGGCAGCCGGGACCGGCCGAGTTGTCGTCAGGACCCGACGGCCAGCACGGTCGGCACGATCATCGGGCGTCGACGGTAGGTGTCGGCCACCCACCGGCCGACGACGCGGCGAATTGTCTGTGCGATCCGATGCGTATCGGTGACACCCTCTGCCGCAAGCGAATCGAGCGCCTGATCGACGAGCCCGGCGGCTTCCTTGAGCGCCTCCGGATCGTCGGAGAATCCGCGTCCGGACACCTCGGGTGGGCTGACCGGCCGTCCCGTTGCGGTGTCGACCGCGACGGTGATCGCGATGAATCCACCCTCGCCGAGCACGAGACGTTCCGACAGGGTCGACTCCCCCACATCTCCGACCGACAGACCGTCGACGTACACGTGACCGACGGGCACGCGCCCGACGATCTCGGCCCGACCGTCGACGAGATCGACGACGACACCGTCCTCGGCCAGCATGACGCGATCGGGGTGCACGCCAGTCGCGACCGCGAGCGCGGCATTGGCACGCAGGTGGCGCCACTCACCGTGGACGGGCATCGCATTCGTCGGACGCACCGCGTTGTAGAGGTAGAGGAGTTCCCCCGCCGACGCGTGTCCGGACACGTGAACCTTGGCGTTCTGCTGCGTGATGACCGTGGCGCCGCGCTTCGCGAGACCGTTGACCACGGCGAACACCGAGTTCTCGTTGCCCGGGATCAGCGACGACGCCAACACCACGAGATCGTCGGCCCGGATGTTGATCTGTCGGTGCTCGCCACGCGCCATCCGCGACAGCGCAGACAGCGGCTCACCCTGCGAACCCGTGGAGATCAGTACGAGCCGGTGATCCGGAAGCGTTGCGGCGGTGTCCATGTCGACGACGACGCCGTCGGGCACGTGGAGATAGCCGAGATCCTGTGCGATCTGCATGTTGCGCACCATCGACCGTCCGACGAACGTGACACGCCTGTTGTGCGCGTGCGCGACGTCGATGATCTGCTGGATTCGGTGCACGTGGCTGGCGAAGGAGGCGACGATCACGCGTTGTTTCGCTTTGCCGATCACCTGGTCGAGAACGGAGCCGATCTCACGTTCGGGTGTGACGAAACCGGGCACCTCGGCATTGGTGGAGTCGACGAGGAACAGGTCGACACCCTCGTCACCGAGCCGGCTGAATCCGGCGAGGTCGGTGAGTCGGTGGTCGAGTGGCAGCTGATCGAGTTTGATGTCGCCGGTGTGCAGCACCAGGCCTGCCGGTGTCCGGATCGCGACAGCCAACGCGTCGGGGATCGAATGGTTGACCGCGAAGAACTCGAGGTCGAACGGTCCGTAGTCGAGCCGATCCCCCTCACGTACCTCGACGAGCTTGGGCCGCAGGCGATGTTCTTTGCACTTGGCATCGACCAGCGCGAGCGTGAATTTCGCGCCGACGACCGGAATGTCGCTGCGCAGGCGCAGCAGGAACGGGACTGCGCCGATATGGTCCTCGTGACCGTGCGTCAGGACAACGGCCTCGACGTCGTCGATGCGGTCCTCGATGTAACGGAAGTCGGGCAGGATCAGGTCGACACCGGGCTGCGCGTCCTCGGGGAACAGGACTCCGGCGTCGACGATGAGAAGCCGGCCGTTGTATTCGAAAACGGTCATGTTCCGGCCGATCTCGCCGATACCGCCGAGCGCGACGACCCGCAGTCCACCTCGTGGGAGCTTGCGCGGGGTGCCGAGCCGATCGACGGCCGGGTCGACGGGAACGGACTCACGCCGCGCCGGCTGTGCTTGCGATCCGGACTGCTTGCCCGCGGCACCCTGCGTGTCGTCTTTGCGCTCGTGGCGACCGCGACGCCGTCCGCGGCCCTGGTTCTGGTCCCCGGACGCCCGGCCGCTCTGCTGTGCCGGAGCCGACTGGGTGGCAGCGGGCTGGCTGGGAGCCGACTGGGTGGCAGCGGGCTGGCTGGGGGCCGACTGGGCCGGAGCCGACTGGGCGGGAGCCGATGTCTGTACCGGACGCTCCTCGACGGGAGTGGGCGGTCCGGCCTTGCGGGAGGCGCTGCGTCGACGCGGTGCGGCCATCAGGACAACACCCCTGCCGCACGGAGGTCGGTGATCAACGCTTCGATCTGAGGACCGGTGGCGGGCACCTGCGGCAGACGCGGATCCCCGACGTCGAGTCCGAGGACCCGGAGCGACGCCTTGACCATGGTCACGCCTCCGAGTCGTCCCATCGCGTTGACCAACGGCAGCATCGAGGTGTTGATCGCCCGTGCCGTGGGGAGATCACCCTTTTCGACGGCGATCTGCATGTCGCGCAGCCGGTCGGGAACCAGATGTCCGATGACGCTGACGAAGCCGCTCGCACCCACCGAGAGCCATGGCAGGTTCAGCGCATCCTCACCGGAGAGATACTCCAATCCGGTCGTGGCGATGATGCCCGCCGCAGAGTGCAGATCCCCCTTGGCGTCTTTCACGCCCCTGATTCGCGGGTGCTCGGCGAGTGCGATCAGTGTCTCGTTGGCGATCGGGACCACAGAGCGCGGCGGAATGTCGTAGAGCAGAACCGGAAGCGACGTCGAGTCGGCGACAGCCCGGAAATGGGCGAGCAGTCCGGCCTGCGGCGGTTTGGAGTAGTAGGGGGTGACGACGAGGAGCGCATGCGCGCCTGCACGCTCGGATGCCTGGGCGAAGCGGATGCTCTCCGCGGTGTCGTAGCTTCCCGCTCCCTGGGTGATGCGGGCGCGGTCGCCGACCACGTCGAGCACGACGCGCAGGAGGTCGAGCTTCTCCTGGGGGGTGGTCGTCGGGGATTCGCCGGTCGTCCCCGACACGACGAGTCCGTCGCATCCCTTGGATACGAGGTGATCCGCCAGCTCAGCGGCCTTGTCCAGATCGAGCGAGCCGTCGGTGCGGAAGGGGGTCACCATGGCCACCACATTGGTCCCGAAGGGATGCGTGGGCAGCTGCTCAGCTCCTGCGTTCATGGTGGTCAAGGCTACCGTGGCCATTCGTCGGTGAACGAACTGGCCACGCCGTGACATCGGCGCCACCGGACACCGGGGGCCTCACGCGCGCCTTGTGCTCAGCCTTCGAGCACGAACGGTGACGTCGCCACCTCGGTTCCGTCGGCGAGGGTGCCGATCTCGAAGTCGCCGAACACGGTCGGTGCGACGTCCATGAGTTGACGCAGGCATTCGACGGCGAGTTGGCGGATCTCGACGTCGGCGTGCTCAGTGGCACGCATTCCGACGAAATGTCGCCACGCCCGGTAGTTACCGGTGACGACGATCTTCGTCTCGGTCGCGTTGGGTAGAACCGAGCGTGCGGCCTGCCGTGCCTGTTTGCGACGCAGGATCGCGTTGGGGACGTCGGCGAACTTCGCCTCGAGGGCATCGAGCAACTCACCGTATGCCTTGCGGCTGGCATCGGTCGCCGCGGTGAACAACGCCTCGAGGTGTGCATCTCCCTTGATCGCGGGCGGCGCGACCACGTTGGAATCGTGCTCGGGCACGAAGCGCTGCGAGAGCTGCGAGTACGAGAAGTGGCGGTGCCTGATCAATTCGTGCGTGCACGACCGCGAGATGCCGGTGATGTAGAACGTGACGTTCGCGTGCTCGAGCAGGGACAGGTGCCCCACCTCGAGGATGTGTCGCAGGTATCCGGCGTTGGTCGCGGTGCGTGGATTGGGTTTGTCCCAGCTCTGATAGCAGGCACGGCCGGCGAACTCGACGAGCGCCTCACCACCGTCGGCGTCGGTGCTCCACGGGACGTCTTCGGGCGGGTTGAAAGCGGTCGCGGCCACCATCTGCACCTTCAACGGCACCATGTCCGCCATGTCGCCTCCTCTCACCTGTCGGGCATCAACGATTGTCCACCAGCGTGATCACCTCGGCCCGCCCACCCCACCGACCCCGTCACACAACACAGGTCGTACGGAGTTTCACCGTACGGCGTGCTCTCGGAACGGGGACGATGGTCGAATGCCCGACCTGAATTTCAGTTCCGTCCACGACCAGCGCTCCTGGGTTGCCCGGGGCGAGATCACCTCCCGTGAGCTCGTCGAGCACTGTCTGGCACAGATCGCCCGCCTCGATCCGACACTCAATGCGTTCTCCGCGGTCCTGCACGACGAGGCCCGGTCGGAGGCAGACCGGCTCGACGCCGCGCTTCGGGACGGCACGCAACCCGGCCCCCTGCACGGGGTCCCGATCGCGGTGAAGGACGAGAACGACGTCCGCGGTGTACCGACCGCCTACGGCGGCGCGTCGGTGACCACACCGGCGACGGCCGACTCCGAGGTGGTCCGGCGTCTGCGCACCTCGGGCGCCGTGATCATCGGCAAGACCCGGATGCCCGAATTCGGTATCTGGCCCTACACCGAAACCGCCGCGCACGGGTGGACCCGCAACCCGTGGGACCCGCAGCGCTCCCCTGCCGGATCGAGTGGCGGTACGGCGGCCGCAGTCGCGTCGGGCATGGTCGCTGCCGGTATCGGCGGCGACGGGGGTGGTTCGATCCGGCTGCCGTCGAGTTGGTGTGGCCTGTTCGGACTCAAGCCGCAGCGAGGCAGAGTCAGCACGTCACCCAACCGCGATCTGTGGCGCGCGCTGGGCACGCTCGGCCCGCTGACGCGCACCGTTGCCGACAGCGCGCTCATCTACGACGTGATCTCCGGCACGACCGCGGTCGACAGATTCCACGCAGAACCACTGTCGGGCTCGTTCCTCGACGCGGCGACGCGCCCACCCGAGCGCCTCAGAATTCGCATGTCGACGCAGAACCCGGCGGGCGACGGACCACTGGGCGGCCCAGCCGCCGACTCCGAATCGGTTGCGGCGCTTCACCTTCTCGCCGATCGTCTGCGCGACGCGGGACACACTGTCACCGAATCCGATCCCGACTACCCGCTCCTCTCCGTCCCGTTCTCGGTGCAGGTCGCCACCGGTGTCGCCGAGGAGGCGGACAGGGTGGAGCATCCGACACTGCTCGAACAACACACGCGACGCATCGCACGCGTGGGCCGTGTCGCTCGGCGCGGGGTTCAACGGGCAGAGCGGCAGGCCGATCGCATTGCCTTGACGTTCCTCCACGAACTGTTCGCCGACTTCGACGTCCTGCTCACCCCGACCACACCGACCACCGCGGTCGAGGTGGGCCAACTCGACCGGCACGGCTTCGTGGGGGTGCTCCGAGCGGCGTCGGCGACGTCGTCGTTCACGTCGCCGTGGAACGTCCTCGGCAATCCTGCGGCTGCGATTCCCATCGGTCTGGACGGGTCGGGCCTACCGCAGAGTGCCCAGCTCGTCGGGCCCGCCGACAGCGAGCTGTTGCTGGTATCGCTGGCTGCGGAGATCGAGGGGCTCGTCGAGTTCGGAAAGCATCGGCCCGCTGCGTCGACGTACCCGTCCACCGGCGCATGAGCCGACGTCCTACTCGTCGAGTAGTGCGTTGAGTTTGCCCAGCGTGTCGTGCCAGTCGGTCACCCCGATCGAGGTGATGCCCAATTCCATCACCGGACGGTCGTTGCCGCCCTCGTCGAGTCGATCACCGTAGAAGAGGATGTCATCGACGGTGAGGTCGAGGATTTCCATCAGTCGCCGCGCACCGTACGACTTGTCGATGCCCTTCCGAGTGACGTCGACCGACGTCGACCCACCGCTACGAACCTCCAGGTCGGGAAGACGCTCCGCCGCGTAGGCGCGTAGCGATTCCTTCTTGCGGCCGTCGGGATCCCATGCCTTCTTGGCGTCGACCGGCGCGGCCTGCCCCAACGCGCTGAACGTGATCTGACTTCCTCGATCCTCCAGCACCGGACCCCAGGTCTCGGTCTCCCAGAGGCCGAGTTGTTTTGCGCCGGTCTCCAGCGTGGTCAGGGTGCGCTGTTTCTCGTCGTCGGTGAGGTATTCGGCGTACACAGTCGTCCACTCGGAGCCGTCCCAACGGACGTACTGTGTGCCGTTCGTGGGCATGAGGTGGAGGTTGGCGCGATTCACGGTGTCCCCGAGCCGATCGAGCACCTGGACCTGGAACTGCTCGAACCGCCCACCCGAGATGATGCAGGCCATACTGCGCTCGAGTAGTCGGCCGAACACCTCGACCATGGAGTCGTCCATCGGGCTCTTCGATGGTGCCAGCGTGTCGTCGAGGTCGAACATGACCAGTTGGTAAGTGCGCCCGTCGTGCGTGACCGTCATCGGTACCCCTCGTGAACTCTGCAGTGCGGTGAATGTGTGCCGTGGTGAATGCTCGGTGGATTGTCCCAAAGCCGGACACAGCATGTCATGTTGTTGTGGCCGACGCCGCACCTGCCAACCGACTGGCGAGATCTCCCCGGTCACCGATCTCGACGTCGTCGAGACCGAGCCAGTGCGCGGTGACCTCCAGGTCGGCGGCGAGCCTGTCAGCGACCCGATCGGCGTCCTGCCCCGCTTCGAGGTGGGCCGCGGGCACCCGGAGCACGCCCGCACCACGGTCGGCTTTGAGATCCACGCGGGCGACGATCTCGTCGCCGAGTAGATAGGGATGGACGTAGTAGCCGTGCACCCGTTTGTGCTCCGGCACGTAGATCTCGATGCGGTAGCGGAAGCCGAACAGCCGCTCGGCGCGCGGTCGGAAGAACACCAACGGGTCGAAGGGCGACAGCAGCGTCGACCGTTCGTCGGCCCGTGCGATCCCACGCGGGATCGGAGTCGACTCGTGCACGTACGCCGACTCTTTCCACCCGTGCACCGACAACTGTTGCAGCGCACCGTCTTCGGTGAGTTCTGCAACTGCTCTGCGCACATCGTCGTTCTTGAGACGGTAGTAGTCGGCGAGGTCGGGGACCGTCGCGACTCCAAGCGCACGGGCCGCGCGCGTCACCAGTGCGCGGTGTGCATCGGCCCTGCCGATTCGACGCTGCGCGACGTCGCCGACCACACGTTCGGTGAGGTCGTAGTGCCTGCCGAAATTCGCGTCGCGCACCGCAGACAACTCGCCCGAGGCGAACATCGCCTCGCAGAGATGCTTCACGTCGCCCCGATTCCACCAGCCGCCCGGCGCACTGGGTTCGCGTTCGATTCCCAGGTGGTTCTCGATGAGACGCGGCGTCGCCGGTCCGATGTCGGCGATCAGTGCACGGATGTCGGCAGCGAGCGCCCGGTTGTCCCGCATCAGTTCCCGCGTATGGCGGTACCGTCCGTCGCGGTACTCCTCCATCCGCCAACCGAACAGCGGCCAATCATCGAGCGGGATCAGCGCGGCCTCATGTGCCCAGTACTCGACGAGCATTCGCCTGGCCCGTCCCGGATGCCAGGCCGCGCGGTCGAGGAGTGTGCGGTCGTACGGACCGAGTCGCGAGAACAGCGGTAGATAGTGAGCGCGCACGGCGATGTTCACCGAATCCATCTGGATCAGGCGCGTGCGTTCGATCACCCGCGACACTTGTCTGCGCGTCACCTCGGCGGCCGGTGCCCGTCGCCCGAAACACTGTGCGTCGAGCGCGATTCGAGCCGCCTGCGCGGCCGAGATCTGCGGAGGTGTCATCGTGGCGACGGTCAGGCTCCTCGGCGTATGTCGGCCGCCGCGCCATGTCGGAGATAGTCGACGAAGCGGTAGCGCAGACCGCCCGACGACGTCTGCCACGCGGTGGTCTCCGCAACCTCCCAGGCGTACGGGTCTATCTCGGGTGCGAACGCGTCGGCACCGTCGACGAGCAGGTCGATCTCGGTGATGCGCAACTGCGAGGCATGTTCCATGGCTGCCTCGTAGATCGCTCCGCCACCCATGACGGTGACAGCTCCGACGATCCGGTCGAGAGCCTCACGCAGCGAATCTGCGATCTCTGCGCCCGACGCGATGTAGTCATGGTTGCGGGTGATGACGATGTTGCGACGCTCGGGTAGCGGGCGGAACCGCTCGGGTAGCGACTCCCAGGTCTTCCGCCCCATCACCACCGGGTCGGAGCCCGTCAGTTCGCGGAAGCGTCGCATGTCCTCGGGTACGCGCCAGGGAATCGAGTTGTCACGCCCGATGGCGCCGACCCGATCCTGCGCCCAGACGAGTGTGATGACGGTGGCCATGCAGTGAGAGTACCGCCGCGGTCCGACAGGCCCGCTCGCCCCGACCGCGTCCGTGACGACCGGGAATCAGACTGCGACGGGCGCCTTGATCCCCGGGTGTGACCGGTAGTCGAAGACCTCGACGTCGTCGTACTCGTAGTCGAAGATCGACTCGCGCTCACGGAGCCGCAGGGTGGGATACGGATAGGGGTCGCGCGAGAGTTGCAGCTCCACCTGGTCGACGTGGTTGTCGTAGATGTGGCAGTCACCGCCGGTCCACACGAACTCGCCGACCTCGAGACCCGCCTGCTGAGCCATCATGTGCGTCAGCAGGGCGTACGACGCGATGTTGAACGGAACACCGAGAAACAGGTCGGCACTGCGCTGATAGAGCTGACACGACAACGTGCCGTCGGCGACGTAGAACTGGAAGAACGCGTGACACGGCGGTAGCGCCATCTGCGGGATCTCCCCCACGTTCCATGCCGACACGATGTTGCGGCGCGAATCCGGATCGGTCCGCAGGGTCTCGAGTGCGGCAGTGATCTGGTCGATGTGGTCACCGGTCGGCGTCGGCCAGCTCCGCCACTGGACGCCGTAGACGGGGCCGAGCTCACCGTTCTCGTCGGCCCACTCGTCCCAGATCGTCACGCCACGGTCCTGCAGCCAGCGCACGTTGGAGTCGCCCCTGAGGAACCACAACAACTCATAGATGATCGACTTCAGATGCACCTTCTTGGTGGTGATCAAGGGGAAACCCTGGCTGAGGTCGTAGCGGAGTTGGTGCCCGAACAGACTGCGCGTTCCCGTGCCGGTGCGGTCGGCCTTGGGCGTGCCGGTGTCCATCACCAGACGCAGAAGATCCTCGTATGGGGTCGGGATGGGCTCGGTCGGTCGGAGGTCGCGAATGGCCGTACTCACGGCTGCCAGTCTAGGACGAAGCGACCACGGGCCAGGTATGCGCGCCGACGACCGCGCCCTCACCGCACACACCGCGTCGTCCGCGGTGTGGCGGAAGTGACACGTGAGGCGTCGAGGCTAGTCTGAGCTCATGCCACCCCGCCCACGCACCCGCGCCAATCGCTATGCACGGCGGCGTCGAGCCCGAGTGGCTGCGCAGTCCAACGATCTCACGCCCGACCAGTGGATCGCGCTGCGCGAGGCCTGGGGCGGGTGTGCGTACTGCGGCTCCGAAGGCGCTGCGCTGCAGCGTGATTGCATGCTGGCGATCTCCCGCGGCGGGCGCTACACCCTGACGAACGTCGTCCCCTGTTGCCGATCGTGCAATGCCAGCAAATGCAACACCGAGGTCACCACGTGGATGCGCCGCAAGAAGCTCGACGAGCGCGAATTCCTGACCCGCCAGGTGCAGATCAGTGCGTTGCTCGCCGAGCGGTTCGAGGGCGCAACGGTGATCGGCGATCACGAGAAGATCGCCAGACCTTTCCCGACGAAGTAGGCACCCACCACGAGAAGCGTGATGATCGTGATCGGCGAGATGTTGTCCTCGAGCCACTGCCGGAAGTTGCTCAGAGCCGGATCGAGACGGTGTCCGCCGACGACGGCGATCAGTAGCGGAAGCAGTATGCCGATACTGGCGATCAGCACGTAGATCACGAGCACCACCCATGCCGACGCACCACGCTGGGTGTCCTCGGCGATCCGTGCACCGGCGCCGAGACTGAGCGGTACGTTCTTGACGATCGCGATGCCCTCGATCAGGCCGAGAGCCAGGACCGCCAGTCCCGACATCGCGGTGACGCGCGCGAGGAGCTTGGCCTCCTTCGCCGGCTCTCCCGGCGCAGGTCGGTTGCGCCAGGACATCACCGCGAGAAAAAGGAAGAACAGCCCGAGCACGAGGGTGAAGACCTGCACACCGTGTTCGGTGGCAGTGGGCTCGTCCTCCTCGGCGACGTCGGTGATGGCGACCGCGACGCCCGTGACGATCAAGAGTGTGACGACCCACCCGATGGCGAACAGTGCGGCCTTGCCACGACCATGCTCCGACAACAGGAGCACGACGCCGGTGATGATCGCCACCGGACTGATCGCCACGGCAACGGCGATCGGCAGCACATCCCCGATCGCGTGGGCGATCACGATGCAGACCTCGACACAGCGCCTCCCAACAATCGATCAGGTGTGTGCTCGCCTGATCGGGGCGCGCTCCTGATGCGGAAAGTTGAATTTTTGCACCGCACCGACGGAGTCGACACTCGAGTCATCCGATATGGCACAGATCGAACCATGCCGGACTCAGCGGCTCACATCAGCTGTGCCGCGACGCTCGCCCCCAGCTCCCAGCAGGCCTCGAGATCAGGCTTCGACGGCGGACCGGACACGACCACATACTCGGCGGCCTTCCCCCAGCCGAGCCCTGCGGCGATGCGGTCGACGGCGTTCTCCGCACCCTCGGTTCCCTCGTTGCCGTGCAGGTACATCCCGAACGGTCGTCCCCTGGTGGAGTCGAGAATCGGGTAGTAACAGACGTCGAAGGCGTGTTTGAGTGCCCCGGAGATGTAGCCGAGATTGGCCGGGCTGCCGAGCAGATAGCCGTCGGCTGCAAGCATGTCCGAGGGCGAAACCTCCAGTGCCGCTTTGCGAACGACCTCGACACCCTCGATCTCGGGGTCGGTCGCACCGGAGACCACGGCCTCGAACATCGCCTGGCAGTGCGGCGACGGAGTGTGGTGGACGATCAACAGTCGGGTCATCGCGACCGTCCCGTGAACGCCAACAGCCGGTCGGCCGCGTTCGACGAGCCGACGTCGACGGCCGCGTACTCGACGGCCGGTCCGAACAGACCGAGTCCGCGGAGTTGCTCGACGATCGACGCTGCGTCGGCGAGGACGTGCTCTGCCAGGGCCTCCGACGGTTCCCACCGGATGCCGATGCCCACGCTCAGGTCGTAGGTGTGCACGGTGAGGTCCATCGCACGCAGGATCAGCAGTTCCTCTCCCGTGCGGGGCCCCGCGCGATGAACCACGAGCGCGCCGAGGTCGGCGACGGCAGCGGATTCGCGCAGCATGGTCTCGTAGCTCCAGAACTCCCCGACGGGGTCGTCCAGGATGTAGTCGGCGTCCCTGGTTGTGTCGACGTCTGCAGCACTCGCGCCGGCCAGCAGCATCGCGTATCGATGGCCGCCGCCGATGACGTGATTGATCAGTTCGCGATTGGTCCACGCTTCAGCACCGCTGCGTCGATCGAGAACTGCGGGACCGACCTGCGCGAGCGCATCGGCCCACAACTGCTCGGCGTCCAGCAGCGCGCGGAGGGTCTCGCTCATGCGCTGTTCCGCTGTTCACGTCCGTGGAACTGGGCCACGGCGCGTTTCATCATCTCCCGCGCGCGTGACCGATCGCCCGCGTAATCGTAGGCACGGGCTATGCGGTAGGTGCTTCGCCAGTCGGAGGGGTTCGCTTCCCACTCCTGTTTGACCTGCGCGAACAACTCGTCCGCGGCGTCGCGCTCGATGCGTCCGGACGGTCGACGCGGCAGTTCCGAGACGTCGAGTTCACGACCCTCCTCCGCCATGATCCGCGCGAGTCGCTGGTGTTCGAGTCCCGCACGCAGCGTCGAGTAGATAAGCCACGCACCCAGGAACGGCAAGATCAGCACGCCGATGCCGAGCCCGACGGCGACCACCCCGCCGTGCGCGATCAGTTGCACGCCGGTCCGACCGAGCAGCACGAAGTACACGATCATCGCGACGACGAGAAACCCGATCATCCACACGATCGGTCGGGCGTCACGCTGTGTCGGGTCCTTCTTGGGCTTGCTCGGGTCGGCAGACATGGCGACTACAGGTCCATCAATTCGTCGAGGCCGACGGTCAGGCCCGGCCGACTGCCGATCTGCCGCACACCGAGCAGCACTCCGGGCGCGAACGAACTGCGGTCGATCGAGTCGTGGCGAATGGTCAGGGTCTCCCCCTGCGTGCCGAGCAGCACCTCCTGGTGCGCTACGAGCCCCGCGAGGCGCACCGAGTGCACATGGACACCGTCGACGACGGCACCTCGCGCCCCGGGGAGTTCGTCGGTCGTGGCGTCAGGGCTCGGTCCGACACCCGCCTGCGCACGGGACTCGGCGATCAGCGCCGCGGTTCGGTACGCCGTGCCCGATGGCGCGTCGGCCTTGTGCGGATGGTGCAACTCGATGACCTCGACCGACTCGAAGAACCGAGCCGCCTGCTGCGCGAAACGCATCGACAGGACCGCGCCGATCGCGAAGTTGGGAGCGATGAGCACGCCGACCCCGGGCGCCTCCGACAGCCACGCGCGTACCTGATCAAGACGTTCGGCTGTGAAGCCCGTGGTTCCGACGACGGCGTGAATGCCGTTGTCGATCAAGAACTTCAGGTTGTCCATCACCACGCCCGGATGCGTGAAGTCGATGACGACGGAGGTGCCGGCGGCGACGAAGGCCGTCGGGTCGTCGCCCTTGTCGACGCCCGTGGTGAAGACCAGGTCGTCGGCTGCCTCGACGGCGTCGACCATGGCCTGCCCGACCTTGCCCCCACTGCCGAACACGCCCACTCTGATCTCGTCACTCATCGGTGCCTCTCCTCGCGCCCTCGGTCGAACATTCCCGTCCGAGTCTAGTGCTCGAGAAGGTACGTTCCCGACCGGTCATGCCTCACGCGCACCCGTGTGCCGTAGTCCAGTGCCACGTGGCGGCACCTGACTACGGCACAGACAACGAGACCTCAGTAGATCGGCGCATCGCCGCGTTGGTGGTCGAAGACCAGAGAGGTTGTCGTTCCCGCGACCTCGCGCCGCGCGTTGAGCATCTCGACGAAGGTCCGCAGGGCCTCGGTGTCGGCGGTCGCGACGTGCAACAGGTAGTCGTCGGCACCGGCGAGGAAGAACACGTCGATCACCTCGTCGCGGCGCGCGATCTCGCCGACGAACTGCCGGATCTGACCACGCGCGTCCGACTGCAGGCTCACCGCGACCATCGCACGCAACGGACGTCCGACCGCTGCCGGGTCGACGTCGGCGAAGAAGCCCCGAATGACGCCGGCGTCGACGAGGCGTCGAAGACGGCCGTGCGCTGTCGACGCCGCGATCCCCACCCTCGCCGCGAGCTCACTGTTCGGAATGCGTGCGTCGAGTTGCAGCACTCGCAGGAGTTCACGATCGGTGGCGTCGAGCTCGAGCGCCCGAACATCCTTCGGCGTGGCAGCCATCACAACCCTCTCTCTCGACGATTATTCATCGTAATCACACTCCTACAGAACTTTCCTCATCCATATTGTGCACTCTCCGACGTTCCTTCACGCTTGAAGGCGTTCAGCGCAGAGTAGCGCCCCCATTCGAACCACCACCCGCGCTCCCGAAGCGCACCGACATCACCCTCTTATACGAACGTCAAGGAGCACCTGATGCGTATCGGCATCCCCACAGAGATCAAGAACAACGAGTATCGCGTCGCGATCACGCCCGCCGGAGTGGCCGAGTTGACCAAGCGCGGCCACGACGTCGTCATCCAGGCGGGCGCCGGGCTCGGCTCGGCCATCGACGACACCGACTTCAAGGCCGCGGGGGCACAGATCCTCGACACCGCTGCCGCCATCTGGGAGCAGGCCGACCTCCTCCTGAAGGTGAAGGAACCGATCGAGGCCGAGTACGACCTGATGCGCGAGGGCCAAACCCTCTTCACCTACCTGCACCTCGCGGCCAGCCGCCCCTGCACCGACGCCTTGTTGGCATCGCGCACCACCTCGATCGCCTACGAAACGGTGCGCGCGGCCGACGGCTCGCTGCCGCTGCTGGCGCCGATGAGTGAGGTCGCGGGCCGACTCGCCCCCCAGGTCGGGGCATACCACCTCATGCGTTCCGAGGGCGGACGCGGCGTGCTCATGGGCGGGGTCCCGGGCACAGAACCCGCCGACGTCGTCGTCATCGGCGCAGGTGTCAGCGGTGTCAACGCCGCAACCATCGCCGTCGGCATGGGCGCACAGGTCACCGTCTTCGACCTCGACATCACCAAGCTGCGCGCCGTCGACGCCCGTTTCGGCGGACGCGTCCACACCCGCTACTCGACGTCACTCGCACTCGCCGAGGCCGTCAAGCAGGCCGACCTCGTGATCGGCGCAGTCCTCGTCCCCGGCGCCAAGGCACCCGTGCTCGTCCCCAACAGTCTCGTCGCGCAGATGAAGTCGGGCTCGGTGCTCGTCGATATCGCAATCGACCAGGGCGGCTGCTTCGAGGATTCACGCCCCACCACGCACGACGACCCGACGTTCACCGTGCACGACAGCGTGTTCTACTGCGTCGCCAACATGCCCGGCACGGTCGCCCGTACGTCGACGCAGGCGCTCACCGGAGCGACCCTGCCCTACGTGCTGCAACTCGCCGACAAGGGGTGGGAGAAGGCCCTGTCGGAGAATGCAGCCCTCGCCGGTGGTCTCAGCACGCACGCCGGAAAGCTGTTCAACGCCGAGGTCGGCACGGCACTCGACATCCCCGCCGAGCGCAACCCATTCAGCACCAACTGATCACGACTTCACCGCGACACCGCCGGGCCCGGGACATCCCGAGCCCGGCGGTCGCGTGTGGCTCACCAGTTCAGTGTCGTGGTTGCCACGGCTTCGCCGTCGCGGAAGCGTCGCTCGGTGAGGTCGCCATGGCGGTCGCGTCGCATGCGCAGCACCGACGACGCTCGGGTGCCATAGCCATCCATATCGACGAACATCGCTGAGAGTTGGTGCTCACGCTCGGGATCGATGCCGGTGTCGGGCAGCCGAGCGGGATCGGCCAACCGCCGATCGTCGAGCATCGCGAGATAGTCGTCCGGTACTGCATCCGGCTCTGTGGCGACCCGCTCGAATCGTCGGACCCCGTCGGTCACCTTGGGCCAGTTGCTGTCGAGGACACCATTGGACAGACCGTGCCACCCCGGCGGCACCACCTTGACCTGCGGTTCAGGTGCGTTGGTCGCCCACCAGACGTCGACGCCGTCGGCCACCAGGAGATTGACCGGCGCGTACTCGTCCGCATGCTCGACGAGGCTCTCGGCCGCCTGCCGCGGGGTGACGTCGCCGACGAGGAAGTCGACGGGAAGATCGCCACGTGATCGCTTGTCGGGCAATACCTTCGGTTCACCAAGGCGCACATTCGTCACGGCCGCCATCCGCTGCGGCGACGTGGTCGACACACCCATCCAGGTACCACCGGCGGTCAGGTCGCGGCCACCGAGGATCGGGAGATCACCCCAGCGGTGGATGCCCTCGGTAGGCCTCGAGTACATCTCGTCACGGTTGGCCGCAAGCAACAGCGGGTACCGCGGATCGACGTCGACCGCGAACAGGATCAGGCACACTCCGCGCCACACCTCCAGAAGTTGTCAGTCAGTCCGGCGACCCTACAGGCAGATAATGTGCACGATTGGCTGCTCGACGCTGCACCCCTGCGATCTCGCGGACTGCCTGCGCCACCATACTTCGGTCAAGCGGCGACAGACGCTTCATCTCCATCACGTCGCTCACCGGTTCGCCCCTGTCGAACTGCGCGACCTGATAGTTCAGGCGTATCCGCTGCAAGACCTCGAACACCTCCACGAGTGTCTCTGCCTGATCGTCGGGCAGCAGTTCACTGCCCGAGGCAGCACGCAGCCGACCCCGGGTGTCGAGCTGTGTCGATCCGACCGACAGAGCTGCCCATCTGGCGAAGTTGACCAGTGGACCGATCGCGTGCTGTTTGATGTCGAACTCGTCCCCGCGCCGCGTCAGCATGTCGCGCACCGACCGCATCTTCGCCTTGGTGGCAAGCGCTTCTGCGAGCAGGAGATTGAGTGTCCCGCGATGACCACGGAGGTCGCCGAACACCTCACCGACAGCGGGAAGCCCTTCGTCACCCCAGATGGGGCGGGCATCGATCATCAACGACGTGAGAATCATGCCCTTGTTCTCCAACGGCTCCGCCAGCCACGTCCGCGCGGCGGCCCGCCACCTGGAGTGTGTACGCGAGAACAGCGGCATCGAGGCCACGGCGCCGTTGTCGTCGACGACCATACCGCCGCCGCGCAGCACGTCGTCGACCTCGCCGAAGGCCACCCGGTACGCACCGACCTCTTCGTCGGTGACGTCGTCGGAGAACGACACCGCCGAATCTATGTCCGAGCTGAGCACCGTCTCCCGACGCGCATTGCTGCCCAACGACATCCACGTCAACCGTGCCGGATCGAGCTGAGGGTGCGAGGCCAGAACCAACTCGAGCGCCCGTCGCACCGCGGCATCGGTGACCAGTGAGGCCATGGTGGTCACCGAATGGGCCGGCTGCTCACGCCGCACCAGATCGGCGACGAGGTAGGGCACCCGCGACGCGCGTTCCTGTAGTTCGGCGATATCGCGCGCTCGCGAGATCTGCTCGCGCAGAGCCACACTCGGGCCACCGGGGGCGGCGACGAAGTCCGACGGCGCGACCACACCGCGCACGGCGCCACCAGGGTCGACGACCGGCAGGGCGGTCAGGTCGTTCTCGAGGATCGTGGTCAACGCGTCCGACGCCGCGACGTGCGGCGCGACGACGGGCGCGCGGCGATCGATGAGCGTCGTCACGGCGGTATCGGCGGAGACGCCCTCGGCTACCACCCGCTCACGGATGAGTGCATCGGTGATCACGCCGAAACCATTGTCGCGCAACGGGATCAGCACATGATCGCGGTTACGTTCGGTCATCAGTTGCGCTGCCTGTCGCACCGACATGTCCGGCGTGCCCACCAGTGGCTCGGATCGGATGAGACTGTCGACCGTTGCGTCCCCTGTGCCCGACGACTCCCGACGGTGCGGGACCGTGAGTTTGTCGACGACGACGTCGCCGTGACCGACCTCCGCCATCGACATCTCCTCGTCTCCTCTCACGACCATCGACCACCACCAGCGGCCTCGACCACGACGACGGCCCGTCGTCCACACCATTGTGAACGACGGGCCGTCGAATTCTCGCGGCGAGCACGCCGCTACGTCAGCAGATCAGGCGTCCGCCGATGCCTTGTCCTTGTCGTCCGCCGGAGCGTCGGACTGTGCGTCGCTCTTGGTGTCGTCGACCGGGATGAGGCTGATCTTGCCGCGCTCGTCGATGTCGGCGATCTCGACCTGAAGCTTGTCGCCGACCTTCACGACATCCTCGACCTTGTTGATGCGCTTGCCCTTACCGAGCTTGCTGATGTGCACCAGACCGTCGCGGCCCGGAAGCAGCGACACGAACGCGCCGAAGGCAGTGGTCTTCACCACGGTGCCCAGGAAGCGCTCGCCCACCTTGGGCAGCTGCGGGTTGGCGATGGCGTTGACCTTGTCGATCGCAGCCTGCGCCGACACACCGTCCGCAGCGCCGATGAACACGGTGCCGTCGTCCTCGATGGAGATGTTCGCGCCGGTCTCCTCGGTGATGCCGTTGATCGTCTTGCCCTTGGGGCCGATCAGCTCGCCGATCTTGTCCATCGGGATCTTGATGGTGGTGATCCGCGGCGCGTACGGGCTCATCTCGTCGGGCTCGTCGATGGCCTCGGCCATCACGTCCAGGATGGTCAGGCGCGCGTCCTTGGCCTGGCTCAACGCACCGGCAAGCACCTTCGACGGAATGCCGTCGAGCTTGGTGTCGAGCTGCAGCGCGGTGACGAAGTCCTTGGTGCCCGCGACCTTGAAGTCCATGTCGCCGAAGGCATCCTCGGCGCCGAGGATGTCGGTGAGCGCCACGTAGCGGGTCTCGCCGTCGACGGTGTCGGAAACGAGACCCATCGCGATACCCGCGACCGGCGCGCGCAGCGGCACACCGGCGTTGAGCAGCGACATGGTCGACGCACAGACCGAACCCATCGAGGTGGAACCGTTGGAGCCCAACGCTTCCGACACCTGACGGATGGCGTACGGGAAGTCCTCGACGCTCGGGATGACCGGCACGAGAGCCCGCTCGGCGAGCGCTCCGTGGCCGATCTCGCGGCGCTTGGGCGATCCCACGCGACCGGTCTCACCGGTCGAGTACGGCGGGAAGTTGTAGTGGTGCATGTACCGCTTGGAGGTCTCGGGTCCCAGCGAGTCGATCTGCTGGGCCATCTTGACCATGTCGAGGGTGGTGACACCGAGGATCTGGGTCTCGCCACGCTCGAACAGAGCCGAACCGTGTGCGCGCGGGATCACGGCGACCTCGGCCGACAGCGACCGGATGTCGGTGATGCCGCGGCCGTCGATGCGGAAGTGGTCGGTGAGGATGCGCTGGCGCACGAGCTTCTTGGTGACCGAGCGGTATGCCGCGCCGATCTCCTTCTCGCGGCCCTCGAACTGCTCGCCGAGCTGGGCGAGGATGTCGGCCTTGAGCTCGTCGGTCTTGTCGTCGCGCTCCTGCTTGCCTGGGATGGTGAGGATCTGCGAGAGACGCTCGGTGGCTGCAGCGGAGACGGCGTCGTAGACGTCGGACTCGTACGGCGGGAACAGCGGGAACTCGGCGGTCTCCTTCGCGGCAGCATCCGCGAGCGACTTCTGCGCCTCGCACAGACGCGCGATGAACGGCTTTGCGGCCTCGAGCCCCTCCGCGACGATGGTCTCGGTCGGTGCCTGCGCGCCGCCTGCGACGATGTCGATGACGTTCTCGGTGGCCTCGGCCTCGACCATCATGATCGCGACGTCGCCGCCCTCGACCACGCGGCCCGCGACGACCATGTCGAACACGGCACCTTCGAGCTGCTCGACGGTCGGGAACGCGACCCACTGGCCCGCCTTGTTCTCCTCCGTGGGGATGAGCGCAACACGCACACCGCCGACGGGGCCGGAGAACGGCAGGCCCGCGAGCTGGGTCGACGCCGAGGCGGCGTTGATCGCGACGACGTCGTAGAGATCCTTGGGATCGAGACTCAGGACCGTGACGACGACCTGGATCTCGTTGCGCAGGCCGTCGACGAACGACGGGCGCAGCGGGCGGTCGATAAGGCGGCAGGTGAGGATCGCGTCGGTCGACGGGCGACCCTCGCGGCGGAAGAACGAGCCGGGGATGCGTCCGGCGGCGTACATGCGCTCTTCGACGTCGACGGTGAGCGGGAAGAAGTCGAAGTGCTCCTTGGGGTGCTTCGATGCCGCTGTGGTCGACAGCAGCATGGTCTCGTCGTCGAGGTAGGCGGTCACCGAACCGGCGGCCTGCAGCGCGAGACGTCCGGTCTCGAACCGGATGGTGCGGGTGCCGAAGCTGCCGTTGTCGATGACGGCCGTCGCCTCGGTGATCGCGTCGTCGAATTCCTCGACGACCTCGGTGGATGTGACATCTGTCATGTGGGCTATGAATCCCTTCGTGCCGATCGCATTCGACGCGATCGTGATGGTGGCCGCGACAGCGGCCCGTATATGCGGATTGGGACCGGGAAGCGACATACCGCCGCGCACTCCCGATGATCTGCGCGACGCGGATGCCGCGCACCGGGGCGCGCGTAGCGCCGCTACCGGCCCAGAACATCGCGGGACATGGCCACTGCATGCCCGGATCAGCCTCATGTGATCCGTGGTGCTCAGACGGCCTTCGATCGAAGCGGCCGGAATCAGCTGGTGATTCCGGCGGCCACTACCGAGGACCGATCTGACTCTTCGTCATGCTTGTGGACGCACATATCTGCAACGTTCCGCCCATCAGCCTATCATCGCGTGCCCGCGCAGTAGGAAACGCCGAACCGGTCATCCCCCCATGGGAGATGACCGGTTCGTGAGGTCGTGGTATCCGGCCGTGCCGGACGGTCTCAGCGACGCAGGCCGAGGCGCTCGATCAGCGAGCGGTAACGCGCGATGTCGACCTTGGCGACGTACTTGAGCAGGCGACGACGACGACCGACGAGCAGCAGCAGACCACGACGGCTGTGGTGATCGTGCTTGTGCTCCTTGAGGTGCTCGGTGAGGTCGGTGATGCGCTTGGTCAGCAGTGCGACCTGAGCCTCGGGCGAACCGGTGTCGGTCTCGTGCAGGCCGTACTCGGTGAGGATTTCTTTCTTCTGCTCGGCAGTCAATGCCATGGAGATACTCCTGGTTGTTTCAGTCCCGCGTCATCTGTGACCGGTGTCGAATCCACCCGGATTCGGTTCGACCGGTTCGGTGCGCCACCGCGGACTGCAGCAGCACCGACTCACCAGGCTACCAACTCCGCTGGTCCGGACCCAAATCACGAACAGCCTCCCGCGACGGCTCGCCGGCGCCTACGAGGTCCGCGACGGCTCGCCTGCGCCTACGACGCCGTGTGGCCGACGGCCAGTATCTCGCGCGTCTTGTCGACGTCGCCCGCCATGGCCGTCAGGAGGTCGTCGATGCTGTCGAAGTTCTCCATGCCGCGGATCCGATCGACGAAGTCGACGGCGACGTGCTGCCCGTACAGATCCGCGGCCGTGTCGAGGACGAACGCCTCGACAGTCCGTGTACGACCGGAGAACGTCGGATTGGTGCCGACGGACACCGCGGCCTGATAACTCTCCCCCGGGATCACCTGACCGACGACCGGACCGGGCCCGAGCACCGTGAACCATGCCGCGTACACCCCGTCGGCAGGTATCGCCGCGTACATCGGTGGCGCGACATTGGCTGTGGGATAACCCAATTCGCGGCCGCGGCCGTCACCACGCACCACGACTCCCTCGACCCGGTGCGGCCGCCCGAGTGCCTCGGCTGCGCGTTCGACATCGCCTGCCGCCACACACGAACGGATGTAGGTCGACGAATAGGTCACGGCATGCTCGCCGAACAGTGAGATCGCCTGGACCTCGAACCCGAACCGCTCACCGAGTTCGGTGAGCTTCTCGACGTTCCCGGCGGCCTTCTTGCCGAACGTGAAGTTGGCTCCGACGACGACCTCGGCAGCATGCAGGCTTTCGACCAGCACGTTGTGGGCGAAGTCCTTGGGCGAGCGTGAGGCGAGCTCGGGCGTGAACGGCATCACACAGAACACGTCGATGCCGAGTTCCTCGGCCAGCTCCGCTCGTCGCGTGAGGGTGGTCAACTGCGGCGGGTGAGTTCCGGGGCGAACGACCTCGGCGGGGTGCGGATCGAAGGTCATCAACACGGACGGGATTCCGCGCTCCGCCGCTGCGGAGGTCGCTGCGTGGATCAACTGAGCGTGCCCGCGGTGGACACCGTCGAACACGCCGATGGTGACCACACACCTGCCCCAGTCCGCGGGTACTTCCTCCAGACCTCGCCATCGCAACACGCCGACAAGCCTACGATGACCGACGCTGCCGGACCAGCGCCCGCGCCCGTCCGGCAACCGATCGGGTCGAGACGGTGAATTGCGCGCACCGACACGATGAATCACGGTGTTCGCGGAGGCAACGCGGATACGCCGCGCCGGACGTCTGCACGCACGACCGTCGCGATACGGCGGGCGAGCACTCTCGGTGTGGGTAGGCGGCGCTAAGCTCGATCCATGCCCCAGACCCGCGCGGCCGGTGCCACGACCTCCGACCCCGGACACCCGACTCCCGCCTCCGGAACTCCTGTCCCGGACACGTCGGTGACCGATTTGTCCACGGTCACCCAGGATTACCTGAAAGTCATCTGGACCAGCCAGGAGTGGGCCGAGGTCAAGGTCACGACCAAGATGCTCGCCGACAAGATGGGCGTCTCGGCGTCGACGGCGTCGGAGGCCATCCGCAAGCTCGCCGACCAGGGTCTGGTCGCGCACGAACGCTACGGCGCGGTGACGCTCACCGACGAAGGCCGGGTGGCTGCGATCCTGATGGTGCGCAGGCACCGGTTGATCGAGACCTTCCTCGTCCGCGAACTCGGCTACGGCTGGGACGAGGTGCACGACGAGGCCGAAGTCCTCGAGCACGCCATGTCGGATCGGTTCATGGCCCGCCTCGACGCCAAGCTCGGTCACCCCGACCGCGACCCGCACGGCGACCCCATCCCCCGCATCGACGGCTCCGTCCCTGCACCCGAGGCCTTTTCGCTCGCCGACCTCGACACCGGCGAAGGCGGCCGGATCGCCCGCATCTCCGACACCGACCCCGAGGTACTCCGGTACTTCGACCAGCTCGGCGTCGCCCTGGACTGCGTTGTCCGCGTCACGGAGAAGCGTCCGTTCGCCGGGACGATCTCGATCTCGGTCGACGACGCGGAACCGATCGTGCTCGGCGACATCGCAGCCCGGGCGATCTTCCTCGTCGCCGTGCACTGACGGCTGCGGCGGGCACCCGGCCGGCGCTACCTCAGCGTCGCAGGCCGAACGACCATCACCGAACTCGCGCGGCGACCTTTTTCCTGCACGAGAGCGATGGCCTGCCCGGCAGGATCGACCACCACGTAGACGCCTTTGCGGCCGATCGGGGTAAGCCACCGCCCCTGACTGATGGATTCGGCCTCGTCGTCGTCGATGTCGCGGTGCGGGAACGAGATCAGCGCGGCTTCGTCGATGGTGAGACTGCGCTCCGGATGTTCCGCGAGCTGTTCGAGGGTCCGCGCATGCTCGAGCGTGAAGGGCCCAACGGCGGTTCGACGTAGTGCGGTCAGGTGACCCCCGGTTCCGAGTGCGTCTCCGAGGTCGCGTGCCAGCGAACGGATATAAGTCCCCGCGGAACAGTCGACAACGACGTCGAGGTCGACGAACGTGCCCTCGTCCCGCCGAGCCAACACGTCGAATCGGGACACGGTGACCGGCCGTGCGGCGAGCTCGAATTCCTCACCCGTCCTGGCCAGGGCGTGCGCCCGCCGACCGTCGACCTTGATGGCGCTGACCTTCGCGGGCACCTGCTCGATGTCGCCGGTGAGAGTGGCGATGGTGTCGGCGATCTGCTCGTCGGTGATCGACGATGCGTCCGACTGCGAGATGACCTCACCCATGCGGTCGTCCGTGTCCGTGGCGGCGCCGAGTCGGATCGTCGCGGTGTAGGACTTGGTGTTCAGTGACAGCAGGCCGAGTAGCTTGGTCGCCCGCTCGACGCCGACGACGAGCACGCCGGTCGCCATCGGATCCAGGGTGCCCGCGTGACCAACCCGCCTGGTGTCGAACAGCTTTCGACACCGCGACACCACGTCGTGGCTCGTGATGCCCTCGTTCTTGTCGACGATGACCAATCCGGCGTTCTGGATGGAGGAGTCGGCCACGTCAGCTCATCACGATCGTCGTGGTGATGTAGCCGTCGTCGACCAGCCACCGACCCGAGAACTCGGTGATCGGTGTACCGCCGTCGATGACCGACCCGTCGATCAGGATCTCGGAGCGGAACGTCCCCGTGTTCTCCCCCGTCTGCTCGAACGTGATGTGCGCGTCCTCGAAGCCGAGCCAGCGTTGGGTCAGCGGGAACCACGCCTTGTACGTCGCTTCCTTGGCGCAGAACAGGAGCCGGTCCCAGTGGAGACCGGCCGGCCTGGTTGCGAGAACGTCACGCTCGGCGGGCAGGCTGGTGTGCTCGAGGACACCCTCGGGCAGTTCGTCGTGGGGTTCCGCGTCGATCCCCAGCGAGCGAACCCCCATGGCGTAGGCGACGATCGCTGCACGATAGCCGTCACAGTGCGTCAAGCTGCCGACGATCTGCTTGGGCCACAGGGGCATTCCCTTGTCGCCGCGCATGATCGGTGTCGGCTCGATGCCGAGCTGGCCGAGTGCTTGTCGCGCGCAATGGCGCGCGGTGATGAATTCGCGACGCCGCTTCTCCACCGCGCGCGCGATCAACGATTCCTCCGCGGGCATCGGAGCGAGACCGGGCGGGTCGCCGAAGGACTCGGCTGCGGCCACACCGGGCGGGACGAGTCGTTCGATCACTGATTTCCCTCCTGGGTCTGCGAGCGCCGTACCTGTGACTCCGAGCGCTCTGCGCGGCGCTGCGCCACCCGTTCGGCGAATTCCCTTGCGCGCTCGGCGTAGTCGGGCGGCAGTGTGAAACGCGCACCGTGGTCGGGTAGATCCCTCTCGCGGACACCGGGATCCGGTGCGATCTGACGGAGCAGCGGCTCGGGAAGTCCCCGTCGTTTCCACTCCCGCGGGTAGCCCACCGACACCTCCTCGAACCGGACGTCGTCGTACCAGGTGGTGCGCGGGATGTGCAGATGCCCGTACACGCTGCATGCCGCGTTGAAACGGGTGTGCCAGTCGGCGGTGAGCTCACTGCCGCACCAGAGTGCGAACTCGGGGTAGAACAGCGCGTCGGTCGGTTCGCGTCGCAGCGGCCAGTGATTGATCAGGATGGTCTTCTCGGACGGGTCGAGTGCTTCGAGCCGACGGCGGGTGGCATCGATCCGTGCTCTGCCCCACGCGTCTCGGGTCGGGTACGGCTCGGCGGAGAGCAGGAACTCGTCGGTGGCCACCACGTTGCGCTCCCGGGCTACTGCCAGCGCCTGCAGGGCCGTCGTCGTTCCCTCCGGCCGGAATGTGTAGTCGTAGAGCAGGAACATCGGCACCACACGGACAGGTTCGCTGCCGTCGCCTGCGTCGAACACCGGGTAGATGTCCTCGGGTGTGATGACGCCGATGTCGCGGCAGGCCTGAACCAGGTAGTCGTAGCGGGCGACACCGAAGATCTGCAGCGGATCCTTGGCCGTGGTGTAGAGCTCGTGATTGCCCGGTACCCAGATCACCGTGTCGAAACGAGCCTTGAGTCGGCGCAACGTGTCGATGATGTCGTCGGTGCGTTCGGACACATCACCGGCGACGATCAGCCAGTCGTCGGATGCCGACGGTCTGATCTGGTCCACGATGCTCTCGTTGCCGCGGTGCGCGACGTGAAGATCGCTGATCGCCCAGAGTGTAGCCACGAGGATCCATCGTGCCAGATGCCGAGTCAGCGGCTCTCGCGACCGACCCGCTGCCACCGTCCCGAGCGGATGCGCCACACGACGGTCAGCATGCGGATCACCATGAAGACCACGAGACCCGTCCAGATCCCCGCGAGTCCCCAATCGAAGACCAGCGACAACCAGATCAGCGGCAGGAATCCGGTGAGCGCGGCGATCAACGTCGCGGTCCGTAGATAGGCGGCGTCGCCGCTGCCGAGCAGCACGCCGTCGAGCGCGAACACCACACCGGCGATCGGCAACATCGCCACGAAGAACCACCAGGGTGTGCCGATCACGTCGAGTACACGGGTGTCGCTGGTGAACAGTCTCGGCACCACGCCCGCGCCCAGCGCGAACACCACCGCCATCACCGACGCGGCGATCACCGACACCATCGTCACCCTGCGGGCGACGGTGCGTGCGGCAGAAACAGCCCCTGCACCCAGCGCCGCCCCGACGAGCGCCTGCGCTGCGATGGCGACGGAGTCGAGAAAGAGCGACATGAACTCCCAGAGTTGCAGTGTCAGCTGGTGTGCCGCGACCGCCGCCACCCCGAAGCGGGCCGCCACGGCAGCCGCCGAGAGAAAGCACACCTGGAACGAGAGGCTGCGCGTCACGAGATCGCGCGCCATCACGAGCTGAGCGCGAATCACGGCGCGGGCGAAGCGCGTGGCTTCCGGCCTCCGGCAAAACCTCACGCAGGAGTCGCGCGGCGAACAGCAGACCGGTGATCGATTGTCCGACGACATTGGCAACCGCGCTGCCCGCCAGGCCGAGTCGCGGGAAGAACCACACGCCGTGGACCAACCCGACCAACAAAACCGCCCCGATCGACAACCCGACCACGACGTACACGACCGGTCGTCGAGTCTCCTGGACGCCACGCATCCACCCGTTGCCCGCCATCGACACGAGGATGAGCGGCACACCGAAGCACGCGATACGCAGCCACGATGCCGCATCCGCGGCCACGTGAGCCGCGTCCGGACCCGAGCTTCCGACCATGAGCCGCATCACCCACGGCGCGAGTGGATAGATCACGGCGACGATCACCGCACCCACACCGAGCGCGATCCATGTCGCCTGCACACCCTCTGCCACCGCACCGGCACGGTCACCCGCACCGAAGCGGCGAGCCGACCGCGCAGTCGTGCCGTACGACAGGAAGGTGAGTTGGGTGCTGATGACCGACAGCACCAGCGCGCCGACACCGAGTGCGGCCAGTTCGTCGCCACCAAGGCGACCGACCACGGCGAGGTCGAGCAGGAGATACAGCGGCGGCGCGGTCAACACGGCCAGCGCCGACACCGAGAGCACGGCGATGCGTCGGACTCCCGTCTCCGGGACGGTGGCCTGGGAGTCGGCAGCGTGCGCGGACTCCGTCAGAGCGACCCCACCAGCCGTGCGACGACCTCCGCCGCGGCACCTGTGTCGCTGTACCCGGAGGCATGCCGGTGTCCGCCGCCGCCGAGGGCACGCGCGATCGGGATCAGATCGACCGACTCCTTGGAGCGCAGGGACACCGTCCAGTTGGACGGTTCGATCTCCTTGAACACCGCCGCGATCTCGGCATCGGCGGTGGTACGCACGATGTCGATGATGCTCTCGGACTCTTCCCAGCTCATCCCCGACATCGCATCATGGTCGACGACGGCGTACACCAGGCCCGCGCCGTCGGCGGCTTCGCGCACCAGCATCGCCGACCCGAGCACACCCGAGACCATCGAGAGCCACGAGAAGGGATGTGTGTCGAACAGGGTACGACTCCACGTGCGACCGTCGACCCCGCTGTCGAGTAGCCGGGCCGCGATCCGGAACGAGTCGGGACGTGCCCACTTGAACGAGCCGGTGTCGGTGGCCAACCCCGCGTAGAGGCACGTCGCGATGTCGGCGTCGAGTGGTGACCCGAGTTCGTCGAGGATGCGCAGCACGAGTACAGCGGTGCAGTCGGCCTGCGCATCGACGAAGTCGAGATCACCGAAGCCGCGGTTGGACGCGTGGTGATCGATGACGACCGACGTCGCCGCACCGTCGAACACCGTCGCCAGTCCGCCGAGCCGATCGAGACCGGCGGCGTCGACCGACACGGAGACGTCGTGACCTTTCACTGCCTCCGGCTCGACGAGCAGCCGACGTGCACCCGGCAGCCCGCGGAGTGCGACCGGGAGGCTCTCCGGGCCGGGGAATGCGACCTCGACGTCGAGACCCCGAGCGTGCAACGCCAGCCCGAGCGCGAGTCCACTACCGATGGTGTCGGCATCGGGCCGCACGTGGCACAGAATCGTGACCGCCGACGCCGCACCGAGAACCTCTGCGATCTCCGCAGTCGAGGCAGTGGTCACTCCTGTGAACCGTCCTCGACGTCTGAGTCCTTGCTCCGATACGGATCCGCATCACCGGCCGGCTCCGCTTGCTTCGCCTGACGTGCCACGAGCTCGTCGTTGGCGCGTGCACGCGCGACGAGCTCCTCCATGTGGCGCGCGGCGTCGGGAACGGTGTCGAGGACGAAGCTCAGCGTCGGCGTGAACCGCACACCTGTCCCGGCCCCGACCTTCGACCGCAGAATCCCCGTCGCCTTCGCCAGGCCCGCGGCTGCGGCGTCGTAGTCGGGTTCGGAGTCGATCGACTCGCCCATCACGGTGTAGAACACCGTGGCGTCGTGCAGGTCATTGGTGACCTTGGTGTCGGTGATCGTGACATACGTCAACCGCGGGTCCTTGATGTCGTGGGCGATCGACGACGCCACGATCGACGAGATCCGCTTGGCCATTCGCTGTGCCCGTGCCGGGTCAGCCATGGTGTGTCCTTCCTCGAGAATCGAACCGCGGGCTGTGAGGAACGTACTCCCCCTCCGTGGCCGGCAGGGCACTGGTGCCCTGCGGCCCCGGAAGGGGAGCGTGTTCGACGATCCGCGCGTCAGTCGCGCGGCTTCTCCTGCAGCTCATAGCTCTCGATGACGTCGTCGACCTTGATGTCGCTGTACGTCAGCGTGAGACCGCATTCGTAGCCTTCGCGGACCTCGGTGACGTCGTCCTTCTCCCGTCGCAGCGATGCGATGGTGAGATTCTCGGCGACGACGACGTTGTCACGCAGCAGACGAGCCTTGGCGTTACGACGGATCAGACCGGACTGCACCAGGCAACCGGCGATGTTGCCGACCTTCGAGCTCTTGAAGATCGCGCGGATCTCGGCGCGGCCGAGTTCCACCTCTTCGTAGATCGGCTTGAGCATGCCCTTGAGCGCGCTCTCGATCTCGTCGATGGCCTGGTAGATCACCGAGTAGTACCGGATGTCGACGCCCTCGCGGTTGGCGAGCTCGGTCGCCTTGCCCTCGGCACGGACGTTGAACCCGATGATGATCGCGTCGGACGCCGCAGCGAGGTTGACGTTGGTCTCCGTCACGCCACCGACACCACGGTCGATGACGCGCAGCGAGACCTCGTCGCCCATGTCGATGCCGAGCAACGCCTCTTCGAGCGCTTCGACGGTACCGGCGTTGTCGCCCTTGAGAATCAGATTGAGCTGACTGGTTTCCTTCAGCGCCGAATCGAGATCCTCGAGGCTGATCCGCTTGCGACTCCGCGCGGCCAACGCGTTGCGCTTGCGCGCATTGCGGCGGTCGGCGATCTGTCGAGCGGTCCGGTCCTCTTCGACGACGAGCAGGTTGTCGCCTGCGCCGGGCACCGACGTGAATCCGATGACCTGGACCGGACGCGACGGCAGCGCTTCGCTGACGTCGTCTCCGTGCTCGTCGACCATGCGTCGCACGCGACCGTAGGCGTCGCCCGCGACCACCGAATCGCCGACACGCAGCGTTCCGCGCTGGACGAGCACCGTTGCCACAGGGCCACGGCCACGGTCGAGGTGTGCCTCGATGGCGACACCCTGAGCGTCCATGTCGGGGTTGGCGCGCAGATCCAGCGACGCGTCGGCCGTCAGCAGCACCGCTTCGAGCAACTGCTCGATGTTGGTGCCCTGCTTGGCCGAGATGTCGACGAACATGGTGTCGCCGCCGTACTCCTCGGGGATGAGTCCGTACTCGGTGAGCTGGCCCCGGATCTTCGACGGATCAGCGCCTTCCTTGTCGATCTTGTTGACCGCCACGACGATCGGCACGTCGGCCGCCTGCGCGTGGTTGATCGCCTCGACCGTCTGCGGCATGACGCCGTCGTCGGCAGCCACCACCAGGATCGCGATGTCGGTCGACTTCGCACCACGGGCACGCATGGCGGTGAACGCCTCGTGACCAGGGGTGTCGATGAAGGTGATCAGGCGGTCCTCACCGTTGAGGTGCGTGTTGACCTGGTAGGCACCGATGTGCTGGGTGATGCCACCGGCCTCACCCTCGCGCACGTTCTCCTTACGGATCGTGTCGAGCAGGCGGGTCTTGCCGTGGTCGACGTGACCCATGACGGTGACCACGGGGGGACGCTGTTCGAGATCCTCCTCGTCGCCTTCGTCCTCGCCGTACGAGAGGTCGAAGCTCTCGAGGAGCTCGCGGTCCTCATCTTCGGGGCTGACGACCTGCACGGTGTAGTTCATCTCGGAGCCGAGCAGCTCCAGCGTCTCGTCGTTGACCGACTCGGTGGCCGTGACCATCTCGCCGAGGTTGAACAACGCCTGGACCAGCGACGCCGGGTTGGCATCGATCTTGTCGGCGAAGTCCGACAGCGAGGCACCACGAGCGAGACGGA
>NZ_BAFB01000088.1 GCF_000248075.1 Gordonia otitidis NBRC 100426 | reverse complement strand
TGGCTGGTCACCTTGTTCGCAGTGTTCGGCGACACCTTGGCGATCGATGCAAGCGTCGCGTTGTCGGAGGCATTACCCGCGGCGATGGCGCCGGCCATCCGGGCGGCGGTGATACCTCTTCTCCCGGTGAACAATTCGTACAGCGGCGGATAGCGCGGCGAGGGCGTGTTGTCGGCCAGCTTCTCTCCGTGCGCAATGGTGCGCAGCGCGGCGACGAGGGGACCGAACCCGTCAGCCTTGGCGACCACACCCCAGACGTCTGAGCGCAATCGCGCTTCCTCCAGGTGATCGGTCTCCATCGAGTGCCCCTGGGTTGCCAGCAGGACCGGCGCAAGCCGGTCCGCCTGCCCGAGGCCGTCGAGCACGTCGAGGCCGTCGAACGTCCACTCGGCGTCAGGGCGGTTGAAGATGAGGTCGGCGGAGACGACGTCGAATCTGACTCGCCCGAACACGCTACGGACGAACTCGTCTCGGTCGTGTGCGACCACTACCGTCGCAGACTCGATCGTCGCTCGAATCGGCTCAGCCACCACATCTCCGAGCGGAGACGCGATCAGGATGCGCATGCCTTCCACGGCACTCCTCGTTCGTTCACACCTTCATGCGTAATCACGTGCACATGTGATCAGTTCGTGCGTGATTTAGTACTACGCTCGGTCAATTGGGCGTTTTCGCGCGCCATTGCCACACCGCAATGTCATCACAAGTGATGACTTGCGCGCGCGTCGGGGGCACGATTTCACCTAACCGGTGAGACCGGCCGCATCACGTCAGATTCGCGCTTCCGTCAGGGCAGCGCGCATTACCCGGGGAGAACCATGACCGTCGACTTCGTCAGAGAGATCGACAATCCGACGCCTGTTCTGAAAACAGTCGCCACTGCAGTCATCATCGCCGAGCACGACGTCATCGACTCCGCGCTCGCGGTGTTCGTCGAAGACGCAGGCCTACACGCAGTCATCATCGACCTCGATCACGCCACCGACTCCCTCGGCGGCCTGGACTCCCCCGCCATCACGATCGTCCGTTCACAGCGCCGTATCGCGCAGGTCCGATCCATTCGCGCGCTGAACGGCTGCATGATCGGAACCGTAGGCGTACCGGTGTCGGACCCGCGCACCGTCGACATCACCGATCCGGGACACGCGCTCGACGTGCTGACGGGGCTGGCCGGCCGGTCGGAGCCGGGTCATCCTCGGATTCCCCGCGTCCACGTCACCGAACGGGAGCGGGAGGTCCTCACCGCGTACGTCCTCGGCGCAACGCTGCGCGAAACGGCACGCCGCTTCTTCATCGCAGAGAGCACCGCCCGCGAGCATTACCGCCGGGTGCGGCAGCGCTACCTCGACGCAGGGCGGCCCGTCGCCAACAAGGCGGAACTGCTGCTTGCCCTCATCGCCGACGGCTGGGTGCGGCCGGAACAACTCTGAGCCGTCGGCACGTGCTGGGCGCTGACGAACGCTGGACACGTCACGCAGGTCAGTAGGCTTGGACCATGCGTGTGCAGCGGTGGGTGGCAACCGGACCGGGCGGTCTCGACGACTTCGCCTTCATCGACGATCAACTGCACCCACCCGGGCCGGGCGAGGTGAGCATCGAGGTCCTGGCCGCAGGGGTCAATCCGGCAGACCTGAAGCACGCGCAGGCAGCGTCGAGTTTTCCCGTCCCGATCGGTTACGAGGTGGCGGGCGTTGTCGCAGCGCTCGGTCCCGCAACCGAGATCGCCTCCGGCTCAGCAGCTCCCGGCGACGACGTGCTCGCCTTCCGGGTGTACGGCGGGTACGCGACCGCACTGACGGTGCCCGCGGAGAAGGTGTTCGCCAAGCCGTCGACGGTCGGCTTCCCCGAGGCCGCGAACCTCTTGCTGGCCGGGACGACGGCGGCAGACATGCTCAGGGCAGCGCGTGCGGTGACCGGCGAGACCATCCTGCTGCACGGGGCGTCGGGTGCGGTGGGCGTGGCGGTCCTGCAACTCGCACGCCTACGCGGGATCACCGTGATCGGCACGGCCAGCCGTCATGGTTTCGAGCGGGTCGCCGCATTCGGCGGTCTCCCAGTCGAATACGGGCCGGGACTGACCGACCGCGTCCGTGCTGCTGCCCCCGATGGCATCGCAGCAGCACTCGACGCCGCGGGCACCGACGAAGCCGTCGACACATCGGAAGAGTTGGTGGCCGACCGATCACGCATCGTCACCATCGTGGCGCGCGACCGTGCTCAGCGCGACGGGTTCGTCGCGCTCGGGGGAACACAGCCCGAGAGCGCCGCCTACCGCGACTCCGTACGCGCGGACCTGATCGCACACGCGGCAGCGGGTGATCTCGTCGTGCCGATCGCGCAGACCTTCCATCTGTCGCAGGCGCGCACCGCGCTGGAATTGGTTTCCGGCGGCCACACGGGCGGGAAGGTCGCGCTCACGGTGTAGTGATCGCGGCTCCCGTGATCGCGGAGCCGCAGACGTGACACAGTGAAAGACGTGCTGCTGCCCTACCTCGTACCCGCTGCTCCCGATGTTCCCGACGTGGTGACCGTCGGCGACGACGCACTCTCGCGCGAAGATCTCGTCGGTGCTGCGACTGCCGTCGCCGAGCGCATCCGCGGCGCCCGCACACTCGCAGTCCTCGCTCATCCGACGATCGAGACCGTGCTCGCCGTGGTCGGCGGTCTGATCGCGGGTGTGCCGATCGTGCCGGTTCCACCGGATTCGGGGCCCCGCGAACTGGACCACATCCTGACCGATTCCGGCGCACAGGCGTGGCTCGGAGCCGCACCCGAGTCGACGACGCTGCCGGGCATCCCGATCCGACGTTTCGCCCGGTCGTGGCACTCGCATCCCGAACCGCCCGGCGAGTCGACCGCGCTGATCCTCTACACGTCGGGAACCACCGGACTTCCGAAGGGCGTCCCCATCACTCGGCGCGCCATCGCAGCCGGACTCGACGCTCTCGCCGACGCCTGGGCCTGGACTGCCGACGACGTACTCGCCCACGGCCTCCCGCTGTTCCACGTCCACGGACTGATTCTGGGAGTACTCGGGCCCCTGCGACGCGGCGGTCGCCTCATCCACACCGTGAAGCCGACACCTGCCGGTTACGCCGCAGCCGCTGCCGCTGGTGCGTCGATGTTCTTCGGCGTGCCGACCGTGTGGACGCGGATCGGCTCCGATCCCGCAGCAGCTCAACGGCTCTCGTCCGCGCGACTGCTCGTCTCGGGCAGCGCCCCGCTGCCGGTGCCGGTGTTCGAACGAATCCGAGACCTGACCGGACACGAGATCGTCGAACGGTACGGCATGACCGAGACCATGATCACCGTGTCGACCCGGTTCGACGGCGAGCGTCGACCCGGCTGGGTGGGACTTCCGCTGCGCGGCGTCGAGACACGGCTACGGAGCGCTGAGATCGATTCCGGCACAACCGACCTACCCCACGACGGTGAGACCGTCGGGGATCTGCACGTTCGCGGACCGATGGTGGGGACCGGGTACCTCAATCGGCCGGAAGCGACTGCGGAGAGTTGGCTCGACGACGGCTGGTTCGCAACCGGCGATGTCGCGGTCATCGATCCCGACGGCATGCACCGGATCGTCGGGCGGGCATCCACCGATCTGATCAAGTCGGGCGGTTTCCGTGTTGGCGCCGGCGAGATCGAGACGGTGCTGCTCGGGCATCCCGCCGTCGACGAGGTCGCCGTGATCGGTGTGGCCGACGACGACCTCGGGCAACGAATCGTCGCCTACGTGGTCGGCGATGCTGTGCCAGACGACGAACTCATCGAACTGGTGGCCGCCGAGTTGTCACATCACAAACGGCCCAGGGAGATCCGGCGCGTCGATGGCCTTCCCCGCAACGCGATGGGCAAGGTTCAGAAGAAACTGCTCGGCAACTGAGAGGAGTTCGTCGGCGATGTTCTGTCACATCGTGGCTGCGTTGGCGCTCGATTCTTCGGACCGCACGCGGTCGATGGCGACGACAAGCGAGATGATCATCGCCTCCAGCGCGTCGTCGGCGATGTCGACCTCGTAGGTGTCTCCCCAGCTCAACAGTTTCCGATGGATGCGCGCCACCTCGTGGTTCGCGCGGAACACCGAGAAGTTCATGTCCCACCAGTCGCCCGAGACGCTCAGCGCAGCGCCGTCGACCGAGTACTTCGGCTTGAAGAAGCTGAACTCCTTGCGGATCGTGGCGACCAGCCCGACGCCCTCCATCTCGACGGTGAACCGTGGCAGAAAGCTGAACACCGTCTTCGTGATCTGCGCGACCGGTACATCCGACGCCGTGGTGACGGTGAACCGTTTCGGAATCTGCATGAAGCTCCCGCGCACGAAGTAGCGGGGCTGCTGTAGTTCGTCGAACACCGTGAACTTCTCGCCGACAGAAAAGACCTTCTGCTTGATGAAGAGCCGCGACACGATCACCCTCCGTACCGTTTACTCCACCATACTGACGCTGCGGTACGCCCAGTCGACGGCGCACAGCGCACACCCGACACCACAAAGCGCCCAGTCGACACCGTGGACGGGACGACTGGGCGCTGGTGTACGTCGAGTGTGCGCTGCTCAGTGCGCTCCGACGGGGGCATGCCCGAGGAACTCGAGGATCGACTGGCGCCTGCGCTGGTACTCCTCGGTGAACTGGGCCTGCGAGTCGCGCGGATTCTCGATGGTGATCACGTCGGCGACGCTCGCCGGTCGGTGGGTCAGGAGTACGACCCGGTCGGCGAGGAGCAGGGCCTCGTCGACGTCGTGCGTGACGAACAGGATGGTCATGCGCGTCTGCTCCCAGACCGAGATCAGCAGTTGCTGCATGTCGAGCCTGGTCTGTGCGTCGAGGGCGCCGAACGGCTCGTCCATCAGCATGACCAACGGATCGCAGGCGAGTGTGCGTGCGAGTTGCACGCGCTGGCGCATGCCGCCGGACAGGTGGCTCGGCAGATGGTCGAGGTAAGCGCTCAGGCCGACCTGGTCGAGGTACTTCGCGGCCTCCCGCTTCGACTCCGAGCGTCCCAGTCCGCGCAACCGCAGCGGGAACTGCACGTTCTTGGCCGCGGTACGCCACGGGAAGAGCGCGTCCTCCTGGAAGACCATCGCGCAGTGGGCGTCGTTGCCGGTGACGGGTCGTCCGTTGACGGTCGCCTCGCCGCCCATCGGGGTGAGGAGCCCGGCGAGGGCGCGCAGGATGGTCGACTTGCCGCAGCCCGACGGCCCCAGGAAGACGACGACCTCACCGGGCTCGATGTCGAGCGTGATGTTGGCGGCCACCTTGCCGTCGAAACCGAGTTGGAGTCGATCGAGGTTCACCGCGGCGCCGGGACCGTCGTTGCTCACGGGGATGTCACTGGTGAACCGAGCCTGGATGGCTGCGGCGCGGGTGGCGGCCGAGCGGCGTCGTGTTTCAGTGTTGTGTGCCATGGGATTGCGCTTCCTGTGTGGTGGCTTGTGTTCGGGAGTGTGGCTGCGGGATTCAGTGCTGGTGATTCAGTGCTTAGCGCGCGGCAGCCAGTGGTTGATGCGGCGGCCGATCATCTCGACGATCCATGCGGTGATCAGACCGAGGGCCCCGATGGAGAGCATGCCGACGACGACTCCCGCGTAGTCGAGCAGCCCGTAGGCCTGCCATGTGTAGTAGCCGATGCCGAACTGCCCGGAGATCATCTCGGCACTGACCACGCAGATCCAGGCGACGCCCATCGCGACCGACAGACCCGAGAAGATGCCTGGCAGGGCACCCGGCAGGACGACCTGCCGCAGGATCGTCGTACGGCTGGCCCCCATGGTGTACGCCGCTTCCTCCCACACCTTGGGCAGCGAGTCCATCGCGTGGATGGTGCTGACGAGCACGGGGAAGAATGCCGCGAAGAAGGTGATGAAGACGATGCCCTGTTCGCTCGACGGAAAGAGCAGGATCGTCAGCGGCACGAGTGCGATGGCCGGGATCGGGCGGACGATCTCGATGAACGGGCGCAACGTCTTTCGGGCGATCTCGGAGCGGCCGATCAGCATGCCGAGGGCGACGCCGACGACCGCGGCCAGCGCGAAGCCGAGCAGGATGCGCTGCAGACTGGCCAGCAGATCCTCGTAGTACGCGCTCGAACCGAGCCGCTCGCCGAAGCTGTCGAGGACGGCGCCCGGGGTCGGCATCCGGTTGAAACGCAACCAGGCGACGACCTGATTCTCGGTGAGCAGGTACCAGACGGCGATGAACGCGGCGATGGGGATGAGTGGCAGGAGGATCGAGGCGGCGAGCTTGCGGGCTCGCACGGCGTCGACGATGCTGCGCCGGCCTGTCGGCGGCTCGACCGGGACCGAGGGCGACGCGGACGCCGGACGTGACGTGTTGTCCTCGTCGCTGGCAGATCGTGTTGTGGTGGGGGCTGAGGATGCCATGGTGTGGGTTCCTTCCTGGAGGTGTGGGCGCTCGGTGCGTGCGCGGTCAGTCGGTGGTGGTGGACTGCGACACCGCGGTCCGATAGTCGACGGGAGTGGTCCCGGGGTGGCTGCGCTGGTAGTCAGCTGCGCCGGCCTGGGTGGCGAAGGGCAGATAGCGGGCGGTGACCGGTGCTGCCGGATCGACCAGCCACGTCGCGTGGTCGGCGAACAGCTTGGTGCCGGTCACGGCGTCGGGGACGTAGACGGCACGCGGTGTGCGCGACGTCGTGTCGGCGACTCGGCGTAGCAGGCAGCTCGGCGTGGCGGCCGGCACCGTGTGGTCGTCGCCGGAGAACCACACCTCGGAGGCCGTTGCCGGGTCGCCGACCGGAAGCCTGCAGAGCTCGTCGGTGCCGGTGAGCGGCGTCGGGTTGGCCAGGTTGTCGCGGTGGGCGGTGTACGACGCTCCGAGCGTGTGACGAACGGCCGACTCGTTGATGAATCCGTCGATGTCGAAGTCCTTCGTCACGGACTTCCGCTTGACCAGGAACTTCTTGACCTGCTGCAGGGATTCGCGGAACTGCTGTTTGATCGGCAGGTCGAAGGAGACGAGACCGTTGGGCCCGTTGTAGAGGTAGGCGACCTCGGGTTCGATGCCGGTGATCTTGCTGAGGCGTTGGGCCGCCTGCAGAGGCTGTGTGCGCAGGTAGTCGTTGGTCTTCGACATCGCCGTCACGAACGCCGAGATCACTTCGGGGTGGGCGCCGGCGAACTGCTTGCGGGTGACGACGCCGTGGAAGGTCGGGACTCCGTTGTCGCCGCCGTCGTAGAGCAACCGGCCTTGGTTGCGGAAGACGACGAGCTGTGGCCACGGAACGAACTGGGCGAGGGCGTCGACCTGCCCACCTTCGATGGCCGCCGCACCGATCGAGGGATCCTGGTTGACCACGTGCACGTCGTCGGACGACATGCCCGCCTTCTGCAGCGCGGTGGAGAACATTCCGTCGCCCGCCGAGCCGAGGCTGGTAGACACGCTCTCACCCTTGAGGTCTGCCAGCGTCGTGGCCTTCGACGAGTTCGGTACCACAACCTGGTTGAGCGAACCGCGCAGGTTGTATCCGGTGGTGGCGACGAACTCCGTCGCGGCGTCGTCGTACTTGCGGGTCTTGGAGCCGTTGGTCAGCAACGGGTAGTCGCCCATCGACCCGATGTCGACGTGGGTCGCGATCATCGCCGCGGTCAGCGGGGCGCCGGAGGAGAAGTCTTGCCAGACGACGCGATACTTGGTCCCGGTCTTCTTGCCGGCGTCGGAGAGAGCCTTCTCGAACTCCCCGCGGTCGCGCATGAGGGTGCCTGCATTGACGGTGTTGATGGTCTTGGACTGGTAACCGACATTGACGGTGACCGTGTCGCCGCCGACCACGCCGCAGCCGGAGAGCATGCCCGACAGGGCAGCGCCGACGGTGACTGCGGCGACCGTCAGGCGACCGCGACTACGGACTCGGGAAGCCGATGCGGTACTGCTGCGGCCTTGCGAAGTGGTGCTCTTGGACATGCATCAAGACTCTGAGGATTCTGTTACAACCGGGCGACTCACCATTGCACCTCGGTTAAGCCACCAGGTCAGCGAGTTGCGCCGCTACGTCAACCCGGATGGCAGGCATCGCTGTTTCCCCGAACCCGTTGGTACACAGTTCATCTCGCATCAATGTCGAATCCATACGTGAGCGGGTGTTCGCCGGTTACGCAGGCGGACAACACGATTACGCAGGGGGTTGAGTTGGCGCGGAGACGTGTTCCTGCGCGAGAGTGGAGAGGTGCCCGAGAATGACATGAGCGAGAGTTCCGACCAGCCGTCGCACGAACCGGATTATCGATTCACGCTGGCAAACGAGCGCACGTTCCTGGCGTGGCAGCGGACCGCCCTCGGACTCCTCGCGGCCGCTGTCGCAGCGCTGCAGTTCCTACCGGATCCGACCCATCCCGCGTTTCGGTACGGGCTTGGTCTGTCGCTCGGGGTTCTCGCCGTCATCGTCTCTGCGGGCGGCATGCGCCGCTGGTGGGCCAACGACCACGCGATCCGCCGCGACCGCCCACTGCCGAAAACGCCGCTCATCGCGATCCTCGGTATCGCGCTGGTGGTCATCGGAGTCGTCGCGGTCGTCACCGCTCTGATCTTCGCGTTGGTATGACCGACCCCGAGTCCGGCACCGACCCCGACTACGGAGCCGACGGTGGCCTACAAGCCGAGCGCACCGATCTCTCGTGGAGCAGGACTTCGATCGCCATCATCGTCAACGGCCTGCTGGTGGCCGGCCGCGACGTGCTGCGTCCAGAATCGTCGCCGACGCCGCTGGTCTACGCGCTGGCGGGTGTCGCAGCCGCAGCCGCCCTCGTGGTGGCCGTGATCGGCCGACGACGCCGTCGCGCACTCTCCGAGCGAACCGTGCCCCTGCACCGGGCCGACACCGTTGCCATGACGACGACAGGCGCCGCGGTGATGGTCACGATCATCGTGCTCATCACCGCGGCGCTGTTGTGAGCCCGCCGGTGGTTGGATTCAGTTGGACGGATCCGGCACGCTGAGCCGACCGTGTAGCAGCGCCGACGAGTCGTTG
>NZ_BAFB01000089.1 GCF_000248075.1 Gordonia otitidis NBRC 100426 | reverse complement strand
GCGCAATGGGGAGTATGGGGGCGTGGACCTACCGGTCATGCCTCCCGTCGCGCCGATGCTCGCCAAGGCTGTCACAGCGGTGCCCGATCAACCGGATACCGGATCCGCGCCGACATGGTCATACGAGCCGAAATGGGATGGCTTTCGCGCGTTGGTCTTTCGTGACGGCGACGAGGTGTACATCGGTTCGCGCGGTGGCAAAGACCTCGCCCGGTACTTCCCGGAGATCGTCGACGCCGCGCGTGCAGAGCTACCCGAGAAGGTGGTGCTCGACGGTGAGATCGGAGTTCCGTCGACCATCGACGATGTACAGCGTCTCGACTGGGATTCGCTCGCGCAACGCATCCATCCCGCTGATTCGCGGGTACAGATGCTCGCCGAGAAGACACCGGCGATCTTCATCGGATTCGACGCGTTGGCGCTCGGCGAGAACAGCGTGGTCGACGAACCGTTCGCGCTTCGACGCGACACCCTCGTCAAGGCTGTCGGACCGAGTGGCGCCGATCGTCGATTCCATGTCAGCCGTGTCACGACCGACGCCGCCACCGCGCGCACCTGGTTCTCGGCGTTCGAGGGCGCGGGACTCGACGGTGTGGTCGCCAAACGCCTCGACGCCCACTACCTGCAGGGCAAGCGCGAGATGCTCAAGATCAAGCACAAACGGACCGCCGACTGCGTGGTCATCGGCTACCGGGTACACAAGAGCGGCACCGGGCTCGGCTCGATGTTGTTGGGCCTCTACAACGATTCGGGAGACCTTCACATGGTCGGTGGCGCCGGGGCGTTCACGGACAAGAAGCGACTCGAACTCGAAGAGATGTTCTCGCCGATGCGCACCGATCCCGACAAGCCCGCACCGGGCGAGCCGACGCGGTGGAGGTCGGAGAAGTCCGGCGAGTGGATTCCGATCCGACCGGAATTGGTTGCCGAGGTCGCCTACGACCAGATGGAGAACCATCGTTTCAGGCACACCGTGAAGTTCCTGCGCTGGCGCCTCGACCGTGATCCGCAGAGCTGCGGATACGACCAACTCGAGGTTCCGCTGACCTACGATCTCCACGATGTGCTCGAGGGGGAGGGCTGACATGGCATCGCGCTCGCCCGCAGAGGAGCTCGACGTGGACGGCGTGGCCGTCCGGATGAGCAATCCCGACAAGATCTACTTTCCCGAGTTGGGCGAGAACGGTGGCCGTAAGAGGAATCTCGTGGGTTATTACCAGCGCATGGCGCAGTCCCGCGACGATGGCTCCGATGGGCCGGTCTTGACCGCCTTGCGCGACCGCCCGACATTTCTGCAGCGCTTTCCCGACGGCATCGACGGCGACGAGATCTACCAGAAGCACCTGCCGAAGAAACGTCCCGACTTCGTCGAGTCGACGCGGATCACCTTCCCGTCGGGC
This sequence comes from Gordonia otitidis NBRC 100426, assembly GCF_000248075.1. GTDB lineage: Bacteria > Actinomycetota > Actinomycetes > Mycobacteriales > Mycobacteriaceae > Gordonia > Gordonia otitidis. The sequence continues at coordinate 9,648 of NZ_BAFB01000089.1, read as the reverse complement.
CGCACCGGTGACGCGCTGCGTCCGACGAGCGCGGCGTCGATCGTGTGGGCGGCCAACCTCGGGACCGTGACGTTCCACTCGTGGCCGACGGTCGCCGCCGACAACGATCACCCCGACCAACTGCGCATCGACCTCGATCCGCAGCCCGGCACCGACTTCGACGACGTGCGACGCGTTGCCGTCGAACTCCTCGCGCCGCTGCTCGACGAGCTGGGTTATGCGGGATACCCGAAGACCTCGGGTGGCAGGGGAATTCACGTCTTCGTCCCCATCGAGCCGCGCTGGGATTTCATCGCCACCCGGCGCTGCGGTATCGCGCTCGCACGCGAACTCGAACGTCGTGACCCCGACGCGGTGACCACCTCCTGGTGGAAGGAGGATCGCGGCGAACGGATCTTCATCGACTTCAACCAGAATGCGCGTGACCGCACGATGGCAGCGCCCTATTCGGTACGACGCACCGCCATCGCACGCGTGTCGACTCCGGTGACCTGGGCCGAACTCGCCGACGTCGAGCCAGACGACTGCACAATCGCCACGGTCCCCGAACTCGTTGCGCGACGTGGTGATCCGATGGCCGACATCGCCACGCACCGTCGAGGTCTCGAACCGCTGTTGGAGATGGTCGAACGGGATGACGCACAGGGTCTGGGGGACATGCCGTACCCGCCGAGCTACCCGAAGATGCCGGGTGAGCCGCCGCGGGTGCAGCCCAGCAAGAAGGTGGGAGCCCACTGGGACGAGGAGGGGAACAGGATCGGTCCGCCCTGAGCGCCGACGATGGCGCCGCACACAGGAAGTGAGTAGCAAATGACAACACGCACCACCTTCGAGTCGTGGCCGGAGCTGCGGGTCGCCGACTGGGAGCAGACGCGCGACACCGTGCACATGTGGAGCCAGATCGTCGGCAAGACGCGACTCGCGTTGGCGCCGCCGGAGAACCATTGGTGGAACATCGCGCTCTACGTGAACTCGGTGGGACTGACCACATCCCTGATGCCGTACGACGGCTACGGCGTCGAGGTCGTCTTCGACTTCGTCGACCACGTTCTGAACATCACCACGACCAAGGGGCAGCGACGGCAGGTCCGTCTCGAACCGCGCACCACCGCCGACTTCTACGCCGACTATGTGGCGCAGCTGCAGTCGCTCGATATCGATGTCCCGATCTACGATCGGCCGGTCGAAGTGGCCGAAGCGATTCCGTTTCCTGAGGACACGAAGCATGCGTCCTATGACGCAGATGCCGTTCACGCATTCTGGACGCAGCTGGTGAGCACCGCGCGAGTGTTCGCGGAGTTCCGTGGTAAGTGGCGCGGCAAGTGCAGTCCGGTCCACTTCTTCTGGGGCTCATTCGATCTCGCGGTCACGCGTTTCTCCGGACGGCCTGCGCCGCAGTTCTCCGGCGCCGTGCCGAATTGTCCGGCCCACGTGATGATCGAGTCGTACTGCGAGGAGGTGTCGTCTGCCGGGTTTTGGCCCGGAGGGGCCGACGAGGGGTCGTTCTACTCGTACTCCTACCCGGTGTATGACGGTTCTGCCGATGCGCCCGTGCACCCCAAGGGTGCCGGCTACGACGCCGCGCTCGGTGAATACCTGCTGCCCTACACCGCGGTTCGTACCGCAGCCGACCCTGACGCTCACCTGCGTGAGTTCCTGCAGTCGACCTTCGACGCCGAAGCCCGTCTGGGGGAGTGGCCGTAGGTGGCCACAGAATGTGGGTCGACTCCCTGAATGTGTGTGCTGCAGCAGCCACATTCTCCGATCAGACCCACATTCTCGTCAGCCCAGCGCGTGCCGAGCCCAGTCGGAGAACGATTCCCACTCGATCTGCGGGTACGCGGCGTGGAGCGCCGCGACGTCGACGCTGTATCCCTCGGTCGCCAGAAAGGTGAACATCGCTCGCATGTCGGGCGACGAAATGCGTTCGGGATCAAAGGATTCTGCCTGCACCTTGTCGCCTGTGGCGGCACTGACGGCCTCGGCCATTGCATTCGGGGTGATCTCGTCGGACGCGAGGTCGATGCGTCGGCCGGCGAAGTCGGCAGGAGCGTCGAAGATCATTGCGACGAACCGTCCAAGGTCTCTGCGAGAGAGTTGTTGCAGGGGCTTCTCGGCGGGCATGCCCATCGGGATGACCCCCGCCTTGAGTGCGTCGAGGCCGCCGAGCAGGTTGTCGTAGAAGTAGGTGGGTCCGACGATGGTGTGTGAGAGACTCGACGCCGCGAGCTTCTTCTCCACTTCGTATTTCGAATCGAAGTGCGGGATGCCGGTGTTGCGATCGGCGCTGGCGACCGACGAGAACACCAGATGGGGCACGCCTGCGCTCGTCGCCGCGGTGATGATGTTGTCGCCCTGACCGACCTCGGCGTCGGCGCCCGACTCGAACGGCGTCGTCAACGCGAAGACACCGGAAGCGTCGGCAAAGGCGTCGTCGAGGCCCTTCCCGGTGGCGATGTCGGCGACGGCAAGCGGGATACCACGGTCGGCGAGTTCCAGTGATCTGTCGGAGTCGGTGAACCGGACGACCGCGCGGACGGGTTTGCCCGCATCCTGCAGGGCGTGCAGGACGGCACCGCCCTGGTTACCGGTCGCGCCGAGTACGACGTAGGGGGATTCTGGTGAGGGCATCTCGGTTGGCCTTTCCGTGAAGTGGGGGCACCTTCGACGCTACTGCGCCACCTCCCGGCGTCGGCCTCAGATTTGGGTATGCCGTCGCGGGACCGTTATCATCGCCAAGCCTGGAGGATTCGCCTAGTGGCCTATGGCGCTCGCCTGGAACGCGGGTTGGGTTAACGCCCTCGGGGGTTCGAATCCCCCATCCTCCGCAGCAGACACGAGCCCGGTTCGCAGAACATGCGCGCCGGGCTCGTGTCGTCTCCACGCACCCGATGGGGTGCCGTCGACGACGGTCCACGGACTTCTCCTCACGCCGCTCCCGTGTTCACCCGCCGGACACCTGCGGCAGGCAGCGTGTCCCTCGCTATGTATCGACGACCGGTTGGAGTGAGTGTCATGGCAGCGTGTCCCAGTAGTAGTAGGCCGGAAGCGTCGCGGCCGCGTCCCAACCGTCCGTTACAACCGACGAGGTGGCCGACACTGCGTTTGGCGGTGTCAGTGGTCGCGCTCGTGCTGGCGGCGGGTCTGTCCCTGGCAGCCCCGGCCCACTCGGCGCCCCCAGCGCAGCGTGGAATCGATCCCGTGCACACCCCGACCCGCGCAGCCACCGACTTCACGTTCCTCATCGCCTACAGCTTCGGCAACCGAATCCCGTCGGGCGTCGACCCGACACGCACAGTCGGGGAGCCGGGACCGGTCAATGAGGCGCTCGCCGACGCCGCTGTCCGCACGCGCGGCGATCGGACCATTCCGATCTACGCCCAGACCGAGATCGCCCGGGTACTGACCTCGAAGTACCACGCGACCGGCGTCGTCGAGATCCCACCGGACCGGAAGCCCGACGGCACCCTGGTCTACCTGTCCACCGATGGGGTCGCAGCCAAGGTCGCCGCGCTGCGCGGACGGTCTGCACACACGGACGTCGCGGGCGTCGTGGCGTTCTCCGACCACCTCTGGCGGGCGGTCTACACGACGCGTGCCAACGGACTCGACGCCTACGCACCCGCAGACATCGCCATGCCGTCGACCTACGATCCGCAGTCCGGCCAGGACTGGACACGAAGCCGCGCCGCCTACCTTCCCCGCGACTACGCGGCGCGACTCGCGCTGGTGCCGCGATTGGTGCGTTGACCGCGGAGACACCGCGGCGCGACTCGCGTTGGTGCCGCGATTGGTGCGCTGATCGACCCGCTGTCGCTCCGTCGCGGTGACTCGCTACAATTGACGACGGATCCCGCGCGGCGTGCATCCTGTGAACTCCCCCAGGGCCGGAAGGCAGCAAGGGTCAACGGGCTCTCTCGGGTGCGCGGGGTCCTCTAATCTGTTCAGATCCGCAAGCGTGCCGAAAGCCGCCATCGAGCCTGGCGTCGGTTCGGCGAGAGGTTTCCGTTGAACTACCACTCGATGAGTGCAGACGAACTTCGCGCCACCCAGGACGACCTGCACAAGCTCTACGAGGGCTTGCTCACTGCGGGGCTGAAGCTGGATCTGACCCGCGGTAAGCCGTCACGGGAACAGCTCGACCTCTCCAACGAGTTGCTCTCGCTGCCCGGCGCCGACGACTACCGTGACGCCGCCGGAACCGACTGCCGCAACTACGGCGGCGTCGCCGGGTTGCCCGAGTTGCGGGCGATCTTCGCCGAGCTCCTCGCCGTCGACGCCGAGAATCTGATCGCGTTCGGCAACGCCAGCCTCGACCTCATGCACCAGGCAGTGGTGACCTCGCTGCTCAAGGGCACCCCCGACTCGTCGCAGCCATGGGCGTCGACGGGCGAGACCATCAAGTTCCTGTGCCCGTCGCCCGGATACGACCGCCACTTCGCGATCACCGAGCACTACGGCATCGAGATGATTCCGGTACCGATGCTCCCCAACGGGCCCGACGTCGACGTGTGTGCGCAGCTGGTCGCCGACGATCCGTCGATCAAGGGTCTCTGGGCGGTGCCCACCTACTCCAATCCGACGGGTGCGACGTACACCGAAGAGGTGGCACGCGCCCTGATGGCGATGCCCGCGGCACCCGACTTCCGAATCTTCTGGGACAACGCATACGCCGTCCACACGCTGGTCGACGCCCCGCCCACGCCGTTGCCGATCGTCGATATCGCCGCCGAGGAGGGACACCCGAATCGGGTGTACGTGTTCGGCTCGACGTCGAAGATCACGTTCGCTGGTGCGGGCGTCGCATTCTTCGGGTCGTCGGCGGCCAACGTTGCCTGGCTGACCGACAACCTCGCCTTCACGACCATCGGCCCGGACAAGGTCAATCAGCTCCGCCATCTCCGCTTCTTCGGAGACGCCGACGGCGTGCGTGCACATATGGCCAAGCATCGTGAGATCCTCGCGCCCAAGTTCCGGTTGGTGCTCGAGATCCTCGAGGACAGGCTCGCCGAGTCGAAGGTCGCCGCGTGGTCGGAGCCGGAGGGCGGCTACTTCATCAGCCTCGATGTTCTCGACGGTGCGGCCAAGCGAACCATCGAGCTCGCGAAAGATGCGGGCATCGCGCTGACGGCAGCAGGATCGACCTACCCGTACAAGCATGATCCGTACGACCGCAACATCCGACTCGCGCCGACCTTCCCCAGCACCGACGACCTCCGTGTCGCGATGGACGGCGTCGCCACCTGCGTACTCCTTGCCGCGACGGAGAAGCTCCTCGCCGACGTCGAATCCTGACGGAATGGCGCGCGTGTGACAGTTCGGCCATGGTGAGGGTCCCGCGACGTTGGGTCGTGGCCGTCGGGTTCCTGCTGCTCGCCGTGTTGGCCCTGTGGTTGCAGGACGTGATCGTTCCCTATACGACGCCGTTCTGGGGACTGTTCGACAATCAGCTCGACCTCGACGTGTACCGCGCGGGCAGCCAGACCGTACTCGACGGCGGCAGTCTCTACGACGCCAAACTGCTGGGCCAGATGGACTACACCTACGCGCCCATCTCGGCCATCATCTTCATCCCATTCGCGCTGATGTCGTTCGAGGCAGCCCGAATCGTGTGGACCGCAGGCATTTTCATCGCGCTGTACCTGGTGATCATGCTGTGCTTCCGCTCTCTCGGAAGACAGGCGAGCTGGCCGCTGCGCATCGTCGCGCTGTCGCTGGTTGCCGTTGCGCTGCTGCTCGAGCCGGTACGCACGACGGTCTGGTACGGCCAGATCAACGTCTTCCTGCTGCTCATCATCCTGGCGGACCTGCTGCGCGTCGACGGGCCGCGGGGAGACAGCAGTCGCGGCATGGGGCTCGGTACGGGCATAGCCGCGGGCATCAAGCTGACCCCGTTGATCTTCATCCTGTATCTGGCCGTGCTGCGTCGGTGGCGGGCGATGTTCGGCGTCGTGGCAGGTTTCCTCGGCACCATCGTCATCGGATTCGTCGCGCTGCCCCGCGAATCCTGGGCGTACTGGACGGACAAGATCTTCGACTCGAACCGGGTCGGGGCGCCGCAGACCGTCGGCAACCAGTCGATTCGAGGGTGGCTGGCCAATCTCATCCACACCGATGCGCCCAACTCGCTGCTGTGGCTGGTGCTGGTGCTCGCTGCGCTCGCCCTCGGCATGTTCGCGGCGGTCCTCGCGCATCGCAACGGCCAGGAACTGCTCGCGTTGAGCATCGTCGGAATGACAGCCTGCGCGATCTCACCGATGTCGTGGGGACACCACTGGGTGTGGTTCGTGCCGATCATGGTGATCTGCGTGAACCTCGTGTTGCGTACCGACCTCTCACCGCTTCGCCGCGTCATGGCGGGCGTGGCATTGGTGTGCCTCGTGTTGGTGTCTTTCTCGTGGCGGACCTATCTCGCGCACCCGATCTGGTTCGTCAACAAGACGGTTCCCGACGCCTACCTCATCGGACTGTTCTTCAAACACGGCATCGTCTGGCTCGAGTGGTTCACTGTCTACCCCTACAACGCGGTCTTTCTCTGTACGACCATCGCGACCATCGTCGTCTATCGGAGACCACGGGTGTCCGTTGTGCCCGAGTCTGATCACGTGCGGGACACGATCGGCTAGCTGAGCTAACAGACACTTCGCCGTCGTCGACGTCACCTGTAGCGGGCTCAACCCGGGGCCGCCCGACGCCAGGGGATCACAATGCTTCGACGTTCGACGCTTCGCAGACTGATCGCAGGATTTGTCGGTGCGGGGGCACTCGCGGCCAGCACGATCGCAGCGGGGGCTGCCGCAGCGGACCAGACGGTCAACGACCAACTCGGAATGCGGTGCTACAGCCTCAACCCCAATATCCTCGACTTCCCGTCATTTCAGGGCGTCAACGTGCAGCGGGACGCAGGCGACAACACGTTCTGGCTCTCCGGGGACAGCAAGAGCTTCTTCCCCTACGCGTCGGACACGAGGATCACCGTCACGCAACTGCCCAACGGGCCGACGCACACCTACTACCGGCACTGGACCCACTCGATCGGCGACAACAGTGGCTACCAGATCTACGGCATCCCGGGCCGGGGCAAGGTGAAGATCACCATCAACGCCGTCGACCACGGACTGCTCACCCTGCATGCGCCGGAGTGCTCTGCCGTGACCGACCTGAAGTGATCGACTATTCGGTTATCGCCAATTCACTGAACTCGGACACCTCGTCGTCCTACGCTGATGCCATTCTCGGCGGAGTGCACCGTGCCTCCGCACCGACGGTGGGAGTCTGTGATGGCCGGACGAGTGGCGGTACCTGATTCGATGGATCTCGGCTCGTGGACGGCACGACGCGCCGCGATCGGACCCGACCATCCGGCGGTGACCTTCGGTGACGAGACGCTCAGTTACGCACAGTTCCAGCACCGAATCGATTGTCTCGCTGACCAATTGGTCGCCGGTGGTGTCGGGTCGGGTGACCGGGTGGCCTACCTCGGACCGAACCACTCGGCCTTTCTGATCTCGCTGTTCGCCTGTGCGCGGTCGGGTGCGACGTTCGTGCCACTCAACTTCCGACTCACCGGGCCCGAACTGGCCTACATCCTCGACGACTGCGGTGCGACGACACTGATCGCCGACGCCACGCTCACCAGCGTCGTCGACGAGGTGCGCTCCGACCTGTCGATCGCGCGGTACGTCGCGGTGGGGGAGGCATCGGGGTGGGAGAGCTTCGACGACCTCCTCGCCGTCGGCACGCCGATCGCGGAGCCGGTGTTCGCCGACCCGGCGGATGTCGCCGTCATCATGTACACCTCGGGTACCACCGGTCGCCCGAAGGGGGCGATGCTGACACACGGGAATCTGTTCTGGAACAACATCAATGCGCTTCTGAGTTTCGACACCGTCTCCTCCGACGTCACCTACACCGCGGCGCCGCTGTTTCACATCGGCGGCCTCAATGTGACGACGCTCGTGACGCTCCAGAAGGGCGGCCACGTCATCCTGTCGGGTGCTTTCGATCCGACGCAAGCACTCTCCGACATCGAAAAGTTTCGCGTCACAACGATGTTCGGTGTGCCGGCGATGTTCTTGTTCATGAGCCAGGTGCCCACCTTCGCCACCGCCGATCTGTCGTCGCTGCGCTATTTCATCTGCGGCGGGGCGCCGGTCCCCGAACCGCTGATGCGTGCCTACGCCGACCGGGGTGTCACCTTCGCGCAGGGCTACGGCCTCACCGAGACGGCACCACTGGCCCTCGTGATGGGCATCGACGAATCGGAGAAGAAGATCGGTGCGGCAGGAAACAAGGTGTTGCCGCTGTCGGACGTCCGCCTCGTTGACGCCACCAACACCGAGGTCGCGGCAGGGCAGCCGGGCGAGATCTGCGTCCGCGGCCCGCAGGTGATGGTCGGCTATTGGAACAACCCGGGCGCCACCGACGCCGCGATCGACGACGACGGCTGGTTCCACACCGGCGACGTCGGGCGTGAGGACGACGACGGCTACGTCTACGTCGTCGACAGGGTCAAGGACATGGTGATCAGCGGCGGCGAGAACGTCTATCCCGCCGAGGTCGAAAGCGTGCTCTACAGCCATCCCGCGGTCGCGGAGGTCGCCATCGTCGGACTCCCCGACGCCAAGTGGGGCGAGGCGGTGACCGCTGTCATCGCCACGGCGCCCGGGGAGACCGTGACGCTGGAAGAGCTGCGCGAGTTCGCGGCCGACCGACTCGCCCGCTACAAGCTCCCGCTGCGCCTGGAGTTCGTCGACGCCCTGCCGCGCAATCCGTCGGGAAAGGTGCTCAAGTTCCAGTTGCGCGAGGAGTTGGGTGCGCAGAGCGCGTCCGCCTCCCCGGTCGTCTGAGCTGGCCGGGCGCATGCGCCGACAGTGACGGCTGTGGGGCCCGTGACCTGTAGCGGTACGTGCGCACCGCGGGTTTCTGCCCGCTCCGTCTGGCCGCGGTGTAGGGGCTGTGCACAGGGGTGGGGCAGCGGGTCGCGCTGTCGGTGTCCGCCGGTACTCTCGACGCGTGGCTCTGTATCGCACCTATCGTCCGGCAACCTTCGCCGAAGTCGTCGGTCAGGAGCACGTCACCGATCCGCTGAGCCGTGCTCTCGACGGAAACCGCATCAATCACGCGTACCTGTTCTCCGGGCCACGTGGGTGTGGCAAGACGTCGTCGGCTCGCATCCTGGCGCGCTCGCTCAACTGCGAGCAGGGCCCGACGTCGACGCCGTGTGGTGTCTGCTCCTCGTGTGTCGCCCTCGCCCCGGGCGGGCCGGGCAATCTCGACGTCATCGAACTCGACGCCGCGAGTCACGGCGGCGTCGACGACACCCGTGAGCTGCGCGACCGCGCCTTCTACGCCCCGTCCGAGTCGCGGTACCGCGTGTTCATCGTCGACGAGGCGCACATGGTCACCAACGCGGGCTTCAATGCGTTGCTCAAGATCGTGGAGGAGCCGCCTGAGCACCTGATCTTCGTGTTCGCCACCACCGAGCCGGAGAAGGTCCTGCCCACCATCCGCTCACGTACACACCACTATCCGTTCCGGCTACTCGCGCCGCCGGTGATGCGCGGGCTGCTCGAGAACATCTGTGCCAAAGAGGGCGTCGTCGTAGCACCCGACGTCTACCCGCTGGTCATCCGTGCGGGCGGTGGT
>NZ_BAFB01000090.1 GCF_000248075.1 Gordonia otitidis NBRC 100426 | reverse complement strand
GAATCCACCCTTCCTCCCACTTCGTTCACCATCAGCCCGAACAGCCAGACAAGACAGTGGCTGAAGACTCATCCGAACGACCCCAGAACGCCCAAGTTGACAGCAGTTCTCGGCAATCATCCTGATTCAGAGTGGATCACCGGGGGCTCGCGAGGACTTCCCAATCTGATCGACATGATGAATGCCTCTAGAGCCACCAACACGATGCCGGTCGTTGTTCTATACAACATCCCTGGACGCGACGACGGGATCTCAGGGCCCGACTATGGCGTGACAGCAGCCAACTACCGCGCCTGGATCGACGGCGTTGCGGCGATAATCGGGAACTCGCCAGTGCTCGCGATCGTGGAACCTGATGCGCTCTGGTTCATCGACCGACAGTTTGCGACTAACAGGGCTGGGTTCGATGAGCGCATTGACCTGTTGCGCTACGCAATCGATCGTCTGAGCCGTAACCCTGCAGCCCATGTTTATCTTGAGGCTGGAACCACTTCTGGATCGGTAACCCCCGACCGGATGGCGGATCTGCTTCGGAAAGCCAGCCCCTCGAGTGGCATCGGATTTGCCGTAAATGTCAGCTCGTTCGCCCCTACCGTTCCGATAACGGCGTACGCCCAGCGAGTCCGCACGCGGCTCATCGGTCTCGGAGTGCAGAACCCCCGGTATGTCGTCGACGTCAGTCGCAATGGAAATCCCGTTTGGGATAACAATGCGTGGTGTAATCCACCCGGCCGGAAGATCGGGCCATATCCAACTCCTCGCCCGCAGCCGTCCGCTCCCGGCCTTGACGCCAACCTCTGGGTAAGAGCGCCCGGCACCTCAGACGGGCCGTGCGGCGTCGGACCTGGCAGCACAGGCGGCGACCTCCTGCCTTCAGTCGCATACGCTATGATCAGCTAGCTCGAATCGGGAAGGCTTCCACGAAAGCCCTTTTCGTGGAATGGCAATCTCAAGCTGAATCCAATAACCGCAATCAACAGCATCAACAAAAGGCGAACAGTTACCACTACCTCAAATAGGAACTATTGTTAACCGCTGCGGAGTAATTTACCACTATCGAAGGGCGACATGACACACGACAGACTTCCTAGGCCTTCCAACCTTCCTAGGACTTCCAACGCTGTCGGTTACAACTTTGAAGTGCTGATAGTGGCCTACCGCACGGTTGACTTGCTTGAGAAGGCAATCGCTTCTGTAAGAGCACACTTGAAAGATGTCACAATCCGTGTTTGGGATAACTCCGGGCCCGGCCACAGTGAAGTCTCCAAGCTGAGCAAAGAACACCCCGACATCGACTGGCACCTGGGCTCGTCCAACATTGGTTTCGCCGCCGCCGTGAACAAATTGGTGGCAATGGGCAGCTCACGTCACTTCCTGTTACTCAATCCTGATGCTCAGTTGCTTTCCGATCTTCGAGAGACTCGTCGTCTTATATCCGATGATTCCGTTGCAGCCGTCGCTCCATTCACTATTGATGCGCTCTCGCGCGGACGCAGATCCATACGTCCATGGGATGTTGCCCATCGTCACGCTGGGGTAATCCGTGCGCTAGTAGACCATGCGTGGTATTCGCCACAACTTCGTGGCACTCCCTTATCCTCGCTGTACTCGTCCCCGCCCCATGAAGTAGCGGGCTATCTCACCGGTGCGTGCCTGATGATCAACAGAGGCATCTGGAACCGGGTGGGTGGCTTCGACTCAACCGAGTTCTTTCTCTACGGCGAAGAAGTCGACTGGCAAAAGCGGGCACGCGACGCAGGGTGGCGACTCCTACTCGCAAAGGAGCCTGGCGTAGCGCACCGCGGACACGGCACTGTAGGAAACGACCCTCGAGCCGGCCTGCGCTCGGCCGACCTCCTTCGAGCCGGCATTGCGCTGAACATAGAACGTAGTTCGACGGTTCACCATGGCGACGCCTACCTTGCGGGAACGTCAATACTCGATCGCGTACAACGATCCGCTCGACGTAGGCGGGCTGCACTTGCCATGACTTACGTAGGCGATAAGCCCGCAGTCATTGTCACTGTCAACAGACTTGTGTATGGCGGAGCCGAACGCCACCATGTAGTCCTCGCAACCGAACTCGCACGACGCGGGTATCCTGTCACAATTGTTTGTATGCAGCGCTTTGGGCCGCTAATTTCGGAAGTCGATAGCGATATCCGAGTAGTGCGCCAACCCTGGTGGGCCCCTCTCATCGATCTTCCAGACGCTCCTGCAAACTGCAAACCAACGAACCGTGTACGCGCTATTGCCATCACTGGCGACACCAACACTGAGACCGGTTTCGGCACACTGTGGCGAACTAATCACAGTGACCGGCGTTGGTTGACCGCCGCGCACTGGTATCCCAAGCTCGATCAACCGACCTACTCGACGTTGCTGGCAAAAGCGATGAGCCGGTCCGATGGATTCATAGCGCTATCGCAAGCTCATTGGGATGGGCTAACCCGTCACCAATTCCTCGGAAATCGCCACTTCATCGCACCAAACGGAGTGGTATCCGCAGAAGCGGTGAACCACATACCAGAGGCCGAAGTCCGCGTCCGTGGGCCGATTCGCCTTGCGATGCTCGCACGTATCGTGGAGCTGAAGAATCCGCATATTCTGACTGCTGCACTCGCACGAGTACCCGACCACCTAGATTGGACGCTCGATATTTTTGGAGACGGCCCTGACAGAGAACGACTGGAAGCTTTGACCCCTGACTCCGTGGCGGACCGCGTCCGCTGGAGGGGCTGGTCCCCCGGCCCGGATCACGCACTGGCCGAGGCAGATCTCTTATGTTGTCCTAGCGGTACTGAGGCTTTCCCGATGGTAATACTCGAAGCCATGGCTCGCGGGATTCCGGTGATGGCTACCAGCGTCTGTTCTGTACCCAAGATGCTCGACAATGGCAATGCAGGTTTTCTGGTCCCAACACCCAGCGTTGAAGACTGGGCTCAAGCGTTAACTGAGATTCTGAGCGATCCAACCCAGCTACCCAAAGTTGGTTCGATTGGTCGCAGTCGGATGGTTGGTCACTACACCGTCGATTCAATGGTGGATGCTTACGAAGCTGCGATCAGAGCAGTCCTCTAATGCGAATCCTTTGGCTATCCCCTTGGCTCCGGCCGCTATCACGGGCGTACGGGCAGCAACTTCGATCCCTGGGTGACGACGTACTACTCATCACTTCCGATCTCCACCCACAGGCTTCAGAACCAGTGGACTGGGAGATCGTGACCGATCCTAGACCCAAGTCGCTTCGAACCTGGCCGGAGTTTGCACGAACATATGCGCGCGCGCGCGACTTCGATCCCGATATTGTTGTAACAGAGTTTGTTCGTGACCCTCGTTGGCTCGCACTCGGAGCGCTCGCGCCGCGGGTGCACTTCGCGCACGACGACCGGCCACACGGGGCTGAAGAGCACCGGCCTTACTGGGAGCGAATGCTCTTCGATCGGCTCAGCCGTTCGACGGCTGCAGCGACCGTTTGTTTCAGCACCTATGTTGCGGAGAATCTGCAGTCGTCGACTCGATCCGAGTCGATTTCGGTCGTGCCGCTCACGAGTGACCTCTCTGACGATCTTGTCGACGAACCAACCCCTAGTATTGAGCGCAGCGATTTCGTCCTGATAGGTCGTTTGAACGAGTACAAGAATCTGGCGGTAGTTTTTGAAGCATGGGAAAGACACGTGCAGGGAGCGAGTTATAGGGGCGACATGCTCAGGATCTTCGGATCGGCAAGCAGAACTCCAGCATTGCCGGCGTCGGCGTGGTGGAATGGTGGGTCTTACAACTACCGCGATGTGCTCGGCCCGCTCAGGCAGGCGAAGGCCTCCATCGCGCATTACCGCGTGGCGACGCAAAGTGGGGTTCAGGTCTTGTCAATGCAACTCGGCGTGGCTCCAATCGTGTCAACCGAAGGTGCGCTTCCGGAATTTCAGCCTGAAGCTCCCATGCCATTAGGTGTTGACGATGTTGCTGCTCTAGCCGAAGCTTTCGACCAGCTAGCGGATCCGGAATACGCCGCCAAGTTAGGCGCTGAGGCGTCAGCGCACTACCGAGAGTATTATGCGGTTTCCGTGGCTTCGGCAAGCCTGCGTCGAGTGCTCACTCAGGCCACAGCCCAAGCTGTTGTGGAGTAAAATCACTACACTCGGCGACTGCTCCCCAACTTCGTTGCGGCTGGATTGCGAGCGCAAAGTGCGGCGCGTGCCAGGACCGGAATTCGCGCAAGATATTTGACCGAAGAAGAGACGAATGCCAATCTATAGTCCCGGATCTAAAAACTCAGGCTTCGGCGTTTCTGCGCGCACCCGGCCGCGGACGAGTAAGAGAAAGATCCTCGCCGACACATGGTATGCCGACGGGATACAAAACGCCGAGAAATTGCAGAATTCAATACCGCGACGTCTTCTAACCTTTATTGAGCGACACCCTATGTCGCGAGCCATCACCTTTTCAGTTGTGGGCCTTAGATCTGATGTCGTGGTCACAACAGCCTTTGAGCCCGCAGCAACGTTATGCATTGTCTTATACGGGTTGTTGGGATTACGTAAACTAGTTCTACTAGAATACATTGTGCATCCCCCAAAGAAGCGACGAGGCTTCCAGCACTGGGGGTTTCTAATATATCGTCAGATTCTTCTAAAACGGTGCCTGATCTCTGCTCAGGTGCTTACAGACCAAGAAGTCATCAATTGCGCCCGTTCCCATCGGATTCCGAAGGAACGGTTTATCTTCATAAAATGGCCTCACCGTTTTGATGACACGCCAACTCCCCCATTGAATATGGGTCGTCACGTCGTCGCCAGCGGCCGACGCACTGATTGGCGTACCTTCTTCGCGGCAGCTGAAGGTAGCGACTGGGATATAACAGTAGTGTGCACAAAAGAAGACCTGCCGCTCGTCAGGGCGTTAGCAAATGGCCGACCTCGGATTCGGTCTGAAATAAGCGCTCAAGAGCATCAGCGAGAAGTAAATTCAGCTACCGTGTATGTCATTCCAATCAAGGAGACAGGCGCTAGCATCGGTCAGATACGTGTAATGAATGCCAACCAAGGCGGGGTTCCCCTAGTCGCTAGCGACGTAACTGGACTCCGTGGATATGTCGACAATTCATCCGCTGCACTGGTGCCCCCAGACGATCCAATAGCGTTAAGAGACGCCGTCGACGACCTCCTCAGTAGTCCCGCCCAACGCGAGCGACTTCGAAATGCTGCGGAATCAGATGGTTACACAATGGCCGCGTACTTAAACGAAGTCAGCACAATGGTCAACAACGCGAGGACATTGGAGAGCCCTCAGCGTGTTGAAAGAAGTAGTTAGCCGTCAACTAGTGGAGTCGCCGCAATGTTAGTCCGCAGAATCTACTCAGGCAACACCCCAAGCCGCCTACTCGTTCTTGGATTCCACAACGTCGAGGGAACCTGGTGTTGGCCGGCGCCGCCAGGACAGGGGGCACGCAGATTCGCTCAACAGATGAGGATTCTGCACCAGTTCACAAACGTTGTAGACCTACGGACTGGCCTCGATGCACTCGCTTCAGGAAAACCGCTGCCACCGAGAGCGGTCGCTTTAACTTTCGACGATGGCTATCGCGACAATCTGACGATTGCGGCACCGATTCTCCGACGTTTCAATATGCCCGCCACTATCTACCTGGTCCCCGGGATATTGGACCGCAGTGTTCACGCCTGGTGGGAGCGCTTAGGCTGGGCCGTGGGAAACGCTACAGCCCGAGAGCTCGAGTATCGGGGCACGAAAGTTCAGTTGAAAAGCCGGGAGAACCGAGTGGTGATACAACGCCAGATCGAACGCGATGTAAAACAGCTGTCCCATGTTGCACGAGCTGCATGTGTCGACGATCTGGTGGACCAGCTGGCACCTGACGGTTGTTACGAGTTCGATCGGCACTTTTTAGACTGGGATCAGGCCAAAGAACTACACGACGCGGGTCTGACCGTGGGGTCGCACACTATCGAGCATCCGATACTTTCGCGTGAGTCGGCGTCAGACCAGAGGACCACGCTACAAACCTCGAAGCGCGTTCTGGAAGAGAACCTTCATATTGAGGTGCCCACCTTTGCCTACCCCAACGGCACGCGTAGTGACTACGATGAGACGACGATATCCGAAGTGGCCAGAGCGGGCTACTCATACGCGGTTACGACTTGGGGGCCGCCCGCGAGCAGCGAGGACTCACCTTTTGAAGTACATCGTTCACTAGTTGGAGCCAGCATGCACCCTCTCCGTTTTGCTGCTTTCATTGCGAAACGGCTGCTATACAACGTGTAGCTTTGCATCCTGGCATCAGCGTCCAGAGTTTTGTAGCTTGAGTGTTGCTATTTGGTTTACCGCCTTGACACGTAGATCGGCGATCTGCTCTCGACGAAGTTCAAGCAATCGCTTTGCCCGTCAAGTCCGAGACGACCGCAACAAGGCGAGAGATTGTTGCGAATGTTGCTTTCTTCAGGAGTTCATCCGGGAACTCGATCGAAAACTCATCTTCTATTGCCAGCATCACGTTTACGCTTGCGTGGGATGTCAGTCCTCGCTCGTACAGATCCTCATCCTCAGAGAGCGCGAATACATCAGTCGGCATCTTTGCGTACGCAGCAAGGATGTTCCTAATTTGATCGTCCATATCTCGGCTTTCGTGATGGGTTTCGGAGCGTGCCCCGATTGTAGACTACAATGAAACCCTCGGTCTATCGTGTATGCGCCTTAGATGACCAGCCTTGATGACCATTAGGTCTACATCCTCGCCGCTCTGCGGACGTACATTCGGTCTTGATCCCCAAAGTCCACCCGAACGTGACAATCGAGTAGGCGAGCGCTGTCGTACACTCATTTGGCCGCGCAACGCGGCTTGCGCAGGACCGCTTCACCCAATCTCGACGCAACACCGCCACCACGCACGATACAAGAGGAGTCCGTGGCCCCGATGACGAACGCCGTTCCCCACGCTCAGCAGGACCCGACGACTCTCGAGTCAGCGGTCAGAGCGACAGTCGCCGCTGCCGCCGCGGCAGCCGACGATGTCGATGCCGAGGCGCGGTTTCCGCACGAAGCAGTCGACGCGATGAAGGTTGGCGGACTGCTGTCTTGCGCCTTCCCCTCCCGGCTCGGAGGTTTAGATACTTCGATCCGCGAGCTTGCCAACATCTCGCGTCGATTGGGCGAGGCCTGTTCTGCGGCGGGAATGATCTTCGCCATGCATCATTCGCAAGCTGCCGCGGTCGCGCAGAGCAAAAGCCCCTCATCTGAGCGGCTTATTCAGGCTATGACGAGCGCAGACAGTCTGATTGCTTCCGCCACAACTGAAATCAGCACCGGTGGCGACATCCGAAATTCTACGTGCGCTGTCGTAACAGACGGCCACAGCATCGTCCTGGAGAAGAACGCGCCGGTGATTTCGTACGGTGACTATGCTGACTACATAGCGATAACTGCACGGCGCAATCCTGATGCGCCTTCCAGCGACCAAGTCTTGGTGGTAGTGCCTCGTCGCGACGTGCAGATGCGAGCAACCACACCTTGGAACGTCATCGGCTTCCGCGGGACATGTAGTCCGGGCTTCCTCCTGCGCGCCGAAACCGCCACCTCGGATGCGCTGCAGCTCGACTATGGCTCGGTGTCTGAACGCACCGTACTTCCAACAGCACACATCCTCTGGTCGGCGGTATGGCTCGGCATCGCCGACGCCGCGATGGAGAAGGCACGTCGTGAGGTCCGATCCGCAACCCGCAAGTCCGGTGGCGAAACGACGCCGCAAGCTAGCAGGTTCGTGGATCTGATTGTCGTCCATCAACGTTTCGAAGCGTTCCTCCGTGACTCCATCTTGCGCTACGAGTCTTTCCTCGCCTCTGGCCAGAACGAACCACCGATACCTTTCACGATTGCACTCAACAACCTGAAGATCAATTCGTCCATGGCTGTGGTCGATGTCGTAACGGCGGCCTTGGCGATCTGCGGACTGAACGGCTATCGCGAAGATCACCCCGCGTCAATGGGACGCTTGCTGCGCGACTCATTCGGTCCGCAACTTATGGTTTCAAATGATCGAATTCGTGCAAACACCGCCCAGATTGTTCCGGCGTACCGACTAGGAAAGAATCTATGAGCATTTCATCCGAACCGACACCCTTACACAACGCTCACGCGGAGTTTCGCGACGAGTTGATACAGGTCGGCATGTTACTTCCCACCGGCATCGACGGTCTCTATGGGCGCGGACGCGAGTACGAACGGGTGATGTCAGGCGTTCAGAGAATTTTATCTGCTGCGGGTCGAGAAATCCATGGAGACAACGTTGAGGTCCACCGATTCCCGCCGATCTTCCCTCGCGCAAGCTATGAAAAAACCGACTATATCGCGTCCTTTCCCAACCTGACAGGCTCCATCAACATCTTCACAGGAGATGACCGCGAACATGCGGCCCTTTTGGCAGACCGCGCCGCCGGTGAGGAGTGGGACGGGCACCTCCATCCTGGAGAAACGATGCTGGTATCAGCGGCTTGCCACCCTAGTTACGAGCTATTCTATGGAAAGACCTTGCCATCCGAGGGTAAGGTTATTGATGTTGGCGGCTACTGTTTTCGGCACGAGCCGTCGATTGATCCGTTAAGGATGCAGGCATTCCGAATGCGCGAGTTCGTCACTCTTGGCACTCCGGAACAAGCTATGAAGCACCGTGCGGTGTGGGTAGAGCAAGGCCAAAGCGTGCTGGCCGAATTAAACTTAGAATCGGTACCCGTACCCGCTAATGATCCATTCTTTGGACGTGCCGGAAAGATGCTCGCACACAATCAAACTGCCGAGAACCTGAAGACTGAGTTAATCGTGCGCCTTTACGGTGATCTTGACGACGGAACCGCCTTGATGTCGGGGAATTACGCCCAAGACCATTTTGGAGCACCGTTCAATATCACCGATGGCGAAGGCCACGTGGCCCACACCGCTTGCGTTGGTATCGGTGCGGACAGGATCTGCCTGGCAGCGATTCGAATGAATGGAACAAATATCGACAGTTGGCCGTCAAAAATTAGAGCGCGGATGGGCGAGTAGTATATTGACACAATACGTCCAAGGCTTCGCGGAGATGCCTACGAGGCGTATATATCCGGCTCACCCGCTCATCACTCAGATCCCAACAAGTCCTCTGGTCTACCGCGAGCAGAGCGCTAGGCGCTACGGTTCGCGCGTCGTTCGAAGGCTAGAAGCGAGCCGTCCTCTAGATCGCGCACGTGGCTGATGAATCACTGACCGAACCAGTCGACCAGCATCTCGTGGCTTTGCAACTCGCAGGACCGCGAACCGGTTACACCCGCGTCTGCGGTTCGCAGCTCTGCAGAGCGGACGTAAACTGCCCTTCCTGTGTGTCCATCCTCTGTTTGGCCGACACTGTGAGTTAGTGTTGTAGGTCAGAGCGGTGATGAGAAGTGGTGGCCGAACGCAGCTTCTTAGTTTCGTTTCCAGTCATCTCCGAACGAGTTCACTAAGCAAGCGGGTTACCCTGAATCCGTATCATGTTTAGTATCTCGGCAAAGCTAGTTCACTCGGCACACGCCAGATAGGAGTTATGTATCCACCCGATGTGCTCAGTTGGTGCGAATCGCAAGAGGGGACCGTCAATCGTGCGAGAAGAGGATTGTGTTTCATAAACGTTCTTTTGCCCCATAGGCCGTATCCAGATCAGAGAGTCGACGCGAAGCAGCTTGGGGCCGACTAAGAGAGATTGAGTCGGTAGACGAAATTCTTCCTGTGGACGCTTTCAACTGGTCGCGTGTGCAGTCTTACCACTAACAAAGTAGGAGCTTACCCATGGCAACCATTCGGTCAGTTACATTCGTCGATGATCTCGACGGCCGAGAGATCGAACTCGACGACGTTCACACGGTTCTGTGGTCATGGCTCGGCGTCGACTATCAGCTTGATATCTCCAGCGCCAATCTCGACAAGGTTGAGAACGGTCGAATCACCGTCGCGAAGCTTCTCGAGGCATCCACGAGGATCGGCGGCCGCAAGCAGTCCACCGCACCGCGCGTGACGACCAAGAAAGCATCGTCGAAGTCCGCACCATCGGCCCCTACGAGCGATGTCCGCGAGTGGGCCATCGAGGAAGGTTACGAGGTGGGACCTCGCGGGCGTCTCCCCAAGGAGATCGTCGAGGCGTACGAAGCCGCTCACTGAGCGGAGCGGCTCGGGGGCTTGGTTAGATCCCCGAGCACGAACTCCCGAGATCCAATCTCCGGCCTACGTCAGCACCACGCAGCTTCCACTGCGAATTCCCCTGCCGTGCGCCGAGAACAAAACGCCCCTCAACGACCGGACTCCAGTGGAGGGTCGCCACATGCTTGTGGGGCACTACGTCAAAGGTGAATCGCAGTAGTTTTCCGTTGGCCAGCCGGGTCGGCTGGCGAACGGAAAACGTCACCGGGTCGTTGTTCGTCACTCGTGCTGTCAGTGTGTAGGTACATCCCGCGCCGTATCGCCCGGTCCCGCTGGGCGGCGCGACGGTCAGGGTACGCACTGCTGCAGCAGCGGGCACCGGCTCAGCGCCGAGTATCGCGCTCAGCACAACCGCGGCAACGATGCCGGCGCGCACCGTTGTCCGCCGGAATATCACCTGAGACTTCGGTGCCATCTACTCTCCCAATGCATGTCGTCGTCTGCGCCGCGCTCAGAGTATCGGCAAAGTGGGGCATAGACGTCGATTCACGATGTTCGCCGACGTCGGTTCGGCTAGTCGTAATTGCCCGAAGGCAGAATTGACCAGATGCGCGCAGCAGACTTCTTCCACGCCCTCGTCCATCTCAACCAGCTCTTGGCCAGCGGGCTAATAGGCCAGATTCGGTGACCTCCATGTCGGCGGATTAAAGGCGCACGTCCCGACGGCCGAGCAGCGCCCAGAACCACCGGCCAGGCCCTACGTCAAAGGTCTGCGCGCGCCGACCATCCCGGGCTGGGCGGCATCGGCGCCCACGGCTGCGCGCCATGACGGGCCGGGCGGTTGGGTACCGATGCCGGAACCTGCGCGGCGCAGGCCTGTTGGTCGGCGGACGGCGTCGGGTAGACCGCGGCGAAGTCGTAGCGCGAGGCGTACCAGCCACCGAAGACGTCGGCTCCCGGTGTGCGCTGCGATCCGTGCACCTTCACCGGGGGTGCGGCCGCTTGTTGGCGGAAGTCGATCTCCACCGGCCGCGGCGCGTCGACGCGCGAACTCCACGCCGACGTGCCGCTCCCGTCGCGTACCGACGAATACCCATACCGGCACAGCACGATACGTGTCCCGTAGGCGTTGTCTTCTCGCCGGAGCGCGGTGAAGAACACTGTGCCCACCGACGGTCTCGCATCGGAGACCTTAGACGGGTACACGGTCAGCATCTGCGCGATGTTCGACGGCGCGGCGTCGGAAAATCCGGGGTATCCCCAACTCGTCGACTGCGTGGCATTCGCGATCTCGAAGGATTCGACAAAAGCACGGACGAAGGTCCCCTCTGGAGCTGAGAGGTCGAGGACGTCACCCGGAATCCAACGAAAGGTGGTGTCGAAGTCGGCGGGAATGTGGTCAGAGGCCGTCGGCGGCGCGGGGACCGCGGTACCTGATTCCCGGGCGAGCCCGCACCCTGCCAGAGCCAGCACGGCGCAGAGGACGGCCGACAGTGTTGCGATCTGAACGCGATGCTGAGGCTTCACGACGATCACCCCTTCGGCTTCCGAACGGCCCGGGTTATCGGCTTAGTTGCAGCGTAGGCATCGAGGCGGGAGGCCATGGGCAATGCCGCGCACCAGAACGGCGAAGAAAATGCAACAGATTGGATAAGGCTGACGGCGGTGTCCGTCGATCAGTGGGATCAGAAACCCGCTGCGCCGAGTGGGGTCACAGCTCGGCGTCGAGCGGACCACCGATTCGACACATCTCCGAATGCGCGCGCAGCTCGCTGTGGCATCGACGTATCCACGTATGGATGAATTGAGATCCTGCCAGTACCTCTTTCTGTAGTCCGAACAGACTAATGAAGCGGCTCCTAGCAGTAGCCCTCGCCCACCCAGACCATCCCGACGGCGCTGATCAGTCAAAATACCTCCATGACGGACCCTCATCGTCGCGCCCGCATCGGCGTCGTCGACGATCACGCGCAGATCGTGCGCGGCCTGCGCGCCACCTTCGCCGAGCACGACGCCCTCGAGTTGACCGCCGGCGCCGACACGGTCGCCGACCTGCTCGCCATCACCACCGACCTCGACCTCGTGCTTCTCGACCTCCGCCTCGACGACGGCACCTCCCCTCTCATCAACATCGCAGCCCTCACCGACGCGGGCATACCGGTCCTCGTCTACACCTCGGGCGACGAGATGTTCCTGGTACGTCAGGCGGCTAGCGCGGGCGTCATGGGTGTGATCCGCAAGAACGCGCGAGATGCCGAGTTGCTCGACGGCATCATGCAGGCACTCGACGGCAAAGTGGTCGCGAGCATCGACTGGGCAGCGGCGATCGACTCCGACGACGAGTTCGTCGACCTCCCACCCATGCAGCGTCGCGTCCTCGAGTTGTACGCCGCAGGTGAATCCACCAGCCGGGTGGCCGCCGAGCTGCATCTGTCGACCGAGACCGTTGCCGACTACGTCAGTCGCATCCGCCTGCGATACCAGGCAGTCGGACGCCCTTCGCCCACCAAGACCGACCTGTACAAGCGAGCGATCGAAGACGGATGGCTACCGATTCCGCGGCGCCTTCGACGGTGAGCGCCACCGCACCGACGCTTCGACCGGACGACGCTTCGCGCGACGCACTCGCGGGGCGTCGGATTCTGCGCCAGTTCACTCTGTTCGCGTCGGCGGGCTACCTGCTCTACTGTCTGCTGGCCGTAGGTCCGATCACTGCAGCCACGAAGGTGGTGTCTCCGTGGTGGACCGTCCTCGCAGTGGTCTTGACATTCGGTACCGGGGTGGCGATGGGACCGCTGACCTGGCGCGCCGATTCCCGTCGTCTGCAGATCATCACCGGAGTCAACGCCGTCGGCTATCTGATCGCTGTGGGCTTGTGGTGGTTCGCCTGGAACGGCGGCCACATCTACACGGTGCAAGGATTCTGGATGGCGGCGTTCCCGGGGCTGGCAGCCATCACGGCCGCTCTCGCGTTCCGGCCGATGTGGGCATACGCAGTCCTCGTCGTCGCAGTGACCAGCTCTGTGCTCATCGACCGCACAGTTCGACGCGCCGAAGTCGTCGAACCCTTTGCCGCACAGACTGTGTGGGCCATCGCGTTCTCGATGGTCTTCGTGGTGGCCGCGATCATGGGACGGAGAACAGCCAGAGTTCTCGACGACTCACGCGCCGAGGCCTACGCCACCACCGCGGCCGCAGCAGCCGCCCGGGCGCGCTCGGCGGAACGTCACCGATTCGACGCACTCACCCACGACAGCGTGATGTCGACGCTGCTGCTCGCTGCACGGCGCGGAACGTCACCGGAGCTCGTGCAGGACGCACGCAATGCTCTGTCCGCCATCGACCGCGCCGGCACCGACGTCATCGACGACGAACTCGGCGCGACCGACGCACTCAGCCGCATCCGCGCCGCGATCGCACTCGTCGCCCCGCAGCAGATCGTGACTGTAGACCACGTCGATCCGTCGGCCAGGTATCCAGGTGCCGTCGTCACCGCGATCGCAGGCGCCTCGGCAGAAGCAGTGCGCAACGCAGTCCGTCATGCCGGGCGTTACGCGGATATCTCGGTACACGTATCGACATCGACCGACACGCTCCACGTCGACATCGCCGACACCGGAGCGGGGTTCGACCCCACTTCGGTTCCCGCCTCTCGCCTGGGCATCTCGGTGAGCATTGTGGGCCGCATGTCGAAACTCGCCGGTGGATCGGCAATCATCGAGTCCCACAGGGGTTCCGGCACCACGGTGAGGTTGTCATGGACACACAGCTGACCGATGCCCGCGATTTGCTCGGCATGCGGCAACGCGGCGTCTGGGTGGTCGTGGCGTTCTTCCTCGCCGCAGTGTGGCTGGTGGCTGCGACACCGTCGGCGTCGGTGCACACCATCGCAGGCACTCTGGCCGCTGCGGCGATCTACACCGCGGCAACGATCACATTGGTTGCCGCCGAGGGTGATCCGCTACCGACGGTGCCGACGATCCTGCTCACACTGGCCGGACCAGCCAGCGCAGCCTTGGTCCTCATGTTGTCGGACGCCACAGCACTGACCGCCACGGCCGTGGGGATGAGTCACGGTGCCGGCGCGGCGATCTATGCGTTCATGATCGTGCGTGGGCGTCGAGTCGCACCGTGGTTGGGATTCTTGGCGATCGTCGCCATCTTCGTCGTCTGGGGAACACACTCCGGAGCAGGCGTCGCTCCGGCCTTCATACAGTCGGTTGTCGACGTCGCGCCGCTGCTGATGGCCACGCTGTTCTCCTACACACTGCGACCCACGGCGAGCGAGGTGTTCTCACTTCGTGAGCAGACTACCGAACAGGTCGCCCAGCTCGCAGCATCGTCCGCTGCCTCCGATGAACGCACACGGCAAGTGCGTCAGCTCGATTCGTTGGCCCGACCACTGCTCGAGCTCATCGCATCCGGCGCCGAACTCAGTGATGCACAACGACTCGACTGCGAGGTGCTCGAAGCCCACCTGCGCGACAGACTCCGTGCGCCACTGATGTCCGAACTCGACCTCGACGCCCCCGCCTACCGCGCTCGGCTCCGCGGCGTCGACGTGGTGCTGATCGACGACTCCACCACCGAGATCGCGCCCGACCTGCGTGACCGCATCGCCACGCTCGCGACCGAAACTCTCGATGCGGCCTGCGACGGTGAGGTGTTCGTCCGCGTGTCACCAGCGAACCGCTCCACCGTGGCGTCGGTGCTGCATCGACCGGCGCTGGGTGCGAGCACTCGCGTGGAAGTCGACGCCGAGGGGCAGATCCGTTCGGCGGTGTGACAAGCAGCGGTGTGAGCACGGGCCGGCGCGAGATTTATCATTCAACATCGCCGGTCCGATGGACTATTGTCCCGGAGGAATGCATTTGAATCAGTCGGGAGAGCCACCGGGCGCGACGGTCGGATGCGGAGAATGCTATGGGGGCACACCGTGACATTGGAAAGCGCGGAAGCGCCGTCGACAACTGACAGCGACAGCGAGGTCGGCAGTGGCGAGGTCGGACCTCGATGGCGACGCCGGCACACGAGATCGCGTCGGCGTCGCTGTGTGGTGATCACATCGATAGCTTTCGTGATCGCCATCTGCTCCTATCTCGCGTATCTCATCGTCGACGTCAAGAGCAGCATCGACGATGCACGACGTCACGGCATTGCTGCAAAGGCCGCGATCATGGACGGCGACGTACACGGCGCCCAGCTTCATGCCGCCGCCGCCGAGTCGGCCGCCGATTCCGCGCGCAGTGCCACCGACAACCCGGTGTGGCGCGCGACCGCGGCCATCCCGTGGCTTGGTTCACCGCTGCAAAGCGTCCACCAGATGACCGAGTCCGTCGCCGACACCGCCGCACAGGTGCTCGTACCCAGTGCCGCACTGGCCCAGACGATCAGTCCCAGCACACTACGTGGACCCGACAACGCACTGAATCTGAAGCCGCTCGCGGCGGCACAGCCGAGACTCGCAGAGATCGCGACCAACGCTGAGCGGATCGACGAACGGACACAGCACATTCCGGGTTCATGGCTGGAGCAGGTGTCCGATGCTCGTACACAACTGGTGGACCAGATCGCCGAAACCGCACGGTTCCTCCGCGGCACCGACCTCGCAGCGCAGATCGCACCTTCGATGCTGGGTGTCGACGGCGCTCGCAGCTACTTCGTCGCGATGCAGACGCCGTCGGAAGCGCGAGGCACAGGCGGACTGGTCGGGGGGTTCGCAATCCTCGGCGCCGACAACGGATACATCACCACGCCCCGGCTGGGCCAGAACCTCGGCATCGAGGAGCCTGCCGGTCCGCAAGTCGATCTCGGACCGGATCACAACCGCCTTTATGGCTGGACACGGGCGTACCTCGACGTCCGAAACTCCAACATGAGCCCCGATTTCACTGATGCCGCGCGAATTTGGATCGCGAATTGGAAAGCACAGACGGGACAACGACTCGACGGAGCCGTTGCTGTCGACCCGATAGCCTTGAGCTACGTGCTCAAAGTGGCAGGCCCCGTCACGCTCACCGACGGTGAAGAAATCACCGCCGAGAACGTCGCGCCGATCACCCTCTCGACGTCGTACGAGCGTTTTGCCAGTGACAACGACGCCCGCAAGGAGTATCTGCAGTCGATCTCAAAGGCTGTGTTCGACAGAATGAGTTCACTCAACGGCAACACAAACGCGTTGCTTGAGGCACTTGGCCGCGGCGTTCAGGAACGTCGAATTATGGTGTACAGCAGCCATACCAGAGAACAACGAATTCTCGAGTCGATGCCCCTGGGCCACCAAGTCGCCGACACTTCGGCTCCGTACATGAATGCGACTTTGGTGAACGTCACAGCCAACAAGACCGACTACTATCTGCGTCGCGAGATCACCTACACCGCGGGCGGATGTGCTGCCAGCACTAGAGAATCGACCGCACGCATCCGGTTGACCAACACGCTCACTGATACATCGCTGCCCGATTATGTTATCGGCAATAGGGGGAATCGGCAGATCCGATTCCCCCAGGGTACCAATTACACGAACCTTCAAGTTTTACTGACGAAAGGCGCCACACCAAGACGCGTGACCGTCGATGGCGCAACCGTCAACCTCAATGCCGGGACGTTACACAGCCATCCGGCGGTCTTCGTCCAGGTGCCCATTCCGCCCGGCAAGAGTGCAGAAGTGACGGTGACGTCGACCGAGCCGACGTCGGCTCATGGCGAAGCTGTCGTGCCGGTACAGCCACTCGTCGACAACCCGACGCTTCGCGTCGACGTACCGGTGTGCGGACCCGCTGGCTAAGGTCAGCTCCAATTCGTCACTTCGGAGCGGAGATACTCCCCGCCGTCCTTCCGCCATGAGCGCGAAGCAACTCCGACATCGGGCCAACGGCTCGCCATCGCCACCTGTCAGATCCATTTCGCAACACGACTCGGACATCGCGTAGAATTCAATAGCACGCGATTGAATTTCGAGAAGGGCGCAACCCATGGCCGACACAGCAGCCCGTCCCCGGGGCTGGCAGTATCTCCGCTACTGCTACGGAGCAGTGCTGCCGGTTTCTATGCGCGACTGGGTGGCCAATGACCTCGCAGGCAAGGGAGCCCCGCTCCGCATGGTGGTCCGCTGGGCGATCCCCTGCATCATCCTGATGCTGCCCATGCTCTTCGTCCCCGCCGACTGGGGCGTGAGATTCATCATGTTCTCGCCGATCCCGATCGCGTACGTGTTCTTCTCGATCGCACTGAATGTCATCTACCGCAGACATCGACTTGAGCAGCACGGCCTGAATCCCGACCTGGTCAAGCGCAACGAGCGCGTACGCAACGCGGATCTGTACGACGAGTACCACCGGAAGTACCGCGGCAGCGCCAGGTAGGCAAACACCCGACCCAGAAGGTCCGCCAGAGCGACGTCGAGTCCGGGATGCCCGAGCTCCAACACTGCGCCTGCAACACCTCGGATCGCGGCCGAGGGCCGCGTGAGTGATCGCAGCCACTTGTTGAGTGAATCCAACTTAATCACTGCAGCCCGAGTCGACCGCCAGCCGAGCTTGGCACGAGTGATGTCGTTATCACCGAGCGCCCCTGGATCGCGCTGTTGAGTAATTGAATTCGCAAGCAATTTCGGTTCGCAGATTGTGCTACGTTTGCACCGCATATTGGGGGGGGGAAAGCGCGATAAGAATGAGCACAGGGGGATAGTTGTGTCCGCAATTCGAGGGATATACCGACGGCGGCTACGGGTGCTCGTTGTCTCACTTTTGGCGGTATGTGCACTCGGCGGTACCGCGGTGGCACAGGCAGCGACGGTGCTGACCGTCTCGGGAAACACAACGCTGGCGCCGCAGCCGATGGAAACCGAGCTGCGCGGCGTCATGTGCCAGCCACCGAATGTGTGTAAGAAAGTCGAGTACGCGTCCGGCGGCAGCGGCGAGCAGGTCTACACCAGCGGCTACACCGCACTCAAGCAGGCATTGAGTGAGACCTCGGGCGACGTCGTCATCATGGCTTACTCCCAGGGTGCGGTGATCGGCACCCGGTGGCTGATCAACGACGCGAGCACAGCTCCTCAATCACCCGATTCGCTCTATGTCGTGCTGCTCGGCAATCAGAGCCAGAGTCTCAACGGATGGTCGACCATCTCCGGAGGCGTGAAGACCCCGAACGACGGCAAATACAAGGTCGTCGATGTGTGCAGGCAATACGATCCGCTGTGCGACTACCCCAACGTCGCAGGACTCCCCGCGATCATGAACGCGCTCGCGGGTTACACGCAGCTGCACGGCAATTACACGAACGTCGATGTCAACGATCCGAACAACTGGGTGCGTACGGTCGGCAACACGACGTACGTGTTGGTACCCACCGAGCAGCTCCCGATGTTCTCCTGGATGCGCAGAATCGGCCTGTCAGCGGTGGCGGATCAACTTGACGCGCAATGGAAGCCGGTCATCGAGTCGTCGTACGAACGCGCCGGCTACACCCGGCTCGGCGACCAGTCGGTCCTGCCGCTGAACTCCGGTCACAATGGCGACTCCAGCGCCACGTCTGCGTCGAAGTCGACGCCGGGTGCGAATACCCTCGCCACCACTCGGTCAGCCGGTGCCGACGTGACTAGGGCGAGCGTGAGTATTCCGACCACTACTCCCTCGGCAGAAATGCCAGTAGAACCAACGTCGACGACCCCTTCGACGATGCGGAAGCCCATCGCCTCGGGCGACAGCTCGTTCGCGCGCGAGGCACCGACCGAACCGGCAGGCGAGACCGAAGGGACGGGCGAGCTCGAGCCTGAGCCCGCGGAAGGCGAGCTCACCGCATCCGGCGACACCTCAGAGACACCGACGGTGGCGCAGTCCAGCTCCCTCGACCATGCACGCGCCACTCATTGCTGCGAGGAGTCCGCACCCTGAACGGTCCTCAGTCGTCAGCGCGGCGCCCTCAATCAGTGCACAGCGGCCGTCTCTTGCACCGGAGCTACCGGCCAAACAACGGTTTGGGCGCAGTAATAGTCTTCTGAACGTGGCAACCCCAACGCAGTGGATCGCCGGGGCGCGACCCCGCACACTTCCGAATGCGATCGCACCTGTCGTCGCCGGTGTAGGCGCAGGCCTGCACATCGGTGGCGTGAACTGGTGGAAGGCAGCTCTGGCCGCGGTCGTCGCGATCGCTTTCATCATCGGTGTGAACTTCTCCAACGACTACTCCGACGGCATTCGCGGCACCGACGACGAGCGCGTCGGCCCGATGCGACTCGTCGGGTCGGGTGCGGCGTCGCCCGAGGCGGTCAAACGCGCGGCGTTCATCTGCTTCGGCATCGGGGCCGTGTGTGGTCTCGTGTTGGCAGCAACGACCGCCTGGTGGCTCGTCGTCGTCGGCGCCATCTGCATCGCGGGCGCGTGGTTCTACACCGGGGGGTCCAAACCCTACGGCTACCTCGGTCTCGGCGAGGTAGCTGTGTTCGTGTTCTTCGGACTCGTCGCGGTTCTCGGCACCGAGTACGTGACGGTCGGGACCGTCGACTGGGTTGGACTGGCGTGCGCGGTCGGCGTGGGGTCGCTGTCGACGGCAGTGCTCGTTGTGAACAATCTGCGCGACATCCCCACCGACCGCGAGTCGGGCAAGAACACCCTGGCCGTCCGGATGGGCGACGCCGCAACTCGACGGTTCTACGGGGCGCTACTCGTCGTGCCACTCGTGATGAGCCTGGTGCTGGTCGCCGCCACACCGTGGGCGCTGCTCGGCTTGGTGGCCGCTCCCCTGCTGTGGAAGGCGTATCAGCCCGTGCGGGCCGGCGCCGTCGGGCCGGGGCTGATCGCATCCCTCGGCGCCACCGGCATGGCGATGCTCGCCTGGGCCGTGCTGACCGCCGTCGGTTTGGCGCTTGAACAAGCATCCTGCTGGGCGCGCTTCTGTACCTAGGGGCTAGCGACTCGGAGTTCGAACTCCTTCAAGACACCAAATTTCAAGATGATGCTTAGTCATAGCGAGCGGCCCATTCTCGCCCGAAGGTGGCCTCGGAGGCGGTTAGCTCGCGAATTCGCGCCTGACCTAAAACACCAGGGTGGGCGGCCGATCTAACACCGTCGAGGGTGCAGATCGACCACCACTACGGTGAACCTAGCCTGGTGCCCTAACCCATGCACCCACGCCAGACTCACAGCGAGAGTACGAGCCTGCGATACTGGTGCAGTTGATATCGTCCTACTACACGCCCGATCCGGCGCTGTAGTACTCAGACGGCAATGCAAAGCGTTTATGAAATTAGTGGATTGAGATGAACCAGGAAGTTGAAATGGATACGACCAGACCTCTTGATCGGTCAGCTCCTACCTATATTGCCGGACACCGAGGACTGGTAGGTTCAGCACTGTGGCGACTATTCGAGCGCGAAGGATTCGAGAGGCTTATCGGCCGGACCAGCAGCGAGTTGGATTTGAAAGATCGAGACGCGGTTTTCAAATTCTTTGCTACCGAGCGACCTGAAGTCGTAATCCTGGCCGCAGCCAGGGTCGGCGGAATCCTCGCTAATAGCACTTATCCAGTGGCTTTCCTCTCTGAAAATCTGCAGATTCAGACAAACGTTTTAGATGCTGCAGTTCGTTATGAAGTACCGCGCCTGCTCTTTCTCGGATCATCATGCATCTATCCGAAGTTTGCTCCACAACCAATCAAAGAGGACTCGCTGCTCACTGGAGCACTAGAACAATCGAACGATGCGTATGCGATCGCGAAGATCGCCGGAATTATCAATATTCAGGCTGTGCGTCGGCAGTACGGCCTACCGTGGATCTCGGCGATGCCCACAAATCTATATGGGCCATATGACAACTTTTCACCCACCGGATCACACGTCTTACCTGCACTTATTCAAAGATACGATAGAGCACGCATCTCAGGTGCAGAATTTGTCACAAATTGGGGCACAGGAACACCACGGCGAGAGTTCCTGCACGTCGAAGACATGGCGTCGGCCTGTCTGCACCTCTTGGACCACTTTGATGGTCCGCGCCAAGTGAACGTGGGCACAGGAGTCGATCACACCCTCTCGGAGATCGCTACGATGGTCGCCAGCATCGTTGGTTATAACGGCGAAACACGTTGGGACACATCAAAGCCGGATGGGACACCCCGTAAGTTGCTAGACGTGTCGACTCTTAGAAACTCAGGCTGGGCACCTTCGCACGACCTAGAATCCGGGTTGGCCGATACCGTCGAGTGGTATCGCGAAAACATAGATGAGCTCCGTACATCACGCTACTAATGCGCACGTTCCCAACACGCGCAATTATCCTTGACAACCGTTCCAGGCCCATCACGCACTAGATCGTGATGGCTTCGACATTCGATGAAGGCGAGTCGCTCTATGCTCCAACAGTAGGGTTGGATTAGTCGCCATTAGATGGGCATGCCAACGGTTTCAGTGACACCGGAAATTCGATATACCTAAGAAAGAGAAGCTATGAGGTTTCGAACCTAATCAATACCATTCGGCAAGCTTTGGGCTGTCGATCCAAGGTTTGCCCTCACACTCGAGAGCTTTCACATCTGCGTCGACCATGATCCGTGCGAGTTCGGGAGCTATAACGGACGGCTTCCATCCCAAGATCCGTTCAGCTTTACTGGCATCTCCTATCAGAGAATCCACCTCTGTCGGCCGCAGATAACGCTCATCAAAACGAACATGATCCTGCCAGTCAAGATTGGCATGCTCGAAGGACGCAACCAAGAACTCTTTGACTGACGAAGGGAATCCCGTTGCCAGAACGTAGTCGTCGGGCTCATCAACTTGGAGCATCCGCCACATGCCTTCGACATACTCAGGTGCGTAGCCCCAGTCGCGGATGGCGTCAAGATTGCCCATGTAAAGATACTTCTCTTGCCGGGTAGCGATGCGAGCTACGGCACGTGTGATCTTTCTCGTCACGAATGTTTCGCCGCGGCGCGGGGACTCGTGATTGAAAAGTATCCCATTCACAGCGAACATATCGTATGCTTCGCGATAGTTTCTCGTGACCCAATATGAATAGACTTTCGCGGCACCATAAGGCGAACGTGGATAAAATAGAGTCTCTTCATTCTGAGGGGGCGCTGAAGCGCCAAACATCTCCGAACTCGAGGCCTGGTAAAACCGACACTTGATGCCTGTGAGTCGAACCGCCTCGAGAAGTCTGATCGAGCCCACCCCAGTCGTGTTGCCAGTGTGTTCAGGTTCGTCAAAACTAACTCTGACGTGCGACTGCGCGGCCAGATTGTACACCTCATCTGGGGCGATTTCCGCCACAAGAGTCACAAGGCGTGCGCCGTCAGACAGGTCGCCGTAATGAAGGAACAACTTCGCTTCAGGATCATGCGGATCCACGTAGAGATGATCAATTCGCGAAGTATTAAACGTCGACGACCTTCGTATAAGACCATGTACCTCATAACCCTTGGAAAGCAATAGCTCTGCAAGATAGGAACCGTCTTGTCCGGTAATGCCTGTGATCAGGGCTTTCTTCATCGCCTCCCGCTCCAGTCAAGATAGTGCGCGAACTTCGAGTGTAGCTTTCCAACCTTCTAGCTGGAGACTAAGTGCGCAAGCAGACGTTAGAATAGCTCAGACCTCCGCGTCGACCTCCGGCAGGCTCGCCAGCACGGCGGCCTTGAGTTCTTCAGTGCTCGTGGCGGATTCGACGATGGCGCGCGAGGCCGGGTCGTTCACCTCGAGGACGCCGAGCAGGAGGTGCTCGGCGCCGAGTTGATCGTCGCCGCGCTCACAAGCGATCTGGACCGCCGCTCGGAACGCGTCGCGGGTCTCCGGAGCGAAGCGGGGACGACCCCCGCGGCCGCGCGGGCCACGTCGTCCGCGGCCCGGCTCCCACGGCCCCTGCCGGCCGTCCTCATCACCGAAGGGTCCGCCCTCGACGAAGGGGGCGCCGGGGCCGAAACCGCCGCGCATACCGAAGTCTCCGCGGTCGAACTCGCCCCGACCCCTGCCGTGGCCACGCCCGTGACCCCTACCGTGTCCACGTCCCCTGCCGCGGGGACCGCCGCCACGCGGACCCCCTCCTCGCGAACCACAGTCGCGATCACGAGGTCCCCGGCCACGCTCTGGCCGCTCGGCCCAGCCCTCGGAGAGGTCGTCCCCGAAGCGATCGCGTACGGCGGCACGGACTTTGTCGAGGTCGATCCCGATGCTCTTGAGAGCCTCGCGATCCTCCTCGTAGCGTGCTGCCGCAGCCTGTTCGGCGGCCTCGGCGCCATCGGAGTCGTGTTCCTCGTGGTAGGCCCGCACGGCGTCACGCGCCGTGGCGAGCGTCAGACCCTGCTCACCGAGCAGCCCGAACAACGGCGAACGCGCGTTGCACAGCATGCCCAGGATGAGGTGGTCGTTGCCGAGCTGGTGATGTCCCAGGTCGGCGGCTTCTTGTGTGGCAAATGCCAGCATCATCCTGTCGTCTCGACTGAATCGACCAAACATGATGGTTCTCCTTTCGGCCTTGGTGCCCTCCGGACTCCTCAGGCCTCACGTTGTGAATGCTTCTGGTGCACGGCCTGGCGGCTGATCCGCAGAATCTCCGCAATCGCCTGCCAGCTCCAGCCCTTCGATCGAGCGTTCGCAACCTGTACTTCCTCGAGCCGGTCGGCCAGGGTCCGCAGTGCGCGGACCGCGGCGAGGCCGATGGCCGGATCGTCGCTGGCAGCGGCCCCGGCCAGATCCTGCTCTGGTGTCGTCGGTTCGTCGTGCATGCATGTCAGGTTATGTTGACATGATCCGGATGTCAATATTAATTGACATCCAAACCTGAGATGGCCAGTGGGCTTGGTACACGAAGCTGGTCCCGGGCAGGGACGAACCACCACGCACACATCGGGCGACAAGGGGGGCCTTCGACCCGCAGTCGGCGTCACAGGTCGAAGACCCCCACCTCGTCCAAATGCGTCTAAGTCATGCCAGAATTTAGTCTCAAGACATCACTCGATGTCGTTTATGCGCCGCAAAGCGGGTCTCGATTTCCAGTCTTACAACAAACGAGCAGCCAGCGCTTTTGGGGCTATTCTTTCCCCGATCGTATCGACAACTCGCATCAATAATGGCTGCCGGTAGTTTCACGATTAACCTGAACCAGGGCAATCTGAGAGCAGAGTAACTCCGTTTGCTGGTGCATTCAGCGCACATCGTTGTGTTTTAGCCTTGCAGATCGGCCGGGCGCTCATGGGCGGTAGGATCGAGCCCAATCAACGTACATTTTGCCACCAGCCGCAATATTTCCCCCGAAGTTATCGAGCTGCAGGCATAGATGCATAGACCATGGCGGGAGCTTGCTGACGGCGGTTGTACGTGCCCATTCAAACCCGTCTACATAGACCGCAATATAGCTCGGCGTCCAGTTCACCGCGAATGCATGCCACTGTGTACCGTCACCTTCAATCCTGTGCGACTCGACAGAATTGAACATCCCGTAATGCAGGTTGTACTCAGCACTCTGACGGGCAGGGTCCGAGATTTCCATGAAATCGACCTCACCACCGATTGGCCACATATTGTTATCAGGCCACAAGAGTGCGACCGCATGGTATCCGGGCGCTGCGGCCGGAGATCTTGTACAGATTTCCCAGCGACCGTACTTCTGACCACCCCCGCTCTCCGCCATGCCTCCGGAGTTCCCACTGGCGTCCCCAGTGACGACAAGCGCGCCATCAGACACTGTGATTGCGCTCGGAGTACGTCTGCCATTGCCGTCATGCCCGACGCTATTATAGATGACCCAGTTCGACAATGTACTCGAATTGGTGAACTCATCCGCCTTGTACGGTGATCCCCAGCCCAAAGTTTGCGCAGCGGTCCGAGAACACTTCCCCGAGTCATTCGCGGCTCTCGCCGAACCGGAAGAGCCACATGAGATGATCTGCGCACCTACTACCATGGCTACACTCACCAGAATAGAAACCGCACCCCTAGCGTGGGGACCGCGCCCAGTCCGATCCGAACTCCTCATCTCTAAACAATACCGCAAATCTGGACACGAATCCGCATCAATCCGCACACCATCTTGTTTAGATAACCGGTGTCGACCTATTTTCAGCTGGGCCACAGGAAGTAACGAATTCCGTATACCATAGCTACACCGCTTTCACCACTGGTTTTCTCATCACGAACCGACGGTAGCGGGATCGACGATAGCGGGATCCCCGACGACCGCACCCGTACTACGAATGAGAAAGCAATGCAGTACCCGAAGCGGGGGCGTAGACACCAACCCAGTCGACATCCATCTGCATCGTCGGCGGTATTCCCGCGCTCGGACACCGCAATATGCCCCACTTCGCGTTCTGTTGGCATGCACCCGACTCGATCTGCATCGCTAACCACATCGGAATGCCGGGCGACACGAGTGGCCCAGAGGCAGTCGCCCACACCTTGCCGTTCAGAAGGTAACGGACCTGCCCTGGCAGCCACTCGACACCTACCCGCGTCCACCGGGTGAAATCGCCCCGCACACTACGCATGGTCTTCTGCTTACTGCCATCAGCTCCCCAATAATGGACCGCAGCCGACGCGGAACGTCTCGTTCCGTCGTTACTCTCGAGGAAGTCAATCTCTGGGGGCCAAACGTTGGCCTGCGGCCACAACAAAAGATGGAAGCTGACTTCATCACTCGCCTGCACCCGAAACCGCACTTCCCACTTGCCGTAGAGCTGAGGGGCAGAGATGTTCGCGACACCTCCAGTTATCCAACTACCTTCGCGTTGAACCGCACGTAGGTGGAGCATGCCTCCCGACACGGTGACCATCGACGGCGACCACTGACTATTCGTATTACCGCCCGGCTGTCCGCTGTACGCGCCCCAGTTGGGGCCCAGGCCACACCGGTTGAACTCGTCGACGAAAGTACGGGTCCATCCTGGGCCACCGGGCGCAACAGGCTCGGTCCCCACTGCAGGAGCACTACACGCCATCGGGGCTGCCTCACCGACTGCAGTGGCGAGCGACGCACACAAACCCAAAGTGAAAGCGACTATCATTAACCGGCGCATTCCGCGTGCGAGCATGAAGTGACCACCTCTTTTGGGGCACGAAAGATCCTGGGTTTGGGTATAAGAATCAATGATAAGCGGAATCGGGTGTTCAAGCACGTCACGTCCAGCTGGGCTTGTAGACCGTGACCCAGTCGACGTCCATCGCCAACTCATGGGGAGTTCCTGCTCGCGGGCACGGGGATAAACCCCACTCCTTGTTGCGTTGGCACGCGCCCGACTCGATCTGCATTGCCAACCACATCGGCACCGAGGGCACTCGCTTGTCTTGGATGACCTGCCAGGGTTTTCCATTTAGCGACAACCTGATCGCGCCTGGGCCCCATTCAACGGTCGCAATGTTCCAGT
The DNA here is from genome assembly GCF_000248075.1 of Gordonia otitidis NBRC 100426. Taxonomy (GTDB): domain Bacteria; phylum Actinomycetota; class Actinomycetes; order Mycobacteriales; family Mycobacteriaceae; genus Gordonia; species Gordonia otitidis. The sequence goes on along the minus strand of NZ_BAFB01000090.1, from coordinate 12,389 downwards.
TTGTGAAGTCACCGAGAACACTCTTCATTATCTTACCCTGCGACCCGTCGGCATTGCGGTAGTGCAATGCCGAAGAAGCACTACGCCGTGTCCCGTCAGTACTTTCAAGGAAGTCAATTTCCGGGGGCCATACATTATCCTTGGGCCAGAGCAACATGTGGAAACTGATCTCGTCGCTTGCCGGGATGCGAAAGCGCACATCCCACCGCCCGTAGGACTGTGCATTGCCGATGTTCGCTACACCGCCCGTGAACCACTTGCCGTTCTGCTGCTGAGCAGAGAGATGCAACATACCGCCCGAAACACTGACCATCGACGGCGACCACTCGCTGTTAGGATTGCCGCCTGGTTTCCCGCTGTAAGAACTCCAGTTGGGTCCTAGTACACAGCGGTTGAAGTCGTCTACCAAGGCCGGCTTCCACCCAGGCCAAGCTCTGATCTCCGTCGCTGGTGCGCTGGTGGTACCAGCGACGGGCGTGACGTTGCAATCATGGACATTCGCGGGAACGATCGCTGACCCTTGCCGATCCGGGACTACATTAATCGCTACTCCCGCAGCAACGACTATGCACAAGCCAATGCACAATGAAATGAAAAGCTTTGACTGCACAAGGTCATTGATCGAGCGAGAAGGCATCTCCTCAGCCCGTCACGTCGGGAGTAAGTGCCTGTGAGAAAAGGCGGTACGCGGTAAGTAGGGCAGCGCAGACCATAAGAACTACCAACGCGACAGTCAGTATTCGAGCGACGGGGCCGCGCCCAATCTTTCCCTCAGGCCCTAGTTCGATCTCACGCACAACCGAGGCAAGGACCAGCAGCATAGCACTCACGCTGAACACAACTTGGCTTCCGTACATCCTGACTGCGTACGGAAGTCGGCCCACATTGTCCAGAATCCATTGCTGCATGTCAGTTGAGCTCCACACTAGGGTCTTTTATGTTTCTAAGGACGACGATGCTCGGGTCGTTATAGATGATTCGGTAGTAACCTGCGTCGAGCAGTTGCTGCATCTGTGACTCGATCCAGTCCGTCGGATAGCCATACTGGTAGCGCAGCGCTGCGTCAGTCTGCGGTACTGAGACAATGTAGTCCGGGTCTTTCGAAATCGTGCACTCGGCAAGTGTGTCCAAACACTTCAGCGAATCAACCGTCAGGACCGAGACACCGCTGAACAGCCTGCCCGAAGCGAGAGTCGAGTTCGCCCACCACAACATTACGGTCGATCCTTGGGGAACGTTGCTCATTAGCTTCTGGCTGACACGTTCTTGAGTGCGCGAGGTGTACTCGATAGCGGTGTTAAGGCCACGGTTGGCAACCAGTACGAGCGAGGCGATGAGTACCGCAACAATTGAAGCGGCCTGGACGATCCGCACTCGGCGCGCACCCAACTGTGGCACCGCGTTTCGACCGTCCTTTTTCACCCTTCGTAGCGGATGGAGAGCGCCGTCGGCCGCCCGCGTGTAGATCGCTGCCACGAGTAACGCGGCCAACGGCGCGAGAATCGGCGCCGAGAGCACGAAAGCGCGAATTACCACTTCGCCGCCATAGCTCTGCACCATGACCAGCCCGAACGGAATTATCGTCAAAAATCCGGCCGCAACCCACATTCTGTCCTTGCGAAGGCAGAACACCCAGCCGAAGAATCCCGCACATGCGAAGAATCCAGACGAGATCAACCTCAGGTACTGCATACGCGTATAGTCGGGTGACATACCCAACCGCCTTGAGACACCACTGTCAGCGTTTGCCACTTGCCCGACATCGCCCAGCACCGAATGCAGATGCCCGTACCAGAAGGTCCTTGCCCCGAAACTGAACCAGGCAACGAAAAGCAGAATGGCGACCACCCACAGCAGGCGATAGCGAGTCATCCCGAACACCGAGAACGCAAGGAGCGCCGCGATCGCGGCCATCGGGGTCAATTGGTGTTCTACCACCAACGCAGCCAACGTGATAGCGAGTATCAGTTCCATTCCGAGTTCCCAGAGAGCGCCACGCTCGGGAACCCTGGCCGGTGTGCGCCTGACGGTGGCAACGAGCCAGGATGGCACTTCTCTCAGGAGAGGAAGAATCGGTGGCATATCGCCCAATGAGCCACGGAGCGCATCGAATATCGCGCGTGGCCCACCGATCGGGCGGTGCGCTTGCGCCCAGGAAACCCACGCGGCTGATATTAGGTGGAGTCTCGGACTCGCGGTGTCGGGCAACGCCCGACGTCCCAATTGCCATAGCAGCACCGCGAGCATCGAGAAGTAGATGAGGCTAGCGATTGATTGCGGCGAGAAGTAATCCTGCTGATACCAATTGAACAGGGCGGAGATGGTGGCTCCCAGCATAGCGAGACGCCTACTGTGGGTGATCGAGAGGCCGATCAAGAAAACGGGTGCTGCGCAGACAAGACTGTTGACCACCGGAGCCCAGATCAGGAATGCATCTGCCGAGGGCATTTCACCGGCGCGCACCAGCTGGGCTGAACCCGCGAAGAATCCCGCCCAACTGAATCTCGCGTCTGACGGTGGAGGCAGATGCTGAAGCCGATTGAGAATGTCGACGAAACCTCGGTGTGCGTAGGCCGTAGGGAACGAGGCCGTGCCGGCGGCGATTGCGGTGTACATCGACGTGACAACTACGGTCACGGCGAAAGTAAGCACGGCTAGCGTGATATCGAACCTTCTCGAGGTGTACACCACCACAATTGTGATCGCGATGAGCAGCAATGCGACCAGGTATAGGGGACTTACGTGGGTGATGATCCCTGTCGCACCCGAAACCGCCGGGTCGAAGCGTTGAGCTGCACTCACAAAGAGGATCACCGAGGCGATCAGCACCGCAATCCAGATGATCCGCGGCTGCCACGCTGGTGAACGTAGCGCCACAACGCGACCGTAATCGCCTAATCGCCGACATCGATAGTAGGCCAATGCTGTGAGTGTGAGCGAGACGCTAGCGACAGTGGCTTCTGCTGCTTCGGGATGCCACCAGGCCAGTACGATCTGAGTCTGTGCGGTGAGAATCAGTACTGAAACCGACAGTGGAGCAGCAATACTCACATTCAGCGCAAAACCAGGGAGCCGAAAGAAGCTAGCGATGGGTATACCGGGAATGCTGAAGGCCGCAGTCGCCATGATGATTGCGCGCATCCAGACGGGTACCGAGATTGAGACGCCAGCCAACGCAGAGAACGACAGTATCATCACCAGGACGCAAATTGCTGCGGAAAACAGCAAGGCCAGCGTAGAAGTGTGCATGCGAAGAGTTGGCGCCGGCCGTGAGCGCTCGTTCCCGTGCTGCTCATCTTCTAGCCCTGCGGCGGCAGGGCACGTTTCGATCGTCACGTCAGCTCACTTGACGAAGTCGCATGAATAGATTTCACATGCGGAAGCACTGCACTGCGTTGTCTGCGCACTCTTCCGAACCGTGAGCGGAGATACATTAGTGGACCATTCACATATCCGGCCAATTCGTAGAGGACAAGGCTACGGTGCATGCCGTCGGGTTTCTTCTCATTTCGCGCCGAATCCGCACTAACAAGAAATCTGAAGCCTGCTGGAACGATCGCGAGAATCCGACTGAGATATCCGGTAATCACTAGTTTCGTCAGCACCGACGACATTCCGACACCGTACCCATACATCTGACTGCGCAACTCCGACAAGCTACTCCGGTGGCGATGCACAACCAGCACATCGGGACGATACGCCACGGCGAATCCTGCGAGAAGCGCGCGACGGATGAGGTCGAGGTCTTCGCCGCCTCTCGTCGGGGTACCAGGCCCCAGTTCCTCGTCGAATCCACCAATCTCCATAAGCGCCTCTCTACGAAACGCCATGTTGTTGCCGTTGCCTACCTCGCCGCAGGTCCATGGGAAGAACATCGACGGATCGGCACTCGCTCCCAGAGCAGAGACCAGCTCCGGCTCCGCCGGATAGGTGTACACCTCCGGCATCAGGCCTTTATCGAAAACCTGCGCATCCTCGAACCACTGCTGTTCGACTGTGCTCAGCTCGGCGGCCGTGACCCGTCCGGTGATTGCGCCGAGTCGGCCAGTGTCGTCCTTGGCGAAAGCATCGACGAGAGTTTGGACCCAATTCTCGTATGCTGCCGCGTCGTCGTCCGTGAACGCAATCAGCCTTCCCGAGGAAGCCGCTATCCCCGCATTACGCGCTACTGACACACCTCGCACGGATTCCACCACTGTCTTCAACCGGTGGTCTGAAATTCCGGAAAGGATACGTGGCAAGGGCGATTCAGGAAGCAGCGAGTTGTCAACAACGATTATCTCAATATTTCTATAGGTCTGCGCACACAGAGATTCCACAGTTGCGCGGAGGCTCGCTCGGCCCACTGTGGCCACGACGACGGTCACGAGCTCGTCAGGAGAAATCGGATCCAACTCACGAACTCCTTGCGATTCCACGCGCGGACGCGCTTTCGTCACCGCCGCGCGCATACCGAACATCCCCCACGAAGTCACGATGAGTCCCAAGACAATCATGACAGCACGATCTACCCCGCTCAAATCACCGCGGGACACCGCAGCGAGGTTGGTGAGCACTCCGCGCGGTAGTGTGCGACTGACGTAAGTCCGCTCGCTTTCCAACCCGCGAGACGACCCAACCTGGTGCGACAGAGAAGATTTCGATCTGCCCTCATGCAGACACCTATTCAGGAAGTAGCGACGTGTCTGTCGACTGCGAGGCACTGCGTGTTCGACGCTGAACCCCTCGATCCTTACGATGTCGGAGTTGGGAATCTTCGTTCTGATTTCGATACCCATAAGAGTTTCCTCACATCCCGCCGGTAGCGCGCCGACGCGGCCAAAACTGTCACTGAAACCACCTATTCGGTCGAGGGTGTTCTTTCGAACAGCCATCGCCGCACCTATCGGATTGCGGATGCTCATCCCGCTCGCAGGGAGACCCCGGTAGTCACAACCGACAACCCACCCGAACTCTGCGGGAAACCACGACGGTGAGGTACCGCCCTCCCAATCGGGACGCACCTCTCCACCGATTGCGTGGATACGCGGATCGATGAATGCGCGGCGCACGCTCTCCAGACCACCTGGCCCGATCAGAGCGTCATCGTCGAGAAATACCACCACGTCTCCCCGCGCGTGTGCGACTCCGCAGTTCCGCGCACCGGAAAGACCCTGCCGTGGTGCGGAATTTGCTATGACCTGTGCATAATCGCCAAGCTCGTCAGCGAGTTGCGACAACAAGTCCTCGTTGTGATCAACGACAAGAATGAGTTCGTCATCAGGAGCGACCTGTGCCACGATCGCGTGCGTGAGTGCAACCACTGACTGATAACGCTTATACGTGTAGACACAAACTACTACGCTCAGCGAATAAGGGTTCTCGACCTGCTCAGGGGATGTTGCGTTCACGAGCGATATTCTCCTGATACTACGGACCAATACTGTTCGCGCACTCTCTCTGCCCTTCGTCGAATATCAAATCCGCTGACCATATGGTCACGTGCCGCAGCGGACATCAGGGAAGCACTTATCGGGTCGGACAGCAAATTGTTGATCGCTCGAGCAATACACAGAGGATCTCCAGCTGTGACGACATAGCCCGTCTCACGGTCGAGCACGAATTCGGGAAGTCCACCCGAGTCGCTGACCACAGCCGGCACACCCACTGATTGTGCCTCAGCGACGATCAACCCGAACGGTTCGTTAATCGAAGGAGCGAGTAGGAGATCGATTGATCGGAGAATGTTCACTACATCTTCACGTGGTGGTAAGAAAGTGTGCTTGTTCGGCAAGACCCTCTGCGCGTGCGCGCGGATCGATTCGGCATAAGAGCCGTCGTCGACCGCCGGTGCACCGAGTACAGCGAGGTGAATATCACATCCGAAGTCACGGTTAGCAATTGCTACAGCATCAATCGCGTACTCCACTCCCTTGCCGGGATCGAGGCGTCCGATCACCGCCGCAATCGTCACACTCGTATCGCCTTGTGCAAGCTGAGCCCTCAACGCCGCATCTTTCGCACCTGGTCGAAACACTGCAGTGTCGATGCCTTGATGGATGGTGACAGCATTTCCCTGGGCCGCTCTGCCAAGTTGTCTTCTTACCGCGTCGCTGACCGAGATCGAGACCGATGCTCTAGACGCCGCCTCGGTCAAGATGTAACGACCAGGACCCGGCGGCACGATGTCGTGTAATTCCACAATGACCGGCTTTTTGCTCAGCCTGCCTGCAAGGACGGTGTCTACGTGTGTGAACAACCAATTGGAGTGCAGCACATCAAACGGTGCTGCAGCTTTGCGTATCGTCTGCACCGACCCGACCGTCCTCGCTCCGGCCCGGATTAGGTCCAGCGGATTTGTCCGTTTCCCTCCCGAAGTGGTGAATCCCACACGGTCCGGCAGTGCGAGCGGCAGATACGGCAACCCGGATCCGGTCCACCAGGACTCGAGATTCGATCTTCCGGGGCCACCTAGCGTCACAGAGACATCTGATCCCTGAAATGCCAGAGCGAGACTTCGCAGACTTCTATCTGTCCCGCCAGGCGAAGAACTCAAGGTGATTGCAAGGACATTCAGCATGTGACCGCTTCGATCAGCCATCCACAGACCGCTTCGTCCACTGCGCGATCATTGACATGCGGGTAGCGTAACGGCTTGATCGCGAACCGACAGTCCTAGCGAAGCCCTCGCCACCCCCGGACGACGATGTTTCGATTAATCTCTGCGTTGAGTTGCTCGCGGTGCACCTCTCGTGGATCAGAAGACCCCGGGAGCATTGGCTGGAATGGAATGAGGATCGATAAGTGGGCCGTTCAAGTGCCACCAATCTCGACGTAGCAATGGCCGGCCAATGGACGCTGTCCGCGCTTGGACCAATTGACCATGGCGGCAAGGAACGGGTCCAAACTGTCCTCAGAGGCCTTGGTACTTCTGGCGCACAAGGCAGGATTGGACTCATTCCAAACATCCGGAGTCGACAATGGGCATTTGATCCAACATTCCTCGATGCTGCGGTCGTTGAGCTCGAACCCGTCGGCGAAGCCGAAGTGGCTGACACGATGCGCGCCCTCGCAGCGAGTCCCCCGGCCCGTGCTCCGATATGGGTCGCACTGGCCGGGGACTGGATTTTCATCTACCTGGACCACGGCGTCGGCGACGGATTCATGACAATCGGTCTTAGCGCAGCCTTGTTCGGCGCGCCGGGTGAGCCAGCTCCTTGGCAGCGGGCGCCCAAGGTTCGCCATCCGCTCGCGACGGCCCTTTTCGGTGCCCTCACGACGAATCCTCGACTGCCGCTGGACACCGCATTGAAGCTGGGCAGGAAGCCAGCTTCGAGTGTTTCGGATGACGAAGTACGTTCGTGGACACCATCGTTCGACGTTGCTTTCGCGCGCGGCAAGCCGGAGTCGTTCATATCGCTGATGGAATGGCGAGACGCGAATGCTCCCGGAGTTTCTTTGGTGGCGCTTCAGTCCGCACTGCGGGTTCGTGCGTTGCGTGAGGTCGGACTCGAACCCCGCCCAACAATCAAGCTACTGGTCGACGGTCGGCGTTACCTCCCCAAAGGGTCACTTGTGACGTCGAACTTCGCCGCCGGCGTTGATCTCGTGATCGATGATCCCGCGAACCCGAACCAGGTTGCCGAATCGTTCAAACATGTGACCGGCAGTGGCAGTGCGGCTGTCACGCTAGCGGCCACAACTGGGATGATCCAACTCGATCGGTTGCGGTCACGGGTACCTCAGACTGCTACCGAGATACCCGTCACGCCCAGGCCGAACATCGCTATCACGGATCTAGGGCGCCCACCGGCACTGGAACAATTGCCATGGAAGACCGATCACTCGGTACCCCCCACCTACATCGGACTCGTCAGCCCAGCGGATCCGCAGGCCATAACCTTCGCAGGTGGTCGCCTGTTGGGACGCGTGCAGGAAATCGCGTCGTTCCACAACAATGTTTTCGCGCGGGACGCCATCCAGCACGTGGTCAACGCAGTGGCCCACGAGTCGATTCGATTACTCGATTCGATGAACGTGGGGTGAATCGCGAGATGGCATTGGAGGCAGAACTACGAATGGGCGCGCGAGGTGGCAACACCAGAACCTATCGCCTATCGAATATCGCTACGGCTCTGTGGGTTTCAACGATCCAACTGGTTGCCGTAGAAGAGATCGCGTCGTCCAGTTGGCCCGAATATTCGCGAATCAAACAATACGTCAGCGACCTGGGCACAGCGGCTTCGCCCAACCATCTCATGGTCAATACGTCGATAGCACTCGCGGCGCTGTGCTTGATCGCGGGAACGCTGATCTGGGTACAGCTTGGTGTGCTCGACGCTGTGATGGCCGGAGGACTCTGCGTATCCGGTATGGGCATGCTCATCCTCTCGTGGTTTCACCTCGACAGTTCACCACTCATTCACGGACTAGCGGCAAACATGGCTTTCGCTTTTGGACCGGTGACCACTCTCTATATCGCCTTCTACGCATTACGAGACCAAGTACCAACAGTTCTCAACGCTATAGCGATCGGGTTGAGTATCGCGGCCAGCTGTGGGTGGGTTGTGCATGCCACCAATATCGAGCCGGTGCGGGGACTCACCCAAAGAGTCATGGAGTCGTTCTACCTCCTTGCGCTGATCGCCATTGCATTAATCCTTCGGCGTAGCAAGCACTCCCGTGACTCAACCCAAAACTAACTCTCCTCGTGTGATCCACTACACGCCGTGACCCGCATCGAGACAACGTTGTCTCGAACGAATTCCTTCGAACGAATTACAGCCCGTGACCTGCGCCACTGCCGTGCAGATCAATTCACCCAAAGTTTGTTCGAATTGGCTCTCTGAAATAGACGAACCATACTTTCTGTGTGAGGATGTTATCGACTCGCTGCCGAGTACTGAGACCTCACTCGAAGATTCGATTACACCATCAGCTTTTTTGTGCGCGTTCGGCGCTCACGCCCACCCCATCCCACCTCAGGAGACACGTCCCATGGCTGCTCAGCCGCGCGAAGATCGCCTCGGCACGTTCCACCTACGAAACATCGAGAACCCCCGAGTCACAGCCTTGATTCCGGCGATGAACGAGGCCAAGAACCTTCCCTTCGTCGCCGCACGTATGCCCGATGTGGTTGATGAGATCGTATTGGTCGATGGTGCTTCCATCGATAACACCGCGGCAGTCGCGAAGCACCTGTGGCCAACGGCCACGATTCTGAAACAGTCCCGCAGAGGCAAGGGCAATGCTCTTGCCTGCGGACTCGAAGCGGCGACTGGCGACATCATCGTGCTCATGGACGCTGATGGCTCGACCAACCCTGAAGAGATCGACGAGTACGTCTCTGCATTGCGCGCGGGCGCTGACTTCGCGAAGGGATCACGCTTCATTCAGGGCGGAGGGTCGTCGGACATCACTCGCCTGCGTTCAGCGGGGAACAAGTGCTTGAACAGTGTTGTCAATGTCCTCTTCCGCACTCGCTACACCGACCTTTGTTACGGATACAACGCGCTGTGGAGCGATGTGCGCGACGTGCTCGACTTACCGGACACCACGACACACGAGGCGCAATGGGGTGATGGTTTCGAAATCGAGACTCTCATCAACGTGCGGGTTGCCGCAGCACAATTGCGAATCACAGAGGTAGCCAGTTTTGAGCAGGATCGCATTCACGGAACCAGCAATCTCAATGCCGTGCGAGACGGCACACGGGTGCTGCGGACAATATTCTCCGAATGGTCTCGACATCGTCGCGTAGCTGGCAGTTTGTCGCGAGCCCAGCGAGCTGCGAAGACCGCAAGCCGCAAGGAATCAGCAACTGGGATCGTTGTGACCGCGTCCGACTCTGTACCGCAGTAGCACATGATGGTGTCGATTCGCGACGACGCAGTGGGGATCGACGAAGCAGGTGTGGACCGCGGATTCACACGGAATGCCGTGGCTGTCGCGGTCTCGGGTGCAGTAACGGGTGTCTTCGGCCTACTATTCTGGTTCGCGGCAGGAAGATTGTTTCCGGCAGCTTCAGTAGGCGCGGCGTCGGTGTTGATCAACACGACCACGATGGTTTCCACCCTGTCGTCAGCCGCTCTCGGCGGCATGTACGAGCGATTTCTTGGCAATGCACACGCTGACGTCCGTTCGTTAGTGTTCGGCGGGCAGTGTGTCACAGTCTTTCTCTCGGTGTGTCTCTCGGTGATCCTGGCGACGGCAGGTCCGCTCAACCACGTGGTCCACGGCAGTGGCGAGCTGGCCGCGTACGCAGTCTTTCAGGCAACGATGTGTATTTACGCCTTGCAGGACCACGTCGCCACCGGACTCGGTGTTGCACGGTGGAGCGCCGCTAAGAATATCGTTCACGCCGGTGCCAAATTGCTTATGCTCGTCGGAATCGCCACGGCCGCAACCCCCTTTGCGATCGTGTTCTCATGGTGGCTACCAGCGCTAGTGACTGGCGCCGTCCTCGCGTTTGTGACCAGCAAACGCATGCGGCGAGCTGCGCAGGACGGGCACGCGTCGACGCTGCCGCCAGTGAGGGAACTGTGGTCGTTCTTCTTCGGATCGTTAGGCCTTGTTGTTGCCGGTACAGCCATCCCCCTTGCGATGCCCCTCATCGTCGTTGCCCGCTTCGGAATCACAATGTCGGCCTACTTCGCCATATCATGGTCCGTCATCAGCGCCGCAGTGATCGTCATGCACATGCTTGTTGGTCCCTTCGTCGCGGCGGTCAGTACCTGCCCACCCGAATCCTCGGTTCACCTCCTACGTAGATTTGGACTCATACTCACTTCGCTAGCTGTACTGGCGGGTTTAGGCCTCGGCATCCTCGGACCGCTCATGTTGAAACTGGTAGGACATGACTACTACGTGAACGGTCGGGCGCTCATGTATTTTGCAGCACTAACCGTTCCGTTGGCGGTGGTGTTGATCCTCTACCAGGCGTCGTCGCGGGTTCTACGAAAGCTACGGTTGGCTGTTGTTCTCGAAGGCCTCTCAGCAGCCATCGTGCTGGTGGGTATTTCGATCAGTCCCACCGACCGAGGGCTAGTGGTCGTCGGGATGTGGTTCCTCATCGCACAGGGCGTCGTCGCAGTCTTCGCTGTCGCTCCGCTGGTGCGCAACCTGACACGTCTCACCGACGTCCGTCTCCTTTAACCGAGTCGTCATCTCGAACGAGACAGGGTCCGAGCGGTCGAGATCACCGCAAGTCATTCCTCGACGATCGCCTCGGTGATGTTCATGCGGGCCGCTCGGACGGCGGGCACGAAGGCCCCGACGAGGCACAGCACGATCGACACCGCTACGAACAGCAGGGTCGACGGCCGCGGCGAGTACGCGATGTCCAGCGAGGTGGTCGCCGAGAGGATCTTGTCGGCCAGAAAATGCAGCCCCGTCCCCATGACGAGTCCGGTGACCGTTCCGACCACCGCGATCGCTCCCGCCTCGGCCACCACCATCCGGGAGATGAACCGGCGTGAAGCACCCATCGCGCGCAGCACACCGAGTTCGCGGCGCCTTTCCAACACCGACAGCAACAGCGTGTTGAGCAACGCGATCGCTGCGGCCAGCGACACGATCCACTGGATCGCGACCGTGAACGCACCTGCCTGCTGTGCCTGCTGCTGCGTGGCCTCGAGGGCCTGCGCCCCCGTGTACAGATACGCGGTACCCGATTGCGGCGTCGGATGAGAGTCGACGATGCGCTGCAACTGCTGCTGCACCTCGGCTCGATCCGCGTCCCGTGCGACATCGATCTGCAGATACGAATCGCCGGATCGGTTGAACCATTGCGCGAGCAGGGTATTGGACATCGCAGCGGTACCTGAATCAATGGAGATGTAGTCGACGACGTCCCGCACGACAAGATCGTGGTATCCGGTCGGCGACGCCATCCGCAGTGTGGAGCCCACCTGAGCGTCCAGAGACCGTGCCAGCACACCTGACAGGATGATGCCGCGGCCCTCCTGGACGTCGTGGAGGGCCTGGGGGGTGGCCTTTTTGGTAAACGGCGCCGTCGAGCCGGGTTCGAGGCCCTGAACGAGAATCCTGGCCTCGCCGACGTTGACGTTCGCCCACTGCGCCCCGACAACCCGCGACACACCGGGTACGTCACGCACCTCGTCGGCGATGGCGGCGGGTAGCGCTGTGCCGGCCGGGATCTCGTCACGCGGCGTCGACGAGATATAGAAGTCCGGGTCACCGAGGCCGTCGAGTGAATGCGAAATCGACGCGACGAGATTGTCGAGCGCACCGGACGTCCCCATTCCGACCGCGATCGCGACGGCAACGGTCATCAGTGTCGCCCAGGCTCGTCGAGGAGCGCGTTCGGTGTTGACCGCGGCAAGCTGTCCCGGGCCACCGATTCGTCTGGCCACCACGACGACTAACTGCACGAGGGGGCGGGTCAGGGT
>NZ_BAFB01000091.1 GCF_000248075.1 Gordonia otitidis NBRC 100426 | reverse complement strand
AATTTGCCGACCTCGGAGTGGACGCCGTAGTGCGATGCGGGTGTCGTCATGATGTGCCTTTCGTGTGGTCCGGATGGTGGTGCGCAGTGGGGTCGTCGACGTAGTACGAATGTCGTTCGTGTTCTGGCTCGTCGAAGATGTCCTCCGAACCCGTTGCAAGATAGATGATTCCGCCGATCGCGCCGACGAGGAACACTCCGAACAGCGCTGCTTCCGCCGGCCGGAAGACACGCAGCTTCTGTTCACGGCGTGCGATGACGTACAGAATGGTGCCCGGCGCGTAGAGGATGCACGACAGCAGGAGCTTGTCCCACCCTGCGGCCCAGACGAGAAAACCGGTGTAGATCACCGCGACTGCCGCGATCACCATGTCGACCGCGCGGGGGCTGCCGTCGATCTCGCGTTCGCGGCTGCCATAGGTTTCGCGGGTCAGTGTCAATTTCAACATGTATGCGGCTGCCAGTAGATAGGGGAGCAACGCCAGTGCCGCGGTGAGATCGAGCATGAAGTCGAGGCCGTCGTCGACGAACAGGATCAGGATCAGCAGCAGCTGCACGAGTCCGGTTGCGAAGATCAGCGCGGGCACCGGTGCGCCGGCCTTGTTCTCGCGTCCGAGGAACCGCGGCATGTCGTTGCTACGCGCGGGTATGTAGAGGACCTCGGCGGCCATGAGTGTCCAGGCGAGGTACGCGCCGAGTACCGACAGGATGACGCCGATTCGGATGAATATCGAACCCCACTCGCCCACAAGTGATTCCAACACCGAAGCCATCGACGGCTGGTCGATGTTCGCAAGCTCTCCCTGCGGCATCGCTCCGTAGGAGACCAGTGTCACCAGTGCGAAGACACCGAGAACCCCGACGAAACCGAGAACCGTTGCACGACCCACGTCTTCACGCTTCCGCGCGAAGCGCGAGTACATGCTGGCACCCTCGATGCCGAGGAACACGAAGACCGTGATCAGCATCGTCCCCTTGACCTGCTCCCACAGCGACCCTACTTCGATGCCGTTGCCGCCCCAGAAGTTGTCGGAGAAGTACCCCGCGTCGAGCATGATCAGTGCCAGCACGATGAACACGAGGATGGGCACCACCTTGGCGATCGTGGCGATGCGGTTGATGATGGCTGCCTGCTGCACCCCGCGGCTGATCAGCCAGAAGAACAGCCACAATCCGATCGAGGACAGGACCACGGCCAGGACCGTCGAACCGTCGCCGAGTGCGGGGAACAATGCACTCGTTGTCGCCATGATCAGCACCCAATACGACGTGTTTCCCGCGCACGCGGACGCCCAGAAGCCGAACGCGGAATTGAAGCCGACGTAATCGCCGAATCCGGCCTTGGCGTAAGCGAAGATGCCGGCGTCGAGTGTTGGCTTGCGCACTGCGAGGCGCTGGAAGACGAAGGCCAGCATCAGCATTCCGGTACCGGCGATCGCCCACGCGATGAGGGCGCCGAGCACGCCGGTCTCGGTGCCGAATCGCCTGGGAAGCAGAAAGACTCCCGACCCGACCATCGAACCGACCACCATCGCCGTCAGGGTCGGCAGGTTGACCTTCTGGTCCGCGTCAGTCGTCGTGGTGGCTGATCCTGTAGTCGCCATGCCTGCTCCTGGGTTCAGTATGTCGGCGGGTCAATAGTGCCTCCTGGTGGCGGCAGGGGTAGGCCGAACGTGTGTCCGCACTTCGGGGGTCACGGGGGCCTGGAGTCCGCCGACATCGCAGGTCAGTGATGGTCGCAGTCCTCAGTTCGCGTGCCGTGCACCGAATGTTCACCACACGCGTCGAGGTGCATTTCTACCGTTGTCCCATGGCTGTCACGCCGAATCACAGAACCGAGCCAACCGCTCGACGTTCCGTTCTTCGCGTCACCGTGCTCTGGCTCGCCGTCGTGCTGGCGCTGTTGCTTCTGATCAGCGCGGTGAGCGTCATCGGACGAGGATTCAGGCTGTTGGGCGACGACCGCGCGCATCAACTCTTCGCTTTCGCCGGGAATCCTTTTGTGGGGCTTGCCGTCGGGGTGCTCGCAACGGTGATCGTCCAGTCGTCGACGACTGTGACGGCCATCGTCGTCACCGCCGTCGGAACAGGCGCGTTGACAGTCAACGAGTCGGTTCCCATCATCATGGGCTCGAATGTCGGGACGACGGTCACCTGTACGTTCGTCGCACTCGGATTCGTCGGTGCGCGCGAGGAGTTTCGTCGAGCATTGATGGCATCGACGATTCACGACTTCTTCAATGTGCTGGCGCTCGTCATCTTCTTTCCACTTGAACTGATCTTCCATCCCCTCGCGCGAATCTCCGGGTGGCTCACTGATCTGCTCTATGGCAGCAGTCTTCCCGATCCGTCGAACATGAATGTGATCCGCTGGTTGACGCGGCCGGTGGTGACACTCGTCGTCGATGTCGTCGGACGAATCGGAACCGTCTATGTCGGTGCACTTCTCGTGGTTGTCGTCGGGATCGCCATGATCTTTGTCGCGATCAGATTCCTGTCGCGGTTACTCAAGGTTCTGATGGTCGGGCGAGCTCGCGACGCACTGATGGTCGCCGTTGATCGAGGTCCGCTGCGCGCGATGCTCACCGGATTCGGTGTGACAGTGATGACGCAGTCGTCGACCGTGACGAACACGATTCTCGTGCCCTTCGTCGGGACAGGAGCGATCACTCCGAAGCAGGTCTACCCGGTGACGCTCGGTGCCAACCTCGGCACCACGCTGACAGCGCTGCTCGCGGCATTCGCGGTCACCGGTTCCAACGCCAAGACCGGTTTGCAGACCGCCCTGGTGCATGTCGTCTACAACGTCGCCGCAGTGGCGGTCATATTCGGGATTCCGTTCCTGCGCCGAATCCCGCTCCGCTGCGCGGCGTGGCTCGCCGATCGATCGGTCGACAGCAAGAGATTCCTGGCGACCTATCTGGTCGTCGTGTTCATCGTGTTGCCCATGTCGGTGATTCTGTTGAGCCTTGTCTTCTGAGCCGGTTCCTTCGATTCGCAGGTCCCGTGCGGGCCACCCAGTCCGCGACAGCGACCGATTCGGACACGGGGCGTAGGTCTCTACTTCTCCCGTCCGGCCAGCAGAAACACGCGTGCTCTGGGATCATCTGTGCACGTAGTAGTGCGGAGGTGCATCTCATGGTGGATTCGATGCTCACGCAGCGGACGCCCCTGCCGTCGCCGAACGCCACCGGCGCCGCTCACCCGCCTTCTGGTGCGGCGTCTGCTCGCTCGCGTCACCGGCACCCGGCTGCGCGTCATCCCGCACATCGTGCCGCCGACAGGCCTACTGCCCGCTCGTCTGTCCCGACCCCGCCCGCGTCCTATTCGGTCGGGGTGACCGGGGTGCTGCGTTCGGCGGCTCTTGTCTGGTCCGGTGTGATGCCGGTGGCCCAGTTCATCGCCTACTCCGATTCGGTGCACTCCTTCGACAGCGCGATGCTGATCCGCGGGTTGTTCGTCGCGCACGCGCTCTGCTGGGTGGCAACTCTGACCACTCGGTCGACAATGTGGGCGCCGGTGATGACCTGGTCGATGATCTGCGTGGGGCTCGCGGTGTCGGCGGAGCCCACCGATGTCGCCGCGCTGCGCATCGTGCTGAACGTGTGCCTCTGCGTCGGCATTGTCGCTGCCCTCGTGGGAGCGAAACGGACGGCTCTGTCCGTGGCCGGTGCGCTGTCTGGAGCGGCATCGGTTGCCATCGCGGTGAACTACCTGGCGCTCCAGGGCACTCCGGAGACCGGGCTCGGCCGGGTCGCGCAGTACTACGCGCTCGCGATACCTGTGTACACGGTGTGTTCCACCGCGGCCGTCGCTCTTCTGGCCGCAGGATGGCGCGACATCGCCGAGTTGACCGACCGTCATCGCGCGTCTCGCGAGCACAGTGAGCGCGCGATGGTCCGCGGAATCGCGAAGGCCGAACTCGGTAGTCATCAATCGCGCGTCCTGCACGACACCGTCGTGAACACCCTCGGCGCGGTGGCAAATGGTGCGGTGGTCAGCGATCGCGAGGGTCTCCGTGAGCGGTGCCGTGCTGATGTTGCAGCAATCGATGCCCTCGAAGAGTTCCGGATACCCGGCGTTGCGACGGTCTCGGACCTCATCAGCTATGCGGGGACTCTGGACATCGACCTCGTGGTGCACGACCGCGCTGCGCTCGACGCACTCATCGCACGACAACCGCTGTGGCGACGACAAGAGATCGTGGGTCTCCTCGGCGAGTCGATCACCAACGCCGCCAAGCACTCGCAAGTCGATCGCGTCAGTGTCTCGGTCGACGGGTTGGCGGGACAGGTCGCCATCAGGGACGAGGGGGTGGGAACCGCAGACACCGCGGCCCTCGTTGCGGCACTGGATCTTCGCGCGCGAGATGGGATGACGCTTGTCGACGTCGAGTCGGCTCCCGGCGCGGGAATGACGGTCACACTCACCGTGCCGCCGTTGCAGAGCGTCGAGGGCCGAAACGTTCTGGCCGACGCCGTCGCGGGGATCACGGTGCGACTCGTGCCGGTGCTGCTCGCCGAGTTTCTCGCTGTCGCCGCACTTGCCTCAGCGTTTCGGACCGGATGGTCGATGCATGCCATGATCCCGGCGCTCGTGGCATGGATGATCGTTGCGGCGGTGCTGGTCACGCTCACCGTCGCGCCCCGTCGAGACGGGCATCTGTCCGCACTCGTCGTCACGGCGGGCTACCTCGGAATGGTCGCCGCAGGTGTCGTTGCCGTGGCGGGACCGTTCATCGAAGCCACGTCGTCGGGCAACGGATTCATCTCGTCGAACATGTCGTGGCTCGGCGACGCGGCGGCAGGAGTGTGCATCTGTTTCATCCTCGTCGACGGCCGACGTGCCGTGATGTTGCCGCCCTTGGTGATCGGAGCGGCCGGTCTGACCGTCACGATGATGATCTCCGGACGCGCGGCGACGTCGGCGGTCGTCACATTGTTCGCCGACGCTCTGCTGATCGCGGTGTTCATGGTCGTGCGAACTCGGATGGCGGACATGGCCGCGGAGATCGAGAATCTGCATCGTCGTGAACTGCTCCGGCGTGAGGAGCTCGAGCGGTCCGCAGTCGAGGCGAGTTTTCATGCGGTACAGGGTCCGTCGTTGCTGTCGTCGGCGAGAGCCCTGCTGACCGAGCTCATCGCGGCGCCGGAGCGTTCCGCGGAGTACGAGACGCGCGCGGCGGCGCGCCACGAGGAGAGTCGTCTGCGAGCCCTGATCACGATTCCGGTCGGACAGGAGCCCCGATGGATGCCGGTGATCGAGATGGCCAGATCAGCTGGCGTCCTGCTCACGCTGCACTTCTTCGGCGGCGGCGGCGGCGGACGGCAGGCGGACGAGGACGTGGGCGACGAGGTCATCGGCGCAGTCGTCGACAGCGTCGGGGCAGCGCGAGCCGGCGAACGCGTGACGGTGGGGGTTTTCGCCGAGGATTCACCTGTGCGGGTGACCGTCGTCGCCGACAGTCTCAGCGGGGGCATCGTCGAGTTGGGAGGGGTGTGAGATGGCGCGTCTGGCACTCGTCGACGACCACACGCTCGTGCGCGAGGCGGTGGCTGCTCGGCTGACGGGGTGGGGACACGAGGTGGTGATGAGCGGACCCGACCTCGATCAGGTGATCGCGCGAGACGACGTCGATCTGGTGGTGCTCGATCTGGACCTGGGTGTCGCCGGTATCGCCGACGACGCGGTTGTGGCGGCTGTCGTGAACCGAGGTGTCGGGGTGATCGTGTTGTCGGCGTTGGCCAGTGCGCGTCACGTGCGACGCATGGTCGGTGCCGGTTGCTGTGCGGTGGTGTCCAAGCAGGACGAGCTGGCCGATCTGCAGTCTGCCGTCGACGCCGCGCTCGTTGGCGACATGTGGATGACGCCGACGCTTGCGAGAGCATTTCTCGAGGATCGCGGTGCGGGGCGACCTGAATTGTCGCGCAAGGAGATCGAGGCGTTACGCCTGTACGCGTGTGGCATGAAGCTAGACACTGTTGCGCGACGGATGGGCATCGCGCCCAGTACTGCCAAGCAGTACATCGATCGCGTTCGACACAAGTACGAGGTGCTCGGGCACCGCGCACGAACCAGATCCGAACTCTACAGTGCGGCAGTCGATGACGGCTTCATCCCCAGGGATGGGCAGCAGGTCTCACGCTGACGCTTCGAGCGCCTCGGCTTCGTCGGTGGAGAGTGTCTTGACCTTGAATCCCGTGAAACCGTAGATCACGCTGAGGATCGGACTCGCGTAACAGAAGACGGCGAAGGGCAGATAGGAGAGCGTGGCGACTCCGAGGACCGCGCCCATGAAGGCGCCGCAGGAGTTCCAAGGGATCAGCGGAGAGGTGACCGTTGCGCTGTCGGCGCACAGTCGTGAAAGGTTCGGTGGTGCAATCCGTCTCTGGATGAACACTGTCCGATAGATGCGACTCGGGAGAACAAGCGCGATGTACTGGTCGCCCGCCACGACGTTGAGGCCGAAACAGGTGGCGAACACTGTCAGAAAGAGTCGCCCGCGGGTCTTGGCTGCTGCGATCAGCGGGTCGATGATGCGATTGATGAGGCCGAACTTCTCCAGTAGTGCGCCGAAGGTCACCGCGCCGATGATCAGCCAGATCGTCAGCAGCATGCTGTCCATGCCGCCACGGGATACGAGGCGATCGATGTCCGCGACCCCTGTGCTTGCCTCGAAGCCGTTGGCCATCGCCTTCCACCCGGCCTGAAGCGCGCTGATGACCGGATTGGTCGACCCGTCGAACCCCGCGACGAATGCCGTCAGAGCGTCGTGCTGGGTGAACGGCGCCATGATCGCGGCGAACAGCGACGCGGTGAGGAGCGCGAGGTACGGCGGCCACTTCCGGACCGACAGCACGATCAGCAAGACAAGCGGTAGCAGGTTGAGCGGATTGATCCAGAACACGCCGTTGAGGCCCGCCAGTTCGACCTCTTCTCCGGGGGTCGGCGAAACGGCGGGCCCGGCCACACCGAGGATGGCGAAGACGATGCAGGCGATCGCGAAGGCCGGGAGCGATGTCCACGCCTGGTTCTTGATGTGTGTGTAGAGATCGACCTTCACCATTTGCGCTGTGAGAACAGTGGTTTCGGAGAGTGGTGAGAGCTTGTCACCGAGATAGGCTCCTGAGATCACCGCCCCGGCGCAGATCGCTGTGGACACCCCGAGAAGTCCCGCGATGCCGACGAGGCCGACTCCGATCGTGCCCGCGGTGGTCCACGAGCTCCCGATGGACATGGCGATGATGCCGCAGACGAGTGCCGCCGCGACGTAGAAATAGCCCGGCGACAGGATCTGGATGCCGTAGTACACCAACGTCGGAATCGTGCCCGACAGGTTCCAGGTACCGATCAGTGCGCCGACTGCGAGCAGGATGAACAGCGCTGATGTGATCGACGACAGGGCCCCGCGGCTTGCCTCCTCGACGTGGTCCCACCGATACCCGTTCTTGAACAGGATCAGGGTCACGATCGCGCAGCACAGGATGAGCGCGACCTGGAGAGGTCCGTCGAGCGCATCGAGTCCGAAGAGCGCCAGCGACCCGGCGATCAACACGGCGAGCGCGATGATCGGTACGAGGGCGTCGGCCATGCTCGGGGGGCGTGGCTCCGGTCGTGAGTCGGCCGAACGCGTACTGGTGCCGTGCTCCTCGGTCATCGCGTGTCCATCCCGTCGAGAAGTGATCTGGTGTGCGCGCTGGCAACACCGCTTCTCATTGTCACGTGTGGAGGCGATTCACATCGCGTGACCGCGGCACTGAGAATGACCGCAATTCGGGGGACAGGACCCGAGCACCTGTGCGCTCGACCTGCGGTGAGGTGTCAGATCACTCAGGGATGCACCGGGTTTCGACCCAGCTGTTGGCCGACGAGTGCAGCGAGGTTGTTCCCCACCAGGTTGACGAACGCGGGCCAGGTGTCGGGATTGAGTGCCATCGTCCCCTGATCGCTGGTACTGCAGCCACGTCGAACCGGCTTGCCGTCAAGTCTGTCGGCCATCCAGACCACCGCAGGAGCGAAACCCTCGACGGCCAGCGTGATGTGTTCGCTGAAGTGGTCGCGCGTGTAGGTGATGTCTGCGCCGGGTCTGCTGCAGTAGGTCTTCACCAGGGTGTTCACCGGTCCGACGGGTGCGATCCAGTCGGGATTGGACTGGTAGATGAACATCGGGAAGTCGGGGGTGGTGCGACCCATCTTCAACTCGTTCAAAACTCTTCGTGGCGTGGGATAGTCGAGTGGGTCGCCTGGCACATTGATCAGGCCCTTGATGTTGAGGAAGGGTGCCAGCGCGGCCTGATAGGTCAGGCAGAGCGGGTTCTTGGCTCCGATCAACGCCTTGCCGAGTGGATTCATGTGTGCCCGAAGGAAAGCCGCTAGTTCCGGGTACTCGCGGCTCACGCCGATGACACCTGCGAGTATCAGGCCCGACGCCGCGTTGTTGTTCGCCAGGTCGACCAGGGCCCGGATGTTCGCGGGAACGCCACCTTCCGCAGCGCCGACGATGGGCAGCTCGGGTGCGTAGGAACGATGGAGTTCCGACGCCCAACCGGTGGCGATGGCACCACCCGAGTAGCCCATCAGCCCGACGCGAAGATCATTCTTGAGTCCGAGCGGACGGAAGTTCCGCGCGCCGCGGATCGCGTCGAGGGTGATACGTCCGGCGAGGGGTCCTGCCGCGAATGCTGAATCAGGTCCCTGGTGATCGGGAATGACCACCGAATAGCCAGCTGCGACAAGCGATGTGATCTGTAGGAGCTCGAAGGTGGAGTCGACCGATCCGGTCAGGTTCCCCGGAATCGATGCCTGCTGTAGCGCGTAGGACGGAGCACAATACTGTGCCGTCGAATCCTCCGCGGATTGCCAGGAGACGAGCTTCGAGGGTCCGGGCTTGACCGGTCCGCGGGGCTTGAGCACGGTGGCGACCGATGCGATCGGTTCGCCGCGCGTGTTGGTCGAGCGGAACGAGTACTGCCAGCTGTCGACGTTCAGCGGAAAGATGGACAGCGCAGCGAGATTCACGCGGCGTGCTGCGATGAGTTCACCGGGCCTCTTCGCGGCGACGGTGGCGGCGGGCGGCTGATAGAAGGCCTTGTCGAACTCGGGGATCGCGGGCGGGACGGGGAAGGGGAGCGCGGGTGCGACAGGGACGGCGGCTGCGCTACCCGCGCCGGTGGTCACGAGCGCACACAGCACGAGGAGAACGGCGGTGACGACTCCGAGTAGGGGTGTCTGTGACCGGGTTCTGGCTCGCCGATCGTGTGACTGCTGGTTGTGTGTCCGCTGCAAGTGCACCTCTACCCGACCCACGTGTGCACACCTTTCGTCGACGACTCTCATGTGAGACACGTATGTCTCATAATTTCGACGACAGTATCGGGTTGTGGCGTCAGACACAAGAGTGGGGAATCGTCAGGTGAGTCACTCGGTAACGACAGCGACCCGGTCGACCGAGAAGCTCGACCCCGAGGCATACGCTCTTCCCGGGGGCGGGGAGCGTGCGCGTGAGGGGGCGAGGCCGAGCCTCTCATCTGTGAGACACGTATGTCTCACATCGGAAGCTTAAGCCAGGTCGTTCGCGGCGACAAATCATACGTGGACGATAGTGAACAGGTTCAGATCTCGGCGAATGCGAGCAGGATATCGGTGAGGACGTCGACCACTGTGTCGAGCGCATCAGGCTCGGGCGCCAGGCTCCAGCGGTGGACAACTGCGGTGAGGGCGCCGACGAAAGCGATTCCGAGTTGTCGGCCGCGGGCGTCTTCGGGGCGTCCGGCAAAGGTCGACATCGCGGCGACGAAGTAGTCCGCCCAGTCGTCACGACCCTCGAGTCGGTGTTGCTCGACACGCGGGCTGACACCGACGACCTGTACGAATGAGACTTCTGCCCGGCGTGGATCGGTGCCGACCGACTGCATGTACGCGCTCATCGCGGCGTTGGAGAGGTCGCGGACCTCCTGCGATGGCGATTGTGCCAAGGCCGACGCGACAGCATCGCGCGCTGCGCCCTGGATCTCGTCGTAGACGGCGATGAGAAGTTCTTCCCTGTCGGGGAACAACTCATAGAACTGACGGCGGGAGAGCCCCGCGGCCCGACATATCGAGGTGACAGACGACGCCGCGTAACCGGTAGAGGCGAACTCTTCGAGTGCGGCGTCGAGGAAGCGTCGACGGCGCTCGGCGAGCCGATCGGCAATGGGACGCCCGGCGTAGGTGCGCTGGGCCCGTTCAGTCGTCACCGGCTGGGTTGGCACGGTTCGGGCGTCACTGTGTCGGGGCGTCGAGGCGCTTGGCCCGAAGCTCGTGGCCCTTCGACGTCAGGCAGCGGCCCGACGGGAGGTCCCACTGCCAGCCGTGCAGATTGCAGGTGAGCTTCTCGCCCTCGATCACCCCGAACTTCGACAGGTCGGCCTTGAGGTGCGGGCAGCGGCGCTGAATCTCCCAGCCATCCTTGACGATCGACGCCGAGTCGTCGTGCGCTTCGGAGAACCAGCCGTCGGCGTAGGCGATCCGCTCGTCGGTGAGGCACTTGAAGAACGTGTAGAGGTACTCGTTGTAGCCGCCGATGCGCCACGTGGTGAAGCGCGTCGACAGGAAGATGGTGTTGACCCAGTCGGGCTCCTGATCGCGCAGCACGGTGCGAACCAGTTCGGGTGCGATCCGAAAACCGTAGCGGTACTTTCCTTCTCCCTCTTTGGGCTCGCGCACGATGCGATTGGGGAAGTCGAGTACGACGGTCTGCGCCTGTGGGTGATCGGCGCCGTCCTTACTGTGGAAGTCCGGCGTGATCACCAGGCCCACCGGGTATCCGATGCCGTCGCAGATCAGATCCGACTGTGCCATGATCGGCTCGAACAATTCGCGCAGTGGTTCGAGGAGTGACTCGCCGTCGTCGACGGCCCAGGTCTGCTTCTGCGCCGCGATGACCGGCGCGAACTTCTCCTTCATCCGCTCGAGATAGGCCTGCTTGTTCTCGCCGAAGACGTCGTGCGGCGCGTACGGGTGGCTGACCTCATCGAGCGTCGAACCGGTGAAGCGGGCGGTCGAGCCCGACACCATCATCAGACCGCGATGACGCTCACCGTCGTCGGTGCCGTGGATGCGCATCTGCTCCAGGAAGGTCTCCTGGTCGGGGAAGATCGACGTCACATCGCCCGGGCGGGCGTTCTGAGACGGATCGTCGATCCCGGAGCCGAAGTCGTTCAGGGCGAACAGGTCGTCGTCGAGGAACATCGGTGGGCCGGCCGAGGGGATCACCCAGGTGGCTCCGACCTGTTCGATGTAGGAGCGGGCGCGGTCCATGCCGCGTTGGCGCTTCTGTGCGGCGAAGTTGGCCTTGGAGCGCTTCGGGATGTCGTAGACCATCGGGTACCAGATGGCGCCCGAGTACTGCAGCATGTGGACATCGACGTGGCCGAACTGGTCGGCGATGACGTCGAGGTCGATGGGCCGGGCGTCGTTCATGTTGAAGGCGGTGGTCTCGCCGTCTGAGACGACGAGCCCTGAGTCGCCGATCGGGCCGTCGGCCGGTGCGCGCAACGCGATGATCATGACGTCGAGGTCGCCCTTGGGGCCGGAGACCGTCGTCTTGACCGAATCGGTGGTCTCGACGAACTTCGTGAAGCCGAGCTTCTCGAGTTCGCGCTTGAGGTCGGGGACCGGATAGTCGGGGAGCAGGACGGTGGCGTCCTTGCTGACGTTCTCGCGCAGGTTGCGCTCGTCGAAGTGGTCGAGGTGCAGGTGTGAGACGTAGAGGTAGTCACACTGACCGAGTGCCTTCCAGTCCAGCTCGGAGTTGTCGGGAAACGGCACCCACGACGCGAAGTACGTCGGATTGGTCCAGGGGTCGCAGAGGATCGAACCGGCGTTGGTCTGGAGGTGGAAACCGGCGTGTCCGATGCTGGTGATCTGCACGTGGGGCCTTTCGTGTTCGCGCGGGCTGTTCTCGGTGGCTAGTGCGCGCGGCGGAGCTCTCGACCATCCAATCTATCGAGTGGGCGCAACTCGCGTCGTGGGCCTCAAGGCCCGACCATCGACGGTCGCGATCTGACAACTATTCATGCGCATCAGTGCAAGTAAGTGACGCCTCTCTCCAGAGAGGATTGTGTCAACGGTCACACCGCTGGAGGGTGGCCGGCCCAGATGCAGTTCGACCAGAGGGGATGCGCGATGACCGCAGTTGACGAGACGATCCGGCCCGAGCTGTCGGCAGGAGCCAGAACACAACTGCTCGTGGACGGCACCTGGCGTGACGCGGCCGGAGGTGAGACCTTCGAGGATCTGAACCCCGCGACGGCGACCGTGTTGGCCAGTATCGCGGCGGCAACCCCGCGCGATGTCGACGACGCGGTGCGTGCAGCGCGGGCGAGCCTCGACGGTGAGTGGGGCGCGACGCCCGGTGCGGCACGCGGTGCAATCCTCAACCGGGTCGCGGATCTGATCGACCGTGACGCCGAGACGCTCGCCCACCTGGAGGCGCTCGACGTGGGCAAGCCCGTCGGCCAGCCGGGGATGCTCGATGTGCCCAACGCGGCTGCGACCTTCCGTCACTTCGCCGGCTGGGCCGACAAGATCACGGGTGAGACGATCCCGACGGCGGGCTATTTCGGTCAGCCCACACACTCGTACACCGTGCGCGAACCGGTCGGTGTGATCGGTGCGATCATCCCGTGGAACACGCCGCTGATGATCGCGGCATGGAAGATCGCACCGGCGTTGGCGGCGGGCAACACGATGGTGGTCAAGCCGCCGGAGGATGCGCCGTTGTCGATTCTCCACCTCGCCGGTCTCCTGCAGGAGGCCGGACTGCCCGACGGCGTGGTCAACGTACTTCCCGGGCTCGGCGACGTGACGGGCGAAGCGATCGTGACCCACCCCGACGTCAACAAGGTCAGCTTCACCGGCAGCCCACGCGTGGGCAAGCACATCGCCCGCGCAGCAGCGGAGACATTCAAGCGTGTGACTCTCGAACTCGGCGGAAAGTCGCCCCAGATCATCCTTGCCGACGCCGACCTGGAGGCCGCGATCAACGGCACGGCCATGGGTCTGTTCTTCAACCAGGGTGAGGTGTGTGCCGCGGGCACGAGGATCTTCGTGCACAGGTCTGTGTACGACCAGGTGGTCGAAGGATTGGCCGCGGCGGCGGCTGCGCAGGTGGTCGGCGACCCGCTCGATCCTGCGACCACCATGGGAGCGCTGGTGAATGCGCGGCAACTCGACACCGTGCTCTCCTACATCGAGAGCGGCAAGGAGCAGGGCGCGCGACTCGCGGCCGGTGGCGCGCGGGCCGAGGGCGATGGATTCTTCGTGCGCCCAACCATATTCGCCGATGCGACCAACGACATGAAGATCGCTCGTGAGGAGATCTTCGGTCCTGTGGGAACCGTGATCGCTTTCGACGACGTGGATGACGCCATCGCGATGGCCAACGACACCGATTACGGTCTCGCGGCGTCGATCTGGACACGCGACGTTTCACTCGCGCACTCGCTGGCGGGCAGGGTTCGTGCCGGTGCTGTGTGGGTCAATGGCTGGGCTGCAATAGATCCTGCGCTTCCCTGGGGAGGGATGAAGACCAGCGGGGTGGGCCGCGAACTCGGATGGGCGGGCATCCTCGCCAATACCGAGGAGAAGGTCGTCACCGTCGTCCTCTGACGTCAGGCCGATGTCGATTGATTTTTGTAATGCACACTGCAACAACATTTCTGGGAGGATTATCCGTGAAAACGCAAGCAGCAGTACTGTGGGAGCCCGGTCAGGACTGGCAGATCGAGGAACTCGAACTCGACGCTCCCCGGTGGGGTGAGGTGAAGGTCGAGCTCGCGGCATCGGGCATGTGTCACTCGGACGAGCACGTCCGCGACGGCAGCGTACCGGTCGGGATGTACCCCTACATCGGCGGTCACGAGGGGGCCGGTGTCGTGACGGAGATCGGCCCGGGTGTCAAAAGCGTCGAGGTCGGCGATCACGTCGCGCTGGGGTTCATCCCCGCGTGCGGGCGTTGCCCGTCGTGTGCCAAGGGCATGTCCAGCATCTGCGATCTCGGTGCGAACCTCCTTGCGGGGGTCCAGCTCTCCGATGGCACCGCACGCCATCACGTCAACGGGCAGGATGCGGGGCTGATGTGTCTGCTCGGCACGTTCGCGCCGGTCACCGTCGTCAACGAGGCCTCGTGCGTGAAACTCACCAACGACATCCCGCTCGACAAGGCTGCACTCGTCGGTTGTGGTGTGACCACGGGCTGGGGTTCTTCGGTGTACGCGGCCGGTGTCTCTGCAGGTGAAACCGTCGTGGTGCTGGGAATGGGCGGCGTCGGCTGCGGTGCCGTGCAAGGAGCGGCGCTCGCGGGCGCACGGCACGTCGTTCTGGTGGATCCGTCACCCTTCAAGCGTGAGCAGGCCAAGGTGTTCGGGGCGACGCACGCGGTGGCGACGGTCGACGAGGCGCTCGAACTCCTGCAGGAGATCACCTGGGGTCAGCTTGCCGACAAGGTGCTGATCACGGTCGACGTCGCCCGAGGCGAGCTCGTCGGCCAGGCGATGAGTCTCGTCGCGAAAGGTGGCGTCTGCGTTCAGGTGTCGGTCGGTGACCTGACCGCCACTGATGTCACGATGAGCCTCTTCGATCTGACCGCGATGCGAAAGACGTTCAAGGGCGCGTGGTTCGGGAACGCCAACATCCGGTTCGACATCCCGCACCTGTTGCGGCTGTACATGGAGGGCCAACTCAAGCTCGACGAGATGATCACGCATACCTACTCTCTCGATCAGGTCAACGAGGGATACGCGGCCATGCGGAGAGCGGAGAACATCCGCGGCGTGATCATGTACTGAGCGGGAGACTCTCATGTCAGAACTGCGCACTCCGCTGGTGTGTCTCCACGGACTGACCGGAAGTCCACGGAACTGGGATTCGATTCGGCAGTCGGTGGAGGAATACCACCGGGTTGTCACGCCGACGATTCCCGGTCACCGCGACGGACCAGACTTCGTTGCGCGTGAGGGTGTCTCGGCAGTGAACGTCCTGGCGGACGGCATCGAACAGCAGCTGGATTCGGCCGGTGTCGGTGACGCGCATCTGGTCGGGAACTCGCTCGGCGGTTGGCTCGCACTCGAACTCGCGGCGCGCGGGAGAGCCCGATCGGTCGTGTGTCTGTCGCCTGCTTTCGGTTGGTCGAAAGGAGCACACGTCGAGGCCGTGTTCCGGGGTTTCGAGGTGGGTCGGCGGGTGTACCGTGCAGTCGGCCCGGTCGGAGCAGCCGTGACCAGGTCACGGGCTGCCCGGAAGATGTTGTTCGGCAAAGTGATACACAGAACCGATCAACTGGATTCTGTGTCGGCGGTAGGAATCATCGACGACAACCTCGCCTGTCGCGCCTTCCACCCGCTCATCGCAGCCTTCCGCACCGAGCCGCTTCCGGAATTGGGGCCGATCGATGTGCCGGTCACACTCGCGTGGGGGACCGACGACGTGTTGATTCCGGAATCGGCCTTCGGTACCCGTTTTGCCGAACTGGTGCCGAAGGCCGAGCGTCGCAGCATCGCAGGGGTCGGGCATGTACCCATGTATGACGATCCCGACGCCGTCTGCGCCGAGATACTGCGTGTAACCGCGTGATTCGTCGGTATCCCATACAGCCGTGCGCTTCATCCGCGGTGTGAACAGACCGTTCACACCGCGGATGACGAAGTCATACCGCGGCGTGCGACCAATGCTCTACTGCCTGTCGCGATACTCCCGCGGACTCATCCCGTATGTGCTCTTGAACAGCTTGGAGAAGTGGGCTGCGTCGACCAGTCCATTCGACGCAGCGATGTCGCCGATGCTTCGGTGAGCCTGACGGGGATCGGCGAGATCGCGTCGACTGCGCGCCAGCCGCCGTTGCCGGATGAAGCCGGACACCGTCTGGCCATCGTGCGCGAACAGCTTCTGTAGCTGACGGACCGAGATGTGATGTTTCGCAGCCACCGCGGCCGGCGACAAGGTGATGTCGCCGAGAGTGCTCTCGATGTAGGAGCGCGCCGACATCAACACTGTTTCTCCGCTGCCGAGGTGGTTGGGTGTGGCCGCGCGTAGTGCCGCACTGACCAGGTCGGCGACTGCTTCGGTGACAAGCGGATTGTCGGTGGCATCCGAATGCGGCTGTCGGACCTGCTCATCGAGCGAGGTGAGTACGGGCCGCAGCAGTGCACCGATTCCGGTCGACGATGCGATGGTTCTGGCTGTCGCATCGCGCAATTCGTTCTCTCCGATGCGTATCGCGGCGCGGCCGACCACTGCGACGAGCATCTCGAAGGAATCGTTCAACGACAGCTCGTAGCAATGGCTGGTGTCGTAGACCGCGATATCCCCGGGGCTGAGCGCTGCGACACGGCCGTGCTGTGTGACGGTCGAATGACCACGAACCTGCAGGGCGACCTTGATCACGCCGGGGTCGGAGCGACGTATGGTGATCGGCGAACGCCGAATACGCGCTCGGGAGCCGATCACTCCGGACATCTGGAGCTCACCGAGGTCCGCGCTGGAGAGCGCGCCGCGGAAGGGCTCGCCGTGGCCCTGGAGCGGGATGGCATCAAGCGGAACGAACGCCGACGAAACCGCCTCGCGCCATTCATCGAACCCCGCATCCCGGAGTATCTGGGGCGAAGGTTCGCGAGTGGTCCGCATCGTCGTCTAGTCCTTGGGTCGGTTGTCCACCAGTCGCTTCGCTTTCCCTGTCGAACGCTGCAGGGAGCCCGGCTCGGCGATCATGACGTCTACGGTAACGCCGATGCGATTCTTGATGAGTCGTTTCAGGTTTGCCGCGGCAGGGGCTCGGTGGTGTTCGGCGACATCGGGCCGGTACTCGACGCGGACGGTCAACGTGTCCATGCGACCGGGGCGGTCGAGTACACACTGGAATTGTGGAGCCAGTGCCGGTTCGGTGAGGATCAATTCCTCGATCTGGGTGGGGAAGAGGTTGACGCCACGCAGGATGATCATGTCGTCGGTTCGGCCGGTCACCTTCTGCATCCGCCGCATGGTGCGCGCAGTACCCGGGAGCAGCCGGGTGAGGTCGCGGGTGCGGTACCTGATGATTGGCATGGCTTCTTTGGTGAGCGAGGTGAAGACCAGTTCGCCCTCCTCGCCGTCCGGCAGGACCTCACCTGTCATGGGGTCGATGATCTCCGGGTAGAAGTGGTCCTCCCAGATGTGCAGCCCGTCTTTCGTTTCCACGCACTCCTGCGCAACGCCCGGACCCATCACCTCCGACAGGCCGTAGATGTCGACGGCGTCCATCGCGAGGGTGGCTTCGAGTTCCGTCCGCATCTGCTC
The DNA here is from genome assembly GCF_000248075.1 of Gordonia otitidis NBRC 100426. Lineage (GTDB taxonomy): Bacteria > Actinomycetota > Actinomycetes > Mycobacteriales > Mycobacteriaceae > Gordonia > Gordonia otitidis. The sequence continues at coordinate 64,463 of NZ_BAFB01000091.1, read as the reverse complement.
GGTCCACGGCTCGGCGCCGAACACCCCGGTGCGTAGCGAGGTTTTCGCGGGATCGATGCCCTGGCGCTGCATGGCGTCGACGATGGTCAGCATGTACGACGGCGTCACCATGATCGCGTCGGGCTCGAAGTCCTCGATGAGCTGAATCTGCCGTTCGGTCATACCGCCCGACATCGGAATCACCGTGCAGCCCAGACGTTCTGCACCATAGTGGGCACCGAGCCCGCCGGTGAACAGCCCGTAGCCATAGGCGACGTGCACCTTGTCACTCGGTCTGACTCCCGCCGCGCGCAGACTGCGCGCAACCAGGTCGGCCCAGTTGTCGAGATCCCGACTCGTGTAGCCGACGACGGTGGGTCGTCCGGTGGTTCCCGACGACGCGTGCAGGCGGGAGATCTCGTCCTGCGCAACCGCGAACATGCCGAACGGATAGTTGTTGCGCAGGTCGGCCTTTGCGGTGAACGGGAAGAGCGCGAGATCGCCGAGACTCTTCAGGTCGTTCGGGTGAACACCCTTGGCATCGAACGCTTGTCGATAGTGCGGAACGTTGTCGTATGCGTGCTGCAGCGTCCAGCGCAGGCGCTCGAGTTGGAGTGCGCTGATCTCGTCGCGGGAAGCGAACTCGATCTCGGACGTGTCGTGTCCGCCGGTGGAGGTAGGAAGTGTGGTGGTCATCGTGGGCTCCGTGGTGAGGATTGTGGACTGTGTGGGATCGTGCTGAGCCGAGCGGGGCCGGGCGAGAACAGTGGCGTGGGTCAGCTGTCGAAGTCGACGGCGACGGTGTCACTGACCGGATAGGTCTGACAGGTCAGGACAAACCCCGCGTCGACCTCGGACTGCTCGAGCGCGTAGTTGCGCACCATGTCGACCTCGCCGCAGGTGATCTTTGCGCGACAGGTGCCGCACACGCCTCCCTTGCACGCGAACGGGAGGTCCGCGCGCAGCGTTTCTCCGGATTCGAGGATCGTCTCGTCGCGAGCGAGTGTCCCGGTGACCGATCGTCCGTCGAGTGTGAGGGTGACCTCGCTCGTGGGTCCGGAACCGGTTGACTCGCGGTGGCGGGCGACAGGTGGTGGAACTGCCTCGACGTAGAACAGCTCGTTGTGGATACGAACGGCGTCGACGCCACGTTCGGCCAGAGATCGCTTGGCCCCCTCGACCATGTCGAGTGGTCCGCAGAGCCAGAAGTCGTCGACATCGTCAGTGGGAACGACGGTGTCGAGGATCGAGTCGAGGCGCTCGCGGTCGAGACGCCCGCTGAACAGTTCGACTTCACGCGGTTCCCGGGACAGCACGTGGATGATGTCGAACCTCGGGCCGTACTCGTCTTTGAGATCGGCGAGTTCTTCGGCGAACATGACCGATCGCGTACGGCGATTGACGTAGATGACGGTGACCTGCGCGTCGGAGTGCTCCAGGAGTGACGACGCGATCGAGAGCATCGGTGTGATGCCCGAACCCGCCGCGATCAGCAGATGTCTGCCACCCGCGTGCGGGTCGGCGTAGAAGGTTCCGCTCGGTGCCATCACGTCGATCTGATCGCCCGCGCGGACCTCGTGGACGAGCCACGAGGAGAAGAGGCCGCCATCGATCTCGCGTACACCGACTCGTGGCGCGGTACCGACGGGTGCGCAGATCGAGTAGGACCGGCGATGCTCGACGCCGTCGACAACCCGACGGAGCGTGAGTGACTCGCCGGGTCGGAAGGCGAAGTGCTCGGTGAGGTCAGCGGGGACCTCGAACGTCACGGCGGCGGCGTCGTCGCACAGCTGCTCGACGTCGGCGACGGTGAGGGTGTGAAAGTCTCGTGAGCGTGCCGACGGCCTGCTCTGTGTCGACCCGGTGGCCATGGTGGTGGACATCGTCAGATCTCCTTGACGTGGTCGAACGGTTCCGCGCATTCGATACAGCGGTAGTGCGCCTTACAGAGTGTTGCGCCGAACTCGGAAACGAGAGTCGTTGCAGCCGAGCCGCAGTGAGGACATTCGACGTCGCGGGGGCGAGCGGTCAACGTGAGCGGTATCGGTCCGGTGGTGCGCCGTGGGGCAGGTCCCGGCGCGGAGTAGCCGGCGGCAACGAGCTTGCGGCGCCCGGTGGCAGTGATCCAGTCGGTCGTCCACGCCGGTTCGAGCTGGGTGACGATCTCGACGTCACGGTAGCCGTGACGGGCAAGCGCGGATTCTATGTCGGATCTAATGGTCGCCATGGCGGGGCACCCGGAGTAGGTAGGGGTGATCAGCACTCTGACGAGGTCGTCCGCCACTGTCACGTCGCGCACGATACCGAGGTCGGCGAGAGTGACCATCGGCATCTCCGGGTCGAGGACAGCTCCGACGACCTCCGCGGGTGTCGATGTGTATGGGTCAGCCATTGTGGCGCTTGTCATCTCACCACGACGCTTCGGGATGTGCACGGGCAACGCTCTGCATTTCGGCGAGCAGGTGGCCGAGGAACTCGGTGTGCGCGCCGTCTCGACCGGCACGTCCTCCGAGTCTGCCCGCGGTGGCGGTTTCAGGAGCATCGACTTCCGCGGCGGAGAAGATGTGCTCGAGAACGTCGTCGAATTCCATTCGGACAGTGCGCGGGTCGACGCCGACGCCGACCGCGGCGAGCTCGAGCTCGTCGGCGGTGGGTTCGAACAACTCGTTCACGTACGGCCAGATCCGTTCCAGCCCTTCGATGAGTCGACGACGCGATTCGTCGGTACCGCAGCCGAACGTGACCATCCATCGCGCTGCGTAGTCGCGGTGATAGGTCAACTCCTTGACGCCCTTTCGCGCGACCGCCGCCAGTACGGGGTCACGCGAGTCGCGTAGTCGGGCGAACAGCGCCAGGCGCCAGGCCGACAGGATTGTCAGCCACGCCATCGACTGTGCGAAGTCTCCGTTCTCGATCTCGACAATGCGTACGTTACGGAAGTCGTTCTCATCGCGGAAGAACGCCAATGCGTCCTCGGGTGGCGCGGGCGATGTCGGGGTGACGAAGGGCACGAGCGAGGCGTCTGCCGCTGCTGCGCGTGCGAAGAGCAGTCGGGTCTGACCGAGGAGGTCGAGCGCCACATTGGCGATGGCCACCTCCTCCTCGAGCTCCGGGGCGTGGGTGGTCCATTCAGTCAATCGCTGCGCGGCGACGAGGGCGTCGTCGCCGAGCATGAGGCAGTATCGGCCCAGGGCCGCGGTGTCGACATCGTCGGGGACCGTGGTGTCCACACCGGCGAGCGGGTCGTCGAAGCTCGTGCCGAAAGCCCACTGTCCATGCTGGTCTTCGGGGATGTCGTGTGTGTCGACGAGGCCCTGGTAAGCGTTGTCGTGATCTGTCATCGTCGTATCGCTCTCACATGTGCGGGACGTTGTCGGGGATGTCGTAGAACGTGGGATGCCGGTAGACCTTGTCGCCGCTCGGCGCGAAGAACGGGTCCTTTTCCGACGGACTCGACGCGGTGATATCGGCGGACCTGACCACCCAGATGCTGACGCCCTCGTTGCGGCGGGTGTAGACGTCGCGCGCATGCCGAAGGGCCATCTCATCATCTGCAGCGTGCAGTGAACCGACATGCACGTGGTTGAGTCCGCGCTTTCCCCGCACGAACACCTCGTACAGCGGCCATTCTGCTTTGATCTGACTCATTTGCTCATCTCCTGTTCGTGGTCGGTGCGGTGTTGGCGGGCAGCGAAGGCCGCGGCGGCCTCGCGGACCCACGCACCGTTGTCGTGGGCTGCGCGACGTACGCGGATGCGCTCATGGTTGAGTGGCCCGTCCCCTTTGACCACGGCGGTGAACTCACTCCAGTCCGGCTCACCGAAGTCATAGGACTCGCGGTCGGGGTTCCAGGTGAGGTCGGGGTCGGGGAGTGTGACGCCGAGCGCCTGTGCCTGCGGCACGGTCATGTCGACGAAGCGCTGGCGCAGTTCATCGTTGCTGTGTCGCTTGATGTGCCAGGCCATCGACTGTTCTGTGTTCGGCGACTGTTCGTCGGGCGGGCCGAACATCATCAGCGCCGGCCACCAGAACCGGTTGACTGATTCCTGCACCATCTCCCGTTGGGCGTCGGTGCCGCCCATCATGACGGTCAGTAGTTCGTAACCCTGACGCTGGTGGAAGGACTCCTCTTTGCAGACCCGGATCATTGCGCGACCATATGGACCGAAAGAGCTGCGGCACAGCGGAACCTGGTTGCAGATTGCCGCACCGTCGACGAGCCAGCCAATGGTACCGACATCGGCGAAGGTCAGCGTCGGATAGTTGAAGATCGACGAGTATTTCTGCCTGCCCGACAACAGTTTGTCGACGAGATCGTCGCGGTCGGCGCCGAGTGTCTCGGCGGCAGAGTAAAGGTAGAGCCCGTGGCCTGCCTCGTCCTGGACCTTCGCGGTCAGGATTGCCTTGCGCCGCAGCGATGGTGCGCGCGTCAGCCAGTTGCCTTCCGGCTGCATCCCGATGATCTCCGAATGCGCGTGCTGGGCAATCTGGCGGATGAGGGTCTTGCGATAGCCGTCAGGCATCCAGTCGCGCGGCTCGATCCGCTGGTCGTCGGCGATCGTCTGGTCGAAAACGGTGAGGAGCTCGTCCTCTGTCGGGCTGTCCGCGTGCGATGTGGTCATGGGTGGCAATTCCTTGGGCTGGAGTCGAACGGTGTTCTCGGGTCGGGATCGTGGTGCTGTCAGTGGCCGACGAACCGGGGCTTCTCTTTGGCGAGGAACGCCTCCACGGCCGCCCGATGATCGGTGGTCTGACCGAGCATGCGTTGTGCTGCTGCCTCGCGGTCGAGCGCATCGTCGAGACCGGTATCGGGTGCGTGAACCAGGCGGGCGATCTCGCGGAATGCGGCCGTGGGTCCGGACGCGAGCCGATTGGCGAGCTCTGTTGCGGTGGCACGTACCGCGTCGTCCTCGACCACTCGATGGACGAGGCCCCAATCGAGTGCCTGCGCTGCGGGTACGCGATCGCCGAGCATGAGCAGTCCGGTTGCGCGACTCGGGCCGAGAAGTCGTACGAGTTGATAGCTCAAGCCGGAATCCGCGGCCAGGCCGATTCCCGCGAATGCGGTGGCGAAGCTCGACGATTCTCCTGCGACGCGGATGTCGCCGGCCAGTGCGATACCGAATCCCGCACCTACACAAGCACCCTGGATGCCGACGACCACCGGTACGTCGATCGCGGTGAGTGCTCGTACCAGTGGGTTGTAGTCGTCGACGACCGTGTCCATGGCAGACGCCGGCGACGCCTCCAGGGCGCTCACGTGTTCCGCGAGATCCTGCCCGACGCAGAAGTTCTTTCCGTCGGCGAGGAGAAGTAGTGCACGAACGGAGTCATCGTCGGCGGCGGATTCGAGTGCCGCGCGCAAGGCCGTCTTGGTGGAGCGGTCCAGAGCGTTGTGCGCACCGGGCCGGGCGAGGGTCACGGTCAGCACACCGTCGTCGACGGACGTGGTGACGGTCTCGGTGGTCATTACCTGTTCCATTCGTAGAATCCCTTTCCGGACTTTCGGCCAAGCTCGCCGCGAGCAACCTTGTCGCGCAGCAACTGTGGCGGTGCGAAACGATCGCCGAGCGTCGTCGCGAGATGTTCGGCGATCGCCAGGCGGACGTCGAGACCGACGAGATCGGTGGAACGCAACGGGCCCATCGGATGCCGATAACCCAGTTCCATGGCGCGGTCGATGGACTCGGCGTCGGCAACACCTTCTTCGACCATGCGGATCGCCTCGAGTCCGAGGCAGACACCGAGTCGGCTGGTGGCGAAGCCGGGTGAATCATTGACGACCACCGCGGACTTGCCGAGACCTTGGACCCAGGTGCGAACCGCGGCGGTGGTCGACTCCGATGTCGCCGGTGCTCGCACGATCTCGACGAGATCGGATACCGGCACCGGGTTGAAGAAGTGCATGCCGATGAACCGTGCGGGGTCCTCGAGTGCCGTCCCGAGCTCACTGATGGACAACGAGCTGGTGTTGCTGGCGATGATTGTCGAGGCACTCACCGTCTTGCCGACGATGCCGAGTACCTCGACCTTGAGTACCGGGTCTTCCGGCACTGCTTCGACGACGAGGTCGGCGTCGGACGGGATGTCCTCGGGTGCGCCGACGAACGTCACCCGGGAGAGCACCTCGGCCGCCGGCTGTCCGCCAAGGGCGTCACGCTCGGTTGCGCGATCGAGACCGATGCGGACACGCTCGGCTGCCGCGTCGCGATCGGCGGCTTCGGCGACAGTCACCGACGAGCCGGCGGTGGCGAAGACCTGGGCGATTCCCGCGCCCATGCGGCCGCCACCGATCACTGCGACACGAGACGGGGTGGGCGAGCTCATTTCTTCCTCTCCAAAAAGTTGGTCATGCGCGTGCGCTTGTCGTCGGTTTCGAAGAGCACTGCCTGCGCGACGTCGGTGGCCCAGGCGTGATCGCCAGGCGCGTCGATGACCGTTTTCGACAAGCGGACCGCGAGCGGGGCCTGACGGGTGATGCGATCGACTACGCCGTGGGCCGCATTGAGCGGATCGTCGACGACGTCCATGACGAGGCCGAACCGCAATGCGGCGTCGGCATCGAGGTTGCGCCCGCCGAGCAGGACCTGCTTCGCCACCGACATGCCGACGAGGTCGGGAAGGCGGTAGCTCGCCCCCGCCGCCGCGAGGATGCCGAGACCGGGCTCGGGGTTGCCGAACACCGCGGTGGACGAAGCGATCCTGATGTCGCAGGCGTACGCCAGTTCTGCACCGCCACCGAGTGCGTAGCCCGACACCGCCGCGACCGTGGGTAACGGGAGTCGAGCGACACGGTCGAAGAGGCGACGATTGATACCGGCGAGTGCGTCATCACGATTGCGTGCGCGCAACTCGGCTATGTCGGCACCCCCCGCGAAATGGTCACCATCGCCGACGACGATGACCGGTTTGGGGTCGCGCTCGATGACTGCGCATGCGCTGTGAAGTTCGTCGATCATGTCGCCGCTGATCGCGTTGCGTTGCTGCGGTCGTGTCAGTGTCACCACATAGCGGTCCCGGGTGGCTTCTACCCGGATCAGCGAGAAGTCAGAGGCCGAAGTCTCGTGCGTGTCGCAAGTCACTTGCTGTGACATACGGAATCTCCCTCACGTTGTGGACATCTTCATTAATAACCGACTGTTTGGTCGGTTCGCAAGTGTTTACCGAAACCGGACCCTGCTCCTGAGAGGATGGATTCATGACGACCTCACGAACTGCGCGTCGGGCCGGGAAGGTCGGCCGTCCGGGCTACGACCTGGATTCGCTGCTGGCTGCGGCGGTCAAGGTGTTCAACGAGAAGGGTTACGACGGCACCAGCATGGATGTGTTGGCTGCGCGCCTGGGCTTGTCGAAGTCGTCGATCTATCACCACGTCTCCGGTAAGCAGGAGCTGCTCGAGTTAGCGCTCAATCGCGCGCTCAATGCGCTGTTCGCCGCGACCACGGAGTCGGGAGCCACGCAGGGGCGTGCGATCGACCGACTCGAATACCTGGTCAGGCGCAGCGTCGACATTCTCTCGACGGAGCTGCCGTACGTGACCCTGTTGCTGCGGGTGCGCGGGAACACCGCGGTGGAAAAGCGTGCACTCGCTCGGCGTCGAGAGTTCGACGAGTTTGTCGGCGACCTGGTCGTCGCGGCCGCGCGGGAGGGTGACATCGCAGAGGGAACGGACCCCGCGTTGGTGTCGCGCCTGCTGTTCGGAACGGTGAACTCGCTCATCGAGTGGTATCGCCCGCGGGCCGGGATCTCCTCGGAGGCGCTCGCCGACGCGGTCGTGGCGATGACCTTCGACGGACTGCGACGCAAGTAGCGGGGTCTCCCGTGGCCGTTTTGGTGCCGCTCTTGACAACTCGCGTGCCCTCTGGAGATGGTAATAACCGACCGAATGGACGGTAGAGGGAGAAAAGCGTGAGCGGTGTGCTGAAAAGCTATGCGTGTGGGAAGTGGTTCTCGGCGGAGGATGAGGGCACCCCACTGCTGAGTGCGGTGGACGCTCACGAGGTTGCCCGCATCTCGTCGACCGGTCTGGATCTGCAGGCGATGACCGACTACGCACGAGAGGTCGGAGGTCCGGCTCTGGGCGCGCTGACCTTCCACGAACGGGCTGCCCTGCTCAAGCAACTCGGCCTCATGCTGATGGCGGGTAAGGACGAGTTCTACGAACTCTCGCGTCACACCGGCGCCACCACCCGTGATTCGGGCGTCGACATCGACGGCGGGTTCGGGACGTTGCTGAGCTACGCGAGCAAAGCACGTCGCGAGTTACCCAACGACACGATCGCCCTCGACGGTGATGTCGAACCACTCGGCAAAAGGGGAACGTTCGTCGGCCAACACGTCTACACGTCACGCCGAGGAGTCGCGGTACAGATCAATGCCTTCAATTTTCCGGTCTGGGGATTCCTGGAAAAACTCGCACCGGCATTCATCGCGGGCGTGCCCTCGATAGTCAAGCCTGCGAGTCAGACCGCGTATCTCACCGAGTTGGTGTTCCGACGGATCGTCGAGAGTGGGATTCTCCCGGAGGGCTCTGTTCAGTTGCTGTGCGGCAGTGCGCGCGACCTTCTCGACCACCTCGGTGGCCAGGATTCGGTCGCGTTCACCGGTTCTGCCGACACCGCTGCGATGCTCCGTGCGCACCCAGCGGTCACGGGGACCGGTTTGCACTTCACCGCCGAAGCCGACTCGCTGAACGCATCGATTCTGGGAACCGATGTGTCAGAAGATGATCCGGAGTTCGAGCTGTACGTCAAGCAACTCGTCACGGAGATGACGGTCAAGGCGGGTCAGAAGTGTACGGCGATCCGTCGGGCGCTCGTGCCCGAGTCCCTCGTTGACGCGGTGATCGGTGCGGCGTCGACCAGACTTGGTCGCGTTGTCGTCGGTGATCCCGTGTCCGAGGGTGTGACCATGGGGGCTCTGGCGAGCGTGGAGCAGCGTGACGAAGTGCTGAAATCGCTTCGAGGACTGACCAAGTCGGCAGAGGTGGTGTTCGGCGACCCGGACCACGTCGACGTAGTGGGTGCAGACCCCGCCAAGGGTGCCTTCATGTCGCCGATCCTGCTGCGCGCCAACGACAAAGAGGCGCCAGAGCCGCACGACATCGAAGCCTTCGGTCCGGTCGCGACGGTGATCGGGTACACCGACCCTGCTGACGCTGTCTCGCTGGCGGCGCGCGGCAAGGGCAGTCTGGTCGCTTCGGTGGTGACCAAGGACGCCGCGCTCGCCGCCGAGATCGTGCGTGGACTTGCGCCGTACCACGGACGCGTGCTCGTCCTGAACGAAGAGGATGCCCGTGAGTCGACAGGGCACGGATCACCCTTGCCGGTACTCGTCCACGGGGGACCGGGCCGAGCCGGCGGCGGTGAGGAACTCGGCGGTATCCGAGGCGTGTTCCACCATATGCAGCGCACGGCGATTCAGGGCTCCCCGGATGTGGTGACCGCTGTCGGCAACCGCTGGGTCGCGGGATCTCAGCGCACCGCCTCCGAAGTACACCCCTTCCGAAAAGACCTGGGTCAGTTGATGATCGGTGACACGATCGTCGGCGGCCCCCGTCGGGTCACCCGCGCCGACATCGATCACTTCGCCGAGTTCACCGGCGACACCTTCTACGCTCACACCGATCCCGAAGCGGCAGCGGCCAATCCGCTGTTCGGTGGGATCGTCGCGCACGGCTACCTCGTCGTCTCGCTGGCAGCCGGGTTGTTCGTCGACCCGGCACCGGGGCCGGTCCTGGCCAACTTCGGCGTCGACAACCTCCGGTTCCTCACCCCGGTCAAGGCCGACGATTCGTTGACCGTCACGCTGACCGCCAAACAGATCACCCCGAGGCAGAACGCCGACTACGGTGAGGTGCGGTGGGACGCCGTGGTGACCAACCAGAACGACGACCCGGTCGCGAGCTATGACGTCCTGACGTTGGTCGCGAAACCCTGACAATCACCCGGGAGCCCTGAACGATTCAGGCAGCCTGTAGAACCGTCCAGCAAGGAGAGGCCATGACAGTACGTGTTGCGGTGTGTTACGGCGCGCCAACCGACCCGGCAGCGTTCGACGACTATTACCGGCGAGTCCACATCCCGCTCGCTCGCAAGATTCCCGGATTGTCGGGATTCACGTGGGGTAAGGCGGCGTCACTGGACGGATCGGAGCCGCCCTATTACGCGATTGCGAGTCTCTACTTTCCCGATGCCGACACCATGCGCGCGGGGCTTGCCTCGGAGGAGATGCGGGTGGCGGGAGCCGACGTGCAGAACTTCGCCACCGGTGGAGCGACCATGTTCACCCATGACGAGGAGTCGGTTCTCGGTGACTGATCAGATGTCGACGGCGGCGGTCGAGTCCGCTCCGCACGCGATCGCGCGTCGTATGTTCGCCGACGATGTCGCGTCGCGTCGGCTCGGTATCGAACTACTCGAACTCGGCGACGGGTGCGCGACGACGAGAATGACCGTCTCGGCCGACATGGTCAATGGGCACGCGATCACGCACGGCGGCTTTGTGTTCGCGCTCGCCGACACGACCTTCGCGCTGGCCTGCAACAGCCGTGACCAGTCTGCGGTCGCGGCTCGCTGCGACATCCGCTATCTCCAACCGACACGGGAGGGCGACGTCCTCGTCGCCCGGGCCACCGAGCTTCGACGATTCGGGCGCAACGGCATCTATGACGTGTCCGTGTCGTGTGGCGACACCGTCGTGGCCGAGTTCCGAGGAGACAGTCGCGTCGTCCGAATGTGACCCTCGCGGCCGCGGTTGCGGCCCTCGCTAAGCTCATCACATGGAACCCGTGTACGCCTCCGTCATCACCACCGCGCGATTGTTGTGGCTGGCCGAGGGCTTGAAGTTCAAGATCTCCGGTGTCGAGAACGTTCCGAAGAGCGGCCCGGGCGTCATCGCTCTCAACCACACGGGCTATATGGACTTCACCTACGCGGGCATCCCGGCATACCTGCAGGGCAAGCGGTATGTGCGCTTCATGGCGAAGAAGGAGGTCTTCGACAACAAGGTGTCCGGGCCCATCATGCGCGCGCTCAAGCACATCCCGGTCGATCGCTCGCATGGCGCCGAGAGCTACCACGCTGCCGTCGATTACCTCAAGCAGGGCGAACTGGTCGGGGTATACCCAGAGGCGACGATCAGTCGGAGCTTCGAACTCAAGGAGTTCAAGACCGGGGCGGCGCGCATGGCGTTGGAGGCGAACGCCCCGCTGATTCCGACGGTGATCTGGGGAGCCCAGCGCGTGTGGACCAAGGGATTCCCCAAGCGGCTCGGTCGTACCGGTTTCACGATCATGGTCGGCGTCGCCGAACCGATCGAACCGGTCGGCGATCCGGAGACATTGACAGCGCAACTGCACAAGTCGATGAGCGAGAAGCTGCTCGAACTGCAGGACGCCTACGGCGAACACCCCAAGGGTGAGTTCTGGGTGCCTGCGCGGCTGGGTGGATCGGCTCCGACACTCGAAGAGGCCAACCGCCTCGACGCCGAGGAGAAGGCAGCGCGGCGGGACGCGCGCAATGCTGAGCGCGGCGACACGCCTTCCTCGTAACTGAGCTCGACGGCACTCGGTACGTGGGTTCGCCCTGACAGGGTTCGATGCGCCCAGGTCGGGGATCGGGCAGTCCCTTCTTACACGTGTACGACGATGCTGATGTCCGGTCCGTCGCCGGGCTCGGGGATGGTTGCGCTGCAGTCGTCGCGTCCGCAATCGCACGTGAACACAGTGCTCGAGAGAAGCGCTTCTACTCTGTGCTGCGTCATCCCGCGCGTGCGGGCGATGCGTTTGGCGAGATCGGCGAAGCCGTCTGCCGATCCATTGATGCCGGTCGTGTTGTCGACGAGGCGCTCGACGAGTTCGGAAAGCATGCGGTACTGCGCCCAAGCGAGATACGACCGACCTCGATCGAGTTCGTACACGCCGATCACGAGCGCGTTCACATCGGCGCGGTCGAGGTCGGCGGGATGAGACGGCCCGATACGCTGGACCGGTGAGTTCTGAGGTCTCGGGTGCTTCGTCGTCGGATGCGACGGTGCGTTCGCGAACCGGGCGACGTCGGGAACCGGTCTTCCGCATCCTCGAGTTGATTGCAGCGGGCATCATCCGCGGCCAGAAGATGGACCTTCGACTCGATGGCCTCGACAACATCCCTGCCGACGGAGGTGCCGTGCTCGTGATCAACCACACGAGCTACGTCGACTTCCTACCGGCGGCCTATGGCGTGTACCGTGCGGGCCGTCGCACGCGTTTCATGATCAAGTCCGAGATGATGGACATCAGGATCATGCGCTTCCTCATCACCCACACGGGGACCGTGCCCGTCGACCGGTCGCAGGGTTCGGCTGCCTATCGGGCTGCGGTGTCGTCGCTACGCAACGGAGAGATCGTCGCGGTGTATCCGGAGGCGACGATCAGCAGGAGCTTCGAACTGAAGGAGTTCAAAACCGGTGCGGTCCGTATGGCAGCGGAAGCGGGGGTGCCATTGATCCCCAGCATCGTGTGGGGAGCGCAGCGGCAGTGGACCAAAGGCGGCAAACGTGACATCGGACGCAGTGGCATACCGGTCGCTGTCAGATTCGGTACGCCGATGCCTGTCGCGGCAGACGCCGATCCGGAGCAGGCCACGACCCGGTTGAGAGACGCGATGCGCGAGCTACTGACACGCGTGCAAGACGAGTACGGTCCTCATCCGCGGGGTGAGTTCTGGGTGCCGCACCGACTGGGCGGTTCGGCGCCGACTCCCGAGGAGGCGGCCGTCATCGAGAAAGAAGAAGCAGAGCGCAAGGCTGCGGCCCGCGCACGAAAGGCCAACGGTGAGTGACGCATCCGCAGTGACGAACGGCGAAACGCCCATCGGATTCGACGGGCAGCCGACCCTGATCGCCAGCGATGTCGACGGGACCCTGATCGACGATCAGAACACGGTGTCGCCCTTCACAATCGATGTTCTCGGGGCTGCATGTTCTGCCGGTGCCGAGTTCGTCCTGGCGACCGGGCGTCCACCACGCTGGATCGCGGAGATCACCGACCAGTTCCCGGGATCCGCGGTGAACGTGCGGTACGCCGTGTGCGCCAACGGCGCGATCATCTACGACGTCGCGCACGATCGGATCGTGCACTCGTCGCTGCTCCAGACCGATCAACTCGCCGTGCTGCGTGAAGTCATCGCCCGTCGGCTACCGGACGCCGGTGTGGCGGGCGAGCGCGTCGGATCGTCGGAGTTCGACGCTGCGACACCGCCGTTCGTCGCGACCGCAGGGTATCGACATGCGTGGCTCAACCCGGATCACGTCGAGGTCGGTGACGATGAGGTCTACTCCGAGCCGGTGGTAAAACTCCTTGTCAGGCAGCCTGATCTGACGAGTGGTGACATGGCGCAGCGTCTGCGTGCGGAGGTCCGAGGGTTGGCGCAGGTCACCTTCTCCACCGACAACGGACTCATCGAACTGTCCGTACCCGACACGCACAAGGCATCGGGCTTGCAGAAACTCATCGACCTCGCAGGGCTTTCCGGCGAGCGCACAGTGACTTTCGGCGACATGCCGAATGACGTCGAGATGCTCACCTGGGCCGGGCACGGAGTCGCGATGGGCCATGCACATCCCGCAGCCATTGCTGCTGCCGACGAGGTCACAGTCGGAAACAACGAGGACGGCGTCGCGCGGGTGCTGGCGCGGTGGTTCGCCTGAGGAGAGTTTGTCGCACACGTTCGCTGTATCGCGGAGTGTCCGTCGAACGGCGTACGCCAGCAATTTAGGTGTCCGCATTACCCTTTTAGCGCGAATGATCTGGACGTTAGAGTGGCAGTGCCCGGTACCTCTCGCTATTGGAAGTCCGCCATGGATCATGTTGGCGCCCCGCTTTCGACCCTGCCACCTCCGGCTGCGCTCAATATGCCCCGTCTGAATCAGTTCCGACTGCTCAGTGATCTCAACGCCGCGTCGGAGGTGTGTCGCGAACGCGCGCCGGTGGTCGAGATGAAGTTCGTGCCCGCCAGGATCTATCCGCCCGCAGTGTTCGTCACGTCCCCGCAGGGGGCGCGTGATGTGCTCGGGGCAGGTCCCGGCGTCATGGACAAGCGCGCGCCGATCTTTGTCGAGGGGCGAAAGTGGATGGGCGAAAACATGTTCAACCTTCCCGATGATGAGTGGCTACCCCGGCGAAGAACGGTACAACCGCTGTTCACCAAGCAGAGCGTGCGAGAGTTTGCATGCCACATGACTTCTGCCGTGTCGGCGGTTGAACACCAGTGGGTCGACGCCGACGTGATCGACCTCGACCGCGAATGTCGGCAGATCACGATCAATGCTCTCAGTCGCGCAGTGCTCGGCACTCATTTCGAGGCCACCCCCGAGATCGAACGCGATATACGGACGATATTGAGCCGGGCCACCGCTCGTGCGGTGCGACCCGTCAACGCGCCGATGTGGTCGCCTTCGTCCGCACAGCGCCGTGCAAAGAAAGCGCGTGATCGGCTGCGAGCCTTGGCCTCAGGCATCGTGTCGCAGTGTGTGGCCGATGGCGGGGTCGACGCACCCCTTGTTCGCCGATTGCTCAGTGAAACGGACGCTCAGACCGGCCAACCGCTCGACGCCGCTGCCGTTGCCGACGAACTACTCGTCTACCTCGTAGCCGGTCATGACACCACCGCGACCAACCTGACGTACGCACTGTGGCAGCTCGGAAGGAATCCTCTACTACAGGAAGCTGTACGTTCCGAGGTCTCTCTCGCCTGTGCTGACGAGGTGAGTGTCGAGGATATTCCGGCATTGCAGTTGACCGCCCGGGTGCTGCACGAGGCGTTGCGTTTGTGCCCACCCGCCTCTCTCGTGTCCAGACTGGCAATGGAGGATGTGGAGGTCGATGGCTATCGTGTGGCCGCCGGATCGAACTGTGTGGTCGGGGTCTTCGCGATTCAGCGAGATCCGAAGTTGTGGGATCAGCCAACCACATTCGACCCTGATCGCTTCACTGGAGACTGGCACAGATCGATAGACCGTTGGCAGTACCTCCCTTTCGGAGCGGGACGCCGCTCGTGCATCGGTGGCCATTTCGCCATGCTGGAGGCGACGATTGTCTTGGCGTCGATCGTGCGGTCGTTTGACATCAGCTCCGTCGGAGACGACTTCCCGATGGCTGTGCCGTTCACCAACGTTGCGGCCGCGCCGATTCCGGCCCGGTTGAGACGGTTGCCGGACTAGCGACACCGTGCGTGCTCACCCGACCCGCGGTGTCAGCTCAGTCCGAGTGCGTACGCTCCGATGAAGGCGCGGACGGCGTCGGAGTTCGGCGGGTGAAAACTGCCTGCGCGGACGTCGCGGTAGAGCCGTTCCAACTCGTTACGACGATGCAGCGCACCGGCTCCCGCGATCTCGAGCGCAAGGTCAGTGACCTGGCGTGCGACGCGGGTGCTGTTCTCCTTCGCTGCGAACAGGCGGAGGAGGGCACGGTCACCGAGATCCTCTCCGGCGGTGAGTGATTTGGTGAGGTCGTCGAGTGCTCCGGTCACGGCTTCGAGCGCCAGCTCTGCCTCCGCAACGTGATATTGCGTGAACGGCTTGTGTGCCACCGTCTCACCGTCGAGGCTGAGTGCACTCCTGGACGTCGCCGACGCTATGGCGAGATCCAGTGCACGACGCGCTATTCCGGCATAAATGTTGCCGAGCGCGGGTAGTACCCAGGGGAAGATACCCGCGATGTATCCCGTTGGCTGCTTGACCGAGGTCGACGATGCCGACCGTGCGTTCGTGTGGCACGAACACGTCGTCGAGCAGGGTGTCGTGACTGGCCGTGGCTCGAACGCCGAGGGTGTCCCAGGTTTCGACCGTCGTGACGCCGGATTCGCCGCGCGGGACAAAGGTGTGCACGATCTTCGGGTGTTGCGGGTCTGAGTCGTCGCGGGCGTGCACTCCGAGCCAATCCCAGGCAGGGGACAGTGAGGTGAAGATCTTCCGGCCGCTGATGCGGTAGCCGCCTTCGACCGGTGTCGCGATCGTCGTCGAATCGTCGATGACGAGGTCGTTGCCGGGTTCGCCGTGTCCTGCCGCGATGACCCTGCCCGCCGCGACTTCGTCGGCAAGCCAGGAGACCTTCGAATTGCCCTGTGCGAGCTGATCTGTGATCGGGCCGACCCAGTACAGGTGCATGTTGATCCCGAGGGCTGTGGCCGGCGCGAATGTCGCGAGTCGACGTTGCTCCGTGTTGAGTTGGTGCAGTGACAAGCCGAGCCCACCGCGTTCGACGGGCAGTGTCGCGCGTAGGTAACCGAGTTCGGAAAGGTCGGCGAGGTCGTCGGCGAAGAAGGTGTTGTCGCGATCGTGGGCGACGGCGCGCTCACGGAAACGCTCGAGGGTGTCCTCTGGGATCACCCAGGTGTCGACGGGCTGGATGGTTGTCATGGCTGCTCCTTCGGTGTGCGTTGGTGCTGTCGGCGAGAGATCCGGTGCCCTCGGCGTGCGATCCGGCGCCCTCGGCGCGAAATGCGGTGCCCTCGGCGCGAAATGCGGTGCCCTCGGCGTCGGGGGTGGTGCTGTCGGCGTGAAATACGGTGCCCTCGGCGTCGGGTGCGGTGCTGTCGGCGCGGTCAGTCGAAGAACTGGTCGTCGGGACGTACTTGCAGCGCGATGCTGAAGCGATTGGCAGCTGCGAACGCCGCGACGACCTCGATGGCCTCGTAGATGGCGCCGTCGTCGAGTCCCAGGTTGCGCAGGCTGTCCAGATCGTTGTCGGAGATGTCATTCGGGCGAGCCGAGAGGGTGGCGGCGAAGTCGGCGAGAACCCGCTGGCGTGGGGTGAGTTCGCGGACCTCGCGGTAGTCGACGGCGATCCTCGTACCGAGTTTCTTGTCTCCGAGAGCCTCGCCGAGGCTGACCGCGTGGTTGAGGCGGCAGTAGGAGCAGCCGTTCTCGGCGGAGCTCACCGTGGCGATCAACTCACGGTCGGGATAGGGGAGCAGCCCCGAACTGGGATCGAGCAGTCCGAGGATGTAGGCGTTGAAACGCGCCGCGTGGGCTCCGCCCAGGGCGAATGCGCGCACCCAATTGGGTATGTAGCCCACTTGCCGCTCGATGGAACGGATCTGCCGTTGGAGATCGTCGGGCAGTGCATCGATCTCCGGCACCGTGAGGCGCGAGATCTGGGTGCGGGGAGAAGCGTCGAGCGTGTCGGTCATCAGCTGTTCCTTGTCGTGTGGGCGGATCGCGAAACGTGCGGTGCTGTGGGTGTGAACCGTGCTGCCGTTGGCGTGAAACCGGGTGCCGTCGGCGTCGAATCCGTCGGTGTCGGTGTCGGGCGGCTCCCACTGCGGTGCGTCGAACGCTAGGGAACGGCATCCGCTGCCGACAGGTTAAGAACTGCTGCGATCACAACCGGGGCACGCACAGTCGGCGGTAGGGGGCGCACAGTCGGCGGCAGGGGGCGCACAGTCGGCGGCAGGGGGCGCACAGTCGGCGGCAGGGAGCGCACAGTCGGCGGTAGGGAGCGCACAGTCGGCGGCAGGGAGCGCACAGTCGGCGGCAGGGAGCGCACAGTCGGCGGCGCGGGGCGCGGGATTCGTGACGGGGTTGTTATGCCCTGAGGTTGGTATTCGGGAGAAGAATCACTATGGTCACATAAGTCCCATCAGTAACATCTGTAACAGACCTCATCGAGGAGTGTCTGCCCAACTGCGCGCTGGAGGTGCGGACAGCCGTGAGCATCCGACTGTCGAATCCGTTCGTCTCCCGGGCGCGGCCAGGGAGACGGCGTCATCGAACATCGTCCTTGGTCGTGTGCGCGGTGGCGCCTGCGCTGCTGGTCGGGGGAGTGGTCGCCGGCGACGGTCTCTCGCACCGCTCCGACATCGGCCTCGTTGCCGAGTCCTCGGTGACCCTGATCGGTCACGGACACGGGCACGGCCGCGGTATGGGCCAGTGGGGCGCGTACGGATACGCGAAGAAGGGCTGGTCGGCCGCGAAGATCCTGCAGCACTTCTACGGGGGGACGACGCTCGGCAAGACCGACAAGCCCGATATCACCGTCGGATTGAGTCGGCAGTCGGCGGTGAACGTCCGGGCTGACGCAGGTGCCCGCGTGGGCAACGTCCAGGTGAGCCCTGGCCAAGCGATCAGCATCTCCGGTGGCACCGCGACCATCACCAACGGCTGCGGCGGTGGTGTCGTACGGACGGTGCCCGCGACATTCGTCGATCCCGCGAATCCGGCTCCCGGACGCGCGGGCAACGAACTCCTCAAGTTCTGCGGCTCCAATGCCGCGTATCGCGGTTCGCTGGGCTTCGACGGCGGGCGCGTCGTGAACAAGCTCAACATCGACGACTACGTCAAGGGCGTGATCGCCAAGGAGAGCATCCCGGGCTGGGGCGACGCGGGCGGCATGGAAGCACTCAAGGCGCAGGCTGTCGTCGCGCGTAGCTACGCGTTGGCGGCGATTGCCGGAGGCAAGAAGATCGACGACACGCAGAACTCGCAGATGTATGGCGGGGTCGCTGGTGAGGATCCGCGAACCAATCGTGCCGCCGACGAGACAGCCGGGCAGATACTGCGCCAGAACGGACAACCCGCATTCACCGAGTTCTCTGCGTCGACCGGTGGGTACACCGCGGGCGGGCGTTTCCCCGCCGTCGTCGACGAGGGCGATGTGATTGCGCCGGAACACAACTGGACCGCAGACGTGAGTGCGTCGAGTATCGCGTCGGCCTTCGGTGTCGGTGCACTTCGTAGTTTCGAGGTGATCGAGGCCAACGGACTCGGCCCCGAAAACGGGCGTGCGTTGCGCGTGCGGGTGTCAGGGTCGGGCGGCACGGTGGAGGCGACGGGTGAAGACGTCCGGACCAAACTGCAGCTCAAGTCGTCGTGGTTCTCGGTGAAGGGACAGACCAGTAAGCCGAAGATCGTCACACCGCCGACGTCGCCCGGAGGTGGTGCCGGACTCGGCTCGGCCGACCTCGGTTCGCTGATCCCGGACTCGCTGACCGGCCTTGCCGACAACCTCGTGCCCGGATCGTCGAAGCTGCTGGGGATCGCGACCGACGCCATGAACGGGAAATTCGGCGACCTCGGCGGCGTGACCGGTCCGCTCGGTCAGGCCATCGGCGTACCCACGCTCACGCCCGACGGCGCGGGGGTCACACAGCTGTTCCAGAAGGGCATGATGTTCTTCAGTCAGCAGACCGGCGCACACGTGCTGGCAGGCAAGGGACTGTCCGATTTCCAGGAGCGCGGCGGAGTACCCGTGCTCGGGTTCCCGCGCGCCGATCGGCTGAGGTGACCTCAGCGGGTGTGCGCGAGGGTCACTCGGGCCCGGCGTCGACGACCTGGCGCGCGATGTCGACGAGCTTGGTGTTGGAGTCCTGGGACAGACGTGCGAGCAGGCTGAACGCCTGATCGGCGCCGAGCCCGTAGCGCTCCATCAGCATTCCCTTTGCCTGGCCGATCAGGTCACGCGAGCTCAGTGCGGTCCGGAGTTGCTCCTTCTCGCGAACCGCGGAGAACACCGTCGCGGTATGAGCAGCGAACAGCTGTCCGAGCGCGCGCGTTTCGTCGTCGAACGCGTTCGCGGTGGTGCTGTGCAGGTTGAGGGCACCGCGCTCCTCGCCCGCGATGTACAGGCAGAAGCAGGCCATCGATCCGATGCCGAGGTCGGCTGCCGCTGCGCAGAACTTGGGCCACCTCTCCTCGTGACGCATGTCGTCGATCCAGATCGTCGTGTCGTCGGTCGCCGACCGGAGGCAGGGGCCCTCACCGAGTTCCTGCTGCAACGCGTCCGACGCCGCCGCGATCTCACCGATCATCACCGGCGTCTCCACCTGACCGCGGCACACGAGTGTGACGCTCGCGTAGTCGGAGCCGATCGTCTCGGCGGCAGCCTTCGTGAACAGGCGCAGCAACATGTCGCTGTCACTGCTCTCCGTCTGCAACTGCGCGACGAGGCGAGCGACCTCGGAACTCTTTCGGGCGATGTCGGAGCCCGTCCACGTGGTCTGCGAACTCGCCTCGGACGTGACGTCAGTCAATGCCGCATTCCTTCCAGCCGCACTTCACTTCGAGAAGTGGTCCTCAGCCGAAAACATACTCCGTACCCGCAGAAGGTGAGAGGTGATGGAGGTGCCGAGGACCGGTTGTGGACTGTCGCTCGGGCCGCGTGGGCGCTTCTGGTCGGCGAACGATCGCGCCGCAGCATTCTTCACGGCCATCACGGTCGACGAGACCGGGACCGTCTGCACTCGGTGCCAGGGAATGGTCTCGTCGCCCGGGTGAGCCCAGTACCACAGCCAGATCGGATACATCCACAGTTGGAGTCCACGGGGCTTGGCCACTCGCATCGCGGACCGACCGACAGCCTCGTGATCGGCCTCCCCGTCGTGGTCCCACACCGCCAGCACGCCGTTGCGGACGCCGGGACTCTCATCGAGGGTGTCGCGGATCATCGCGTCGAGGCAATCGGGGTGCTGTGCCAGCGTTCCCGAATGCAGACCGCCCCACCGGGGGAGATCGAGGCCCAACAGCACCGACGCGGTGTCGAGTTCGAGGTGGCGGCGGTTGGCCAACTGCTCGGGGGACCCCGGATGCGCGGCGTGACCGTCGGAGACACAGATCGTCACCACGTCGATGCCCTGCGACGCTGCAGCGTGTACGAGGCCGCCGGCGCCGAGGATCTCATCGTCGGGATGAGCGGCCACGACGACCAGACGATCGATGTCGAACATCACCTCGGGCCAGGCCTGACCGGACAACCAGGCCAGCCACTCCGGCTCGGCGGTGCCGAACGACGTCGGAACCGTACGCGAACTCGGTGCGGGGAAGAAGCGAGTCATCGGCGTCCTGGGGGGAATCGGGACGTCGGAGTTCTGGATGGGGACGGGGACGGGGGTGGCGCTGGGTGGGGTCATTGGCGGACTCCTGCCGGGAGTTGCGCAATCTTCGCTGTACAGGGACGTACACGGTGGCGTTGCAAATGTCGTCGTACAGGTGGCGTTGCACAAGATTCAGCGAGCCGATCTCTACAGCCCAATACTCGGAGTATACGGCCCTTGGCCAGCCTTGATCGGGCCGTCGCTGCAGATCACAGTCCCGCATGCCCATCGAGGGTCGTGGCGCGACGACCCGCGTGTGTCGAAGAGCTCGTCGCTGTGTCCGTTACCCTGAACACCCGTGGCCACCAATAGCAACGTCGCGTCGAACCCTGCCGTCGATCTGATCGTCGTCGGGTCCGGGTTCTTCGGCCTGACCATCGCCGAGCGTGCAGCGACACAACTCGGCAAGCGCGTCCTGGTGGTCGAGCGCAGGTCACACATCGGCGGCAACGCCTACTCCGAACCCGAACCCGAGACCGGCATCGAGGTGCACAAGTACGGAGCACACCTGTTCCACACGTCGAACAAGAAGGTGTGGGACTACGTCAACCGGTTCACCGACTTCACGGGCTATCAGCATCGGGTCTTCGCGATGCACGGCGGCCAGGCGTACCAGTTCCCCATGGGACTAGGACTGGTCTCGCAGTTCTTCGGTAGGTATTACAGCCCCGACGAGGCGCGCGAACTCATAGCCGAGCAGTCCAGCGAGATCGACACCAAGGACGCCAAGAACCTCGAGGAGAAGGCGATCAGCCTGATCGGCCGACCGCTCTACGAGGCGTTCATCAAGGCCTACACGGCCAAACAGTGGCAGACCGACCCGAAGAACCTGCCCGCGTCGAACATCACGCGGCTACCGGTCCGCTACACCTTCGACAACCGCTACTTCAACGACACCTACGAGGGACTGCCGGTCGAGGGCTACACCGCGTGGCTGGAGAACATGGCTGCCGACGAGCGCATCGAGGTGCGCCTCGACACCGACTGGTTCGCCGTGCGTGACGAGATTCGCGCCGCCAACCCCGATGCCCCTGTCGTCTACACCGGTCCGCTCGACCGGTACTTCGACTACTCGGCGGGGCGTCTCGGCTGGCGCACCCTGGACTTCGAGACCGAGGTCCTGCCCACGGGAGACTTCCAGGGAACCCCGGTGATGAACTACAACGACGCCGACGTCCCCTTCACGCGTATCCACGAGTTCCGGCACTTCCATCCCGAGCGGAAGAACTACCCGACGGACAAGACCGTCATCATGCGCGAGTTCAGCCGATTCGCGAACGACGACGACGAGCCGTACTACCCCATCAACACCCCGGAGGACCGCGACAAGCTCGCTGCCTACCGAGAACTGGCCAAGACCGAGACCGCGGATGCCAAGGTGCTGTTCGGCGGTCGGCTCGGCACCTATCAATACCTGGACATGCACATGGCGATCGCAAGTGCGCTCACCATGTACGAGAACACGCTGGCGCCGCACCTGGCCGACGGTGCGCCGCTGGCGGAGGCGGAGTAGATGAGCGTGACTGTTTCGAACGAGACGACCGAGCGCGGCGCGACCCCGGTGACCGATACGGCGCAGGCGCCGACCGAACCCGACTCGAAGGCCGTCGAACTGCTGCAGCGGGTGATCTTCCCGCGTCCGGGTGAGCCCATCGACGTGCGCTCGCTCTATCAGGTGGAATCGGACAACAACACACGTCGCGCCCACGCCCCGACGCGGACGTCGGTGCTGCTCGCCGCCGAGTCCGAGGTGAGCTTCGAGACGTACTTCAACGCGTTCGCGGCGTCGTATTGGCGACGCTGGTCGGTCCTGAAGTCGGTGGTGCTGCGCGTCGAGGTCCGTGGTACGTGCCGCGTCGACCTGTACCGCTCGAAGGTCGACGGCTCGCGCATCGGCATCGGTGGTGATCTGGTGCTCACCGACGAAAACGGTTATGGCGTCCTCGAATTCGAACTCGACCTGGGGCCATTCGAGGACGGCGGCTGGATCTGGTTCGACGTCACCACCGATACCGACACCGAGATCGTCTCGGCGGGTTGGTATTCGGCAGTAGCGGCCGCGACCGGCCCGGAGACCAAGCGCGTCACCGTCGGCATCCCGACCTTCAACCGGCCGACCGACGCGGTCAATGCACTCGCGGCGCTCACGTCGGATCCGTTGGTGGACGGGGTGATCGACGCGGTGCTGATGCCCGACCAGGGTACGCGCAACGTCGTCGACGAGCCGGGCTACGACGAGGCCGCCGCCGCACTGGGCGACCGGCTGCACATCTTCGACCAGGGAAACCTCGGCGGTTCCGGTGGCTACGCACGCATCATGTACGAGGCGCTGCGGCTCACCGACAGCCCGTACATCCTGTACATGGACGACGACATCGCGATCGAGCCCGATTCCATCCTGCGCGCTCTGGCGATGTCACGATTTGCCAAGACCCCCATGCTCGTCGGCGGGCAGATGCTCAATCTGCAGGACCGCAGTCACCTGCATTCGATGGGTGAGGTGATCAACCACCACACGTTCATGTGGACGGCCGCCCCGTTCGTCGACTACGACCACGATTTCGCGAGATACCCTCTCCGCGACCGGGAGAACTCCAAGAACCTGCACCGACGCATCGACGTCGAGGGCAACGGTTGGTGGATGTGCATGATCCCGCGCGAGTGCGCGGAGCAGATCGGTCTGCCGATGCCGTTGTTCATCAAGTGGGACGACTGGGAGTACGCGCTGCGCGCCGCCAAGGCCGGATATCCGACCGCCACCATCCCGGGTATCGCGATCTGGCACATGGCCTGGAGTGACAAGGACGACGCCATTGACTGGCAGGCCTACTTCCATCTGCGCAATCGGCTGGTGGTCGCGGCCGTCCACCACGACGGACCGATCAAGGGCATTCTGCAGTCGATGGTCAAGGCGACTGCAAAACATCTTCTGAGCCTTGAATATTCGACGGTGGCGATTCAGAACGAAGCGATCCGCGATTTCCTCGCCGGACCCGACCACATCCGCGACCTACTGCCGACCGCGCTCCCCAAGATCGCGGAGATGCGCAAGCAGTACCCCGACGCGGTCGTGTTGCCCTCGGCGACCGAACTGCCCCGAACCAGCGGCGAGGCAACGCATCTCGGTGTCAACGTGCCGACCAACCCGGTGAGCAAGCTCAAGGCGCTCGCGGCGTCGGTGGTCAACAACCTGCGCCCGGCCGACCCTCGTCATCACGAGGTGCCGCAAGCCAATTACCCGCCCATCGAGGCCCGCTGGTTCTCGCTGGGCCGAGTCGACGGCGTCACGGTGACCACCGCGGACGGCCGGGGAGTGGTCTATCGGCAACGCGATCGCGACAAGATGATCGCGCTCGCACGCGAATCGGCCGCGCTGGTGCGCGAACTCAACGAGAGGTTCCCCGAGATGGCACAGCGCTACCGTGCCGCTCACCAGGAACTGACCAGTAAGGAGAGCTGGGCGGGTGTCTTCGGAATTGAGTGACCCAGGCGAAGCCAGTAGCGCGGAGTCGAGCAGCACGGGGGAACCGACCGGCGCTGCACCAGGTGATCGTGAGGTCGCCGAGCGTGACGCGTTGGACAGTCGCGAGGTCGACGCGTTGATCGCGATCCAGGACGCGCTCTACGACCGACCGGGAGTACTTCCCGCGGCACGCGCTCTCTCGCATTTCGGCGAGCACTCCCTCGGCTGGCTGGCGATCTCGGGAATCGGCTACGTTGTGGCCCGCCGTCGTGGTGACTCGGTCGCGACGCGACGTTGGGTCGAGGCAGGTGTCGGCGCATTCGGAACGCACGCCGCGTCGGTGATCATCAAACGCATCGTCCGCAGGCCCCGCCCGCACGATCCGAGGATTCGTATCGGTGTCTCGACGCCGAGCAAGCTGAGCTTCCCGTCGTCGCATGCGACGTCGACCACTGCCGCCGCGATCCTGATCGGTCGGGCCGCCGGATTGCCGCCCTACCTGCTACCCGCGGTTCTGGTGCCACCTATGCTCACGTCGCGACTTGTGCTCGGAGTGCATTACCCGAGCGATGTCGCCGCGGGAGCTGCGCTCGGGGCACTGGGTGCGGGGGCCGTCGTCGGCGGTGACACACTTCTCGAGCGTGCATCGCGAACGGTTGCCGGGCATCCGCGCGCCACTCGCACCGCGCGTGTGGCGGCCCGAGCCGGCGCGATTGCGCTCCTGCCCGGGCAGACCGCACGCACAGCGGCCGCGTGGGTGATCAGGAACCGAGGAGAGGCATGAGCGAGGAGCCCATCGAGCACGACAAGAAGGTCGGCCCACCCAAGAACCGGGTCGACGGGCTGATCAAGGCGCTGCGCCCGCGACAGTGGGTCAAGAACGTCCTGGTCCTCGCGGCACCTCTGGCCGCGGGCAGCATCACCGACGTCCACGTGCTCGGCCGCGCGGCGATCGCCTTCGTGGCCTTCTGCCTCGCAGCGTCGTGCATCTATCTGATCAACGACGCCATCGACGTCGATTCCGATCGCAATCACCCGACCAAGCGGTACCGCCCGATCGCGGCAGGCGTCGTGCCGGTCAAGCTGGCGTACGTGCTGGCCGTGGTGCTCGGCATCGCGTCGCTGTTGATCGCGTACTCGGCGAACTGGCAGACCGCGGTGGTCATCGCCGTCTACCTGGTGATTCAGCTCGGCTACTGCTTCGGGCTCAAGAATCAGCCCGTCATCGACATCTGCATCGTCTCGTCGGGCTTCCTGTTGCGCGCGATCGCCGGTGGTACCGCGACCGACATCAAGCTCTCGCAGTGGTTCTTGCTGGTCATGGCGTTCGGATCGCTGTTCATGGCTGCGGGCAAGCGCTACGCCGAACTGGTGCTCGCCGAGCGCACCGGCGCCAAGATCCGGAAGTCGCTGCAGTACTACACCACCAGCTATCTGCGCTTTGTGTGGACGCTCTCGGCAACGCTCGTCGTCGCGTTCTACGGGTTGTGGGCATTCGACAAGAATTCCGGACACGACACCAACGTCTGGTATGCCATCTCGATGGTTCCGTTCACCATCGCGATTCTGCGGTACGCAGTGGTCGTGGACGGCGGTACCGCCGGCGAGCCGGAAGAGATCGCCTTCGGCGACCGCATTCTGCAGATCCTGGCTCTGGCCTGGATCGTCTGCGTGGGTGTCGCGGTCTATGCCGTCTGACGTTCGCGACGAGCCCGCTCGCGCGGGTAGGCACAGACTTCGCGAGATCCCCACCGCACACATCACCGACCACGACGTCGCCGGCATCCGCCCAGCCGACAGAACTGCGCGGGATCTCGGCACGGACGACACCACGGTCATCGGTGCTGTCGACATGGACGACACCATGATCATCGATGCCCTGGACGGGGAATCCGATGCCGTCGGCGCCGAATCGGGTGCCCTCGACGCGAAACCGGGTGCCGTGGCCGGGGAATCCGGTGCCCTCGACGCGGAATCCGGTGCCCTCGACGAGGGACCGGGTGCTGTCGGCGACGGGCCGCCCCCGGGCGGTGGCCGTCGGCGATTTCTGTCGTCGTGGGGCCCCCGCGAGTGGACCGCGTCGATCAGCTTCCTGATCGGTGCCGTCGCGGTCACGACCTTCTTCGCCATCGGTGCCTGGCAACGCAGGTGGATCGCCGACGACGGTCTTATCGTGCTGCGCACCCTGCGCAATCTGTTCGCAGGCAACGGCCCGGTGTTCAACGCGGGCGAGCGTGTCGAGGCCAACACCTCGACGGCGTGGACGTATCTGCTGTGGTTCTGGGCGTGGGTTACCGACGGTCAGCTGGAGTACGTCGCGCTCTGGGTGGCGTTGGTGTTGTCGGTGTCGGCGATCCCGATCGCGATGTACGGCACGGCTCGTCTACTCGGTCCCCGCATCAGTGGTCCGGCCGCGAGCGGGATCACGCTGCTGTTGCCGCTCGGCGCGATCGTGTACATCGCGATCCCGCCCGCTCGCGATTTCGCGACGAGTGGTCTGGAGAACGGACTCTGCATCTTCTGGGTCGCGGTGCTGTGGTGCCTGCTGATCGCGTGGAGTCGACGACGGCCGGACAGCGCTGCTCATGCCGAGACCGCAGAGCGTCCCGGCACGAGGTATCGAGGGACGGCGGCAACGCTGTTCCTCGCCTTCTGGGCGGGGCTCGCCCCGCTGATCCGTCCCGAACTGACCGTGATCGGTGGCATCGCGCTCGTGCTCGTGTTCCTGGCGCCGCTGTCGTGGCGGATGCGCGTCGGCGTCGCACTCTGCGCCGCGGT
Organism: Gordonia otitidis NBRC 100426; assembly: GCF_000248075.1. Lineage (GTDB taxonomy): Bacteria > Actinomycetota > Actinomycetes > Mycobacteriales > Mycobacteriaceae > Gordonia > Gordonia otitidis. Next base: position 37,394 of record NZ_BAFB01000091.1, on the reverse strand, counting down.
GCTGCCGGTCGGCTACCAGATATTCCGGATGGGGTACTACGCGCTGCTGGTGCCGAACCCTGCCGTCGCAAAGGATGCGAGCGGCTCCAAGTGGCATCAGGGCTTCATCTATCTCGGTAACCTCTTCGGGCCGTACACGCTCGTGCTTCCCGTCATCATGGCGATCCTCGCGGGAGTGTTGGTGACCGTCGGCGTGCGGGCGAACAGGCGTCGACAGGCCGACGTCGCCACGAATACCGGTTCGGCTGATGCGACCGGCCGCCCGACCGTCCGCGAGCGCTTGGCCGGATGGTCCCGTGGACTCCAGACCCCGACGACCGTCACGGTCGCGGTCGTTCTCGGAGGGCTCGTGGTCGGCGTCTACTGGCTGCGCCAGGGCGGCGATTTCATGCACGGCCGAGTACTCCTCACGCCGCTGTTCACGCTTCTGCTGCCGGTCATGGTCGTACCGCTGTCGGTGCCCGCTCTCGCCGACATGCGCGCAGCAGTCGGCCGCGGCGTCGACGCCGCCCGAGATCGCGACCGACGTCGTCGGGCGTGGGTCCAACTCGGTGGCGCGGTCGTGATGGCCGCACTGTGGGTCACCACACTCGTCTGGGCGATCGTCTGCCACGAGAAGGTCCTGCCCAACGCGGGCATCGACATCGGTCGCAGCGGGATCGTCGACGAACGTCGGTTCTATGTGACCAACATGGGCAACGAGAACCCTGTCACCGCTGCCGATTACCTCGACTATCCGCGCATGCGGGCGATGGTCGAGCGGATCGACGAGTACAGGACCCAGGGTGGCGTGATCCTCCCGTCGAACAACTACGACGAGTGGTACGTGGCCAAGCTGCCCGACAACACTCCGCAGGACAAGCGCAAGGCCACCGTGTACTTCCTCAACCTGGGGATGACGAGCATGAACGCGCCGCTCGATGTCCGAGTGATCGATCAGATGGGCCTCGCGTACCCGATCGCCGCGCACACCGAGCGTCTCGAGGACGGCCGGATCGGACACGACAAGAATCTCCCCGCGGAGTGGGTCGTCGCGGAGGCCGGCGCCTATCCCAGGTGGCCGGTGCTGCCGGGCTTCCTCGACGAGGACGTCGTCGCCCAGGCGCGCGAGGCGCTCACCTGTCAGCAGACCGTGGACAGGATCGAGTCGTACAAGGACACCTGGTCGATCGAGAGATTCAAGAAGAATCTCTCCGAGTCGTTCGGCTTCACCGACTATCGGATTCAACGCAATCCGGAGTACGAGCTGCAGCGCTGCGGTCTACCGATTCCGCCCCGACTCCACCCGAGATGAGCGTCACAGTTGCGCGCATCGTCGAGCGACTTCTGTGCAGGTCACGCGTCTGATCCCGTGTGCGGGGTACAGGCGATTTGTCCTGTTATGTATCGGATAGGTAACGTCCAACCCTGATAAAGCGATGAGAGATGAGACCGGCGGTAGAGGTCGATCGGCTCCGCGTCGACGTCGAGAGACGTGAGATGTGGTGGCGGTCACGCTGATTGTCAGTGTGTTCGCCTATGCAATAGGCTCCCGAATCGTTGTGCATTGCATACGAGCGGTGTGCTCCACGCACCGTGTGCGATGTGTCGCGCATGAGGTGGATGGTTGTTGATTCGGGGAACCCGCGCCGATTGGTTGATATCGCGCACGTAACGATCTGGTGCCTGGTGTGTCCTGTGGGACACATGGGGACTGGTAACAGAGGAGAGTTTGGTCGATGGGAGTAGCGGTGAGGTCGGGATCATCCGTATCCGGAACGCGCGGCAGATTCCGGCTTCGTAGCCGGTTGGTGGCGGTGACCGTCGCGTTGATGACTGTGGCGGGCCTGGCGTCGGTCATCAGCGGTGCAGGTACTGCGGATGCACGCGTCAACGGCACGCCTGCGGGCAAGAGCGAGTGGTGGATCGATGCCTGTGGCATGCCAACCAATGGCGCCTTCGGCAACAAGTCGATGGCCCCGGGCAAGGTCAAGGTGCGTTCGTGGTTCAAGCCGGGCAACACCCGCACCGTCGTGCTGCTCGACGGCATGCGTGCCCAGTACGACTTCTCGGGCTGGGAGATCAACACCAACGTCCAGGAGCTCGTCAATCAAGGCGTGAACGTGGTCGAGCCGATCGGCGGACCCGCCAGCTTCTACACCGACTGGAACGCGCCCAGTAACTTCAACGGCCAGCAGCGCCGGTACATGTGGGAGTGCGTGATCCAGAACCGTCTGGTTCCGGCTCTGCGCGGCAAGGGCTTCAAGGGCAAGGGCGGCAAGTTCGCCATCATGGGCATCTCGTCCGGCGGTAATGCCGCCCTCGTGCTGGCAGCCAAGCGTCCCGACCTGTACTACGCGGCTGGCTCGCTGTCGGGTTACGACTTCCTGAGCGCTCCCGGCATGCACACGATGCTCCGTCTGGCCATGCTCGACGTCGATCCCAAGCCGTGGAACGTCGACGCGATGTGGGGACCGCCGTGGGATCAGCGTTGGTACGACAACGATCCGTTCATGCTGATCAACCGGATGCATCACCTCAAGGTGTTCACCGGGTCGGGCAACGGACTCTTCGGCCGCTACAACGCGCTTCCGAACGTCTTCGACGACCTGTTCAAGGGGTCGACGCTCGAGGTGCTGGCACTGGCGCAGCGCAAGGCCTTCGAGGTCGCGGCGTTCACCCAGGGCATCAACCTCATGACCTACGACGCCAACGGCACCCACGCGTGGGGCTACTGGCAGGACATGGTGTGGAACGCCTACCAGCGAGGCTTCTTCCGCTGATCTGATCAGCGCAGGCACGTGCACGCGACCCCGACCGGTATTCCGGTCGGGGTCGCGTCGTCTGCACTGTGATCCGTATCAGATCCCATACGCATCACAAGTCACAGAAATCTCACCCGCCTCAGCGCGTCGCGCGTGGAATCGGCGTCGGAGAGGGTAAGAAACACCTGAGGCTAAACGTGGCTAGTGGGACTCGTGTGATCTCTGGTGTGAATGTGAACAAGCCGGAGACCCTTGCCCACGGTGTGAAGGAAGTGGGAGACGGATGCGTCCAGCGGTAAGTGATGACCGGTCGGCACGGGGCGGGCATCGTGGACATCGGATGGTTCGGGTTGCTGCGACGGTGGTGGCGACCGTTGCGGTGACCGCCGGCCTGACAGTCGCAGGGCAGGCGGTTGCGCCCGCCGATCCGCCCGCAGCACCCCCGGCGCAGCCGTCAGCGCCTGCCCAACCCGGCCCGCCTGCCCAACCCGCGCCGCCTGCACCCGAGGCGCCTGCGCAGCAGCCGCCTGCGGCCGCGCCCTCCCCAGCCGCAGCACCAGCACAGCCTGCGCGGGTGACCAAGGTCTTCTGGTACACCGACCGTCGGGTCGCACTATGGGTGCACTCTCCCGCGATGAACACCGACATCCAGGTGCAGATCCTGCTCGCGCGTGACTGGTGGGCACACCCGGACGCCAAGTTCCCGCAACTCACGATGCTCGACGGCTTGCGGGCTCAAGACGACCAGAGCGGTTGGGTGATCAACACCAACATCGTCGACTTCTACAAGGACAAGAACGTCAACGTCATCCTGCCGATCGGTGGCGAGTCGAGTTTCTACACCGACTGGAAGCAACCCGATCGCGGCAAGACCTACAAGTGGGAGACGTTCCTCATCCACGAGCTGCCCCCGATCATCGAGGGCGACTGGCGTTCGACGGACGTGCGTGGCATCGAGGGGCTGTCGATGGGCGGTACCGGAGCGATGATGCTCGCCGCCCGCAACCAGGGCTTCTACAAGTTCGCGGCGTCGTTCTCGGGCATCCTGCAGTTGACGTCGACCGGTATGCCGCAGGCGATCCAGTTCGCGCAGCGCGACGGCGGCGGCTACAACTCGATGAACATGTTCGGGCCGCCGAGCGATCCCGCGTGGAAGGAACACGATCCGTTCCTCATCGCCGACAAGCTTCGGGGCACCAGCCTCTACGTCTCGTCGGGCAACGGACTCGTCGGGCCGCACGACAAGCCGTCGGACATCCCGCTGCTCGCCACGAACTACTCCGGCGTCGGCCTGGAGCTGCTCAGCCGCGTGACCTCGCAGCAGTTCGCGATCAAACTCAACGAACTCGGCATACCGGGGCAGGCGGTGTACCGGCCGTCGGGAACGCACACGTGGGCGTACTGGGAATTCGAGATGGCTCAGGCGTGGCCGCAGGCCGCTGCGGCACTTGGACTCGGCGGCGACAAGGTCGCGTGCCGTCCGTCCGCCCCGTTCAAGAAGGTCGCCGACGCGAACAAACTGGGGGGCTGCCTGACTCCCGAGTACGCGGTGCCCGGCGGGCGTGCACAGGACTTCGCGCAGGGCCGTGTGATCACCGGACCGAAGGGTCCCAAGGCGGTCACCGGCGCGATCGGCGGCGCGTACGCGTCGATCGGTGGGCCGGGCGGCAAACTCGGACTGCCGACCAGTGACGAACTGCCCACCCGCGACGGCAAGGGACGGTTCAACACGTTCGAGCGCGGCAAGATCTCGTGGACGGCCAAGGGCGGGACGGTCATCGGTAAGTGATCACCGCATGCAGCACCCGGCGCCCAGTCTGGTCGATTGTTCGACACATACTCGGTGCCGGGTGTGCTCGCGCTGAGATCTCGCTGAGGAATCAACGCATTCCCGCAGGTGGCGCCCACGCGGTGGTCGGCGCGGGTCGGACGGCGGAGTAGCCTTGCGTCGGTGCTGAAATGGCCGGGTCGGGTGTGATGAGGAAGTGATGATGAGGAAGTTCTTCGGGTTGGGTGTGATCATGGCGGGAGTTGCTCTCGCGGGTGGGCTGTCTGCCTGCTCGGACGACTCGACGGCCAGCGCGCCGATCACGAGCGATCCCGTCACCACCACGTCGATGTACTCCTCGCCCGCGTCGTCCTCTGCGAAGGCGTCGGAGACCGAGAAGACGGAGTCGTCGGCCGCTGCCGCACCAGGCGGTACGAAGGTCTCCGGTTCGACGACGTTGCCTGCGACAGCACCGAACACGACCACCAAGGTGCCGGAGAACTTCCCCGGCCCGGGCGGCGAGCAGGTGAGCGACAAGGGCAAGAAGTATCTGCAGGCGCTCAAGGACCAGAACATCAGCTTCGCCGGTGACTCCGACAACTCCGTCGCGCTCAACAGCGCCGAATACGTCTGCGCTCAGCAGGCCAAGGGAGCCGATCCGACGACGGTGAAGGCCTTTGTGACCGCGATGATCGGTCCGAGTTCGAAGAACGCCGCCGAGGCGAATTCCAAGGCCGACAAGGTCATCAAAGCCGCACGTGACAACTACTGCTAGGCGTGAGCGCCAAGCGTAGTGGCGCCGGTCGTCGTAAGGGTCGTCGACTTGGCCGGATCGCACTGTTCCTAGCCCTTCTCGCCCTCGTCGCGATCGTGCTGATCGTGATCCTGGTGATCACTCTGCTCAAGCCCGGACCGCCGAACATTCCCGGCGGTCAGGGGCCGTCGACGAGCGCCCCGTCGGGAGAACGACCGCAAGCGCAGTCCGCGGACTGCCCCGACGTGCTCACACTCGTCATCCCCGGTACCTGGGAATCGTCCGCCGACGACGACCCCATGAATCCGACGGCCAACAAGGCGTCGCTGATGCGGCGTGTGTCGACGGCGCTGCAGGATCAGTACCCGACGTCGCGCACCGAGGTCTACACGGTGCCCTACATCGCGCAGTTCCGTAACCCGACGAACCTCAGCGATCGCCAGGCCGACTACAACGTCTCACGTCAACAGGGTTACGACCGTGCCGCGGCCAAGCTGCGCGACACCAACAAGAAGTGTCCACTGACGAGGTACGTGATCATGGGCTTCTCGCAGGGTGCCGTCATCGGCGGCGACCTCGCGAGCAATATCGGCAATGGTCGTGGGCCGATCGACGCCTCCGATCAGGACCTCGTGCTCGGTGTCGGACTGATCGCCGACGGCCGCCGTGAGAAGGGGCAGCAGAACGACATCGGTCCCGATCCCGATGGCGTCGGCGCCGAGGTCGCACTCGGCGGAATGGGCAAGCTCGTGCCGGGCATCACGATGACCGGGTCACGCAGCGGTGGATTCGGAGAACTGCGCGATCGGGTTCAATCCATTTGTGCTCCAGGCGATCTCATCTGTGATTCGCCCACAGTCGCCAACCCGGTCGGCGCCGTCGGGCAGCTCGCCGGTGCCATCAACAACCCCGTGCATGCGATGTATGCCACCAAGCGGTACTGGCAGCTCGACGGGAGCAGTGCGACGCAGTGGATGTACGGGTGGTCGAACAAGGTCATCGCCGACGCCCCCCATCCGGCGCACAACTGATCAGCCCCCCGCTCGTCGCCGGTGTGCCCCGCGCAACGGGTGACCGCCCGCGCGTGGCATCGGGCTCGGCTCTCCGCTAGGTCATTTGTCCCGCTCGGAGCGGTCGCGGCCGTGTTTGGGTAGCACCGTCGACCTGCATTACCGTGGTGCGGTCGGGCACACTGCCCATCAGACCAACCGGCATCACCACCGGTGACCGCAGCGATGCGTGAGGAGAAGCAGGCGACGATGAGTGACCCCGGGGGACTGCGCAAGTTCCGATTCGGAGCCGGTGGCGAGGGCAACAAGGACGAGGGCGGAGCCCGCAAGTTCGTGAAGTTGGCCCAGACTGCCGAGGAGTACGGCTACGACACGTTCGCCGTGCCCGATCACCTCGGCAACCAGGTCGGTCCCCTCGCCGCACTCGGTGCGTTGAGTCAGGCGACGAGCACCATCCGCCTGGGTACCTCGGTGCTCGCCAACGGGTTCCGTCATCCGGCGATCCTGGCCAAGGAGGCCAACACGATCGACGTGCTGAGCAAGGGGCGACTCGAGCTCGGAATCGGTGCTGGCTGGATGAAAGAGGAGTTCGACAAGGCGGGTATCGAGTTCGAGACGCCCGGCGTGCGCATTCGCAAACTCGACGAGTCGCTGACCATCCTGGACAAGTTGATGCGCGGCGAAACCGTCGACTTCGACGGCGAGTTCTATCAGATCCACGGCCTCGAGGGCAGCCCGCGACCGCGCCAGGGGCCGCGGCCGCCGATCGCCGTCGGTGGTGGTGGACCGAAGATGCTCGCCCTGGCCGCCAAACACGCCGACATCATCTCGGTCGCCCCGGGAACGACCCCCGACGGCAAGATGAAGCTCTCGGACATGACGATCGAGAAGACCGCTGCGCGCGTCGACCGTATCCGTCAGGCGGCGGGCGACCGTTTCGCCGACATCGAGCTGAACTGGACCATCGCGGTCATCGTCATCACCGACGACCGCGAGGCCACTGCGGAGATGGCGCTCAAGGCGCTCGCGCAGGGGTACCCGCCGAACATCGCGCACGACACCGAGTTCACCGTCGAGGACGTGCTGACGTCGCCCTACATCGCCATCGGGTCGTTCGAGGAGATCGCCGATCAGATCCGCGAGGTGCGTCGCCGCACGACGATGTCGTACGTGGGAGTCTTCCCGACGCAGATGGACGCTTTTGCGCCTGTTCTGGCCCAATTGAAGGGGGAGTAGGATTGTCGACGGCCCATTTCGCCTCAGTCGAAATGGGCTGACGTGAATTCGCCCGTGTATGACCCCGGCACATGTCGGAATTCCGGCGTCATGAAGGCGCAATTCACCATACGCCAAGATTCGGACGGGTAGTCGCGTGTGCGCTACCGTGTCACGCGTCGACGACGCGGACATGACGCCCGAGAAGACGTGGTACCTGCGGGGAGTGCCACGACACCGCGCCGCCATGGCGCACGGACGTGGTCGCCCGCGAGGGGGCCACAGGAGTGATGGATGCTGAACACAGAATTTGAGCAGTTCCTCGATGAGAACGGCAACCTGCATTTCACCGAGGACGCGACGCTGGTCGACTATGTCGAGCAGAACGTGCGCGATCAGGCGGACACGCTGGCGTACCGTTTCATCGACTACAGCCGCGAGCGCGACGGAGAGGCACAGGACCTCACGTGGGCGCAGTTCGGCAAGCGTCTGCGCGCTGTCGCCGCCCGGCTGCAACAGGTCACCAAGCCCGGCGACCGGGTCGCGATTCTCGCCCCGCAGTCGCTCGAATACGTGATCGGCTTCTTCTCCGCGCTGTATGCGAGCAACGTCGCGGTGCCGCTCTTCAGCCCCGACGAACCCGGCCACACCGACCGCCTGACCGCGGTGCTCGCCGACTGCAAGCCGACGGCGATTCTGACATCGACCAAATCGGCGGAGGCCGTGCGCGACTTCTTCGCAGGCGTCCCCGCCAAGGAACGTCCCCGCGTGATCGCCGTCGACGCCGTCCCCGACTCGGTCGGGTCGAGCTGGGTCGCACCGGTTGCCGGTAAGGACCACAACCGCGACACCGTCGCCTACCTGCAGTACACCTCCGGTTCGACCCGTGTGCCCGCGGGTGTCGAGATCACCTACGAGGCGGTCGCCGCCAACTGCCTGCAGATCTACGACTGCATCGAGATCGACCGCAATGCGCGCGGTGTCACCTGGCTCCCGATGTTCCACGACATGGGACTGCTCACCGTGATCCTGCCTGCGCTCGGCGGCCGCTACATCACGATCATGAGCCCGCAGGCATTCGTGCGCAGGCCCGGCCGCTGGATCAAGGAACTCGCTGCCGCCAGCGACGGTGCGGAAACCTACGCCGCGGCCCCGAACTTCGCCTACGAGCATGCGGCAGTCCGCGGTCTGCCCAAGGACGGCGAGCACCTCGACCTCTCGAACGTCATCGGACTGATCAACGGCTCCGAACCGGTCACGGTCAGCTCGATGAAGAAGTTCAACGAGGCGTTCGGTCCGTACGGGTTGCCCAAGACCGCGATCAAGCCCTGCTACGGCATGGCCGAGGCGACGCTGTTCGTCTCCGCCACTCAGCGCAACAACGAGGCCAAGGTCATCTACGTCGATCGCGACGAGCTCAACGCCGGCCACATGAAGATCGTCGACCAGCATGCACCGAACGCTGTCGCGCAGGTTTCCTGCGGGCAGGTTGCACTGAGTCAGTGGGCCGCGATCGTCGACGCCGCGGAGTACGACGAGACCGGGACCGGCGTCGAAAAGGCCGACGGCGAGGTCGGCGAGATCTGGTTGCACGGACTCAACATCGGTGCCGGCTACTGGAACAAGCCGGAGGAGAGCGCCGCGACGTTCCACAACACGATCTCCACGCCGCTCGCCGAGGGCAGCCACACCGACGGCGCGCCGTCCGATGCGCAGTGGATGCGCACGGGCGACTACGGCGTGTGGCTCGACGGCGAGCTGTACATCACCGGCCGTGTCAAGGACCTCGTGATCGTCGACGGCCGCAACCATTACCCGCAGGATCTCGAGTTCAGCGCACAGGAAGCCAGCGCCGCGCTGCGGCCGGGCTTCGTCGCTGCCTTCGCCGTACCCGCGAACCAGCTGCCTGCCGAGGTGTTCGAGAACGCGGCGAGCGGCCTGAAGTTTGACGCGGACGACGCGTCGGAGCAATTGGTGATCGTCGCCGAGCGCGGTCCGGGAAAGAAGACCGATCCGCAGGAGATCGCCGACACCGTGCGCGCCGCGATCGCCCAGCGGCACGGCGTGATGGCGCGCGACGTGCTCCTCGTTCCCGCGGGCTCGATCCCGCGCACGAGTAGCGGCAAGATCGCGCGACGCGCCACCAAGGCTGCCTACATCGACGGCCGACTGCGGGGCGGATACAAGCAGGACGCCTTCCCCGATGCGGGCCACTGAGAGGCAACCCGATTCATCAGGAGTCGACGCAGGCATCGGCCATCGCCGACGCCGCGTCGGGCCACCCCCGCAGGGTCGTCGGAATGACGGACCGCACTCGTTAGTCTGGAAGCGATGTCTGAACTGAATAACGCAGCGAATGCACACGGCACCGGGGCTCATCCGCACGGAACGGAGCCAGCCGAGCCGGATTCACCCCTGATTGCCGACGGTGAGCCCACCGGCGGCGAGTCCACCGACGGCGAAACCGCAGGCGGGTTGACCGTCGCGGAGCTGCGTGACTGGCTGCGTGAGTGGGTCGCGACGTCGACCGGAATCTCTGTCGAACAGATCTCCGACGACCGTCCGATGGAGGAGTTCGGTCTGTCCTCGCGCGATGCCGTGGCGCTCGCCGCCGACATCGAGGACAAGACCGGCGTGGTGCTGACCGCAACGGTCGCCTACAACCACCCCACCATCGCGATGTTGGCCAAGCGCATCATCGAGGGCGACCCCGACGAAGGGCTCGACCTCGATGCCGAGACCTTCTGGATTCGTGAACGCGACGCGGCAGACGACATCGCGATCGTCGGCCTCTCGACACGCTTCCCCAAGGCAGGGCACACCCCCGACTCCACCTGGGAGGCACTGATCTCCGGGCGCGACGGCATCTCCGATCTGCCCGCGGACCGCTGGGCCGAGTTCAAGTCCGACCCGCGCCTGGCCAAGGTCATCGACGAATCCAACGTCAAGGGCGGTTACCTCGACGACGTCAAGAGCTTCGACGCCGACTTCTTCCAGATGAGCCCCCGCGAGGTCGAGATGGTCGACCCGCAGCAGCGCCTCGCGCTCGAACTGGCGTGGGAGGCACTCGAAGACGCGCACATCCCGGCCAGCGACCTCAAGGGCGCACCGGTCGGTGTCTTCATCGGCACGTCGACCAACGACTACCAGCTGCTCGCGGCCATGGGCCTCGACGACGGCGCACACGACACCGCCGCCTACGCGCTGACCGGAACGTCGACGTCGATCGTCGCCAACCGCGTCTCGTACTTCTTCGACTTCCACGGCCCGTCGGTGGCCATGGACACCGCGTGCTCGTCGTCGCTGGTCGCGGTTCACCAGGCCGTACGTAGCCTGCGGTCGGGCGAATCCGACGTCGCGCTCGCCGGTGGCGTCAACATGATCATCACTCCCGCCGCGACGCTCGGCTTCGACAGCATCGGCGCGCAGGCCAAGGACGGTCACATCAAGGCGTTCTCTGCCGACGCCGATGGCATGATCCGCGCCGAGGGCGGCGGGCTGTTCGTGCTCAAGCGCATGGCCGACGCCCGACGCGATGGCGACACCGTGCTCGCCGTGGTCGCAGGCTCGGCGGTCAACTCCGACGGTCGCTCCAACGGCCTGCCCGCGCCCAATCCCGAGGCACAGGTGGAGGTGTTGCGCTCGGCCTACACCGACGCAGCCCTCGACCCGCGCAGCGTCGACTACATCGAGGCGCACGGCACCGGCACCGTACTCGGCGATCCGATCGAAGCCGATGCACTCGGCCGCGTGGTCGGCCGCGGTCGCCAGGCCGACGCGCCCGCTCTGCTCGGCTCGGCGAAGACGAACTTCGGGCACATGGAATCCGCTGCGGGCGCCGGTGCACTCGCCAAGGTGGTGCTCGCGATGCAGCACGACAAGCTGCCCGCATCGCTGAACTACTCCGGCCCCAACCCCTACATCCAGTTCGACGCCGGGCACCTGAAGGTAGTCCAGGAGCCGTCCGACTGGCCGCGCTACTCCGGTCACGCGGTCGCGGGTGTCTCCGGCTTCGGCTTCGGCGGCACCAATGCCCACGTCGTCGTGCGTGAGGTGCTGCCGAGTGATCTGTCGGGAGTGGTCTCGACAAGCTCGACCAGCGGAGGTAGCTCGACCAGCGAGGCGGTTGAGCCGTCCCCGCTGGTTGAGCCGTCCCCGCTGGTTGAGCCTGTCGAAACCGACGATGACGAGGACTTCCTCACCGACGCCGAACGCGCAGTCCTCGCCGCGCAGGCCGCGAAGGACGAAGCTCCGGCCGAGGTCGTCGACGCCGATCCCGCCGACGGCTTCGCGCCGTGCGCGGTCGAGGGTTCGGTTGTGCCGCTGGTGCTTTCGGGGTTCCTGCCGTCGCGACGTCGTAAAGCCGCCGCCGACCTGCTCGAGTGGCTCGAATCCGATGAGGGACGCTCGACGCCGCTCGCCGACATCGGGCGCGCGTTGGCTCACCGCAACCACGGCCGGTCACGGTCGGTGGTGATGGCCCGAACGCACGAGGATGCGGTCAAGGGTGTGCGTGCCATCGCCGAGGGCAAGGCCACTCCGCTTGTCTACTCGGCTGATTCGCCGGATGCGGCGTCGGCGGTGTGGCTGCTCTCGGGCTTCGGTTCGCAGCATCGGAAGATGGCCAAGCAGCTCTACCTCGAGAATCCGATCTTCAAGAAGTACGTCGACCGCGTCGACGAGTACGTCCAGAACGAGCTCGGCTACTCGATAGCCGAGATCTTCGTCGACGATGAGCAGACCTACGGCATCGAGACCGCGCAGGTCGGTATCTACACCATCCAGGTGGCGCTGGCCGATCTGCTGCGTCATCACGGCGCGGAACCCGGTGTGCTGGTGCCGCATTCGATGGGCGAGGCGTCGGCGGCCTACATCAGCGGAGGACTTTCACTCGAGGACGCCACCCGGGTCATCTGTCAGCGCTCGCGGCTGATGGGCGAGGGTGAGGCCACGCTCACCGGCGACGACATCCGGTTGATGGCTCTCGTCGAGTACAGCGCCGACGACATCAACGACGTCCTCGTCGACTACCCCGATCTCGAGATCTGCGTGTACGCCGCGCCGACGCACACGGTCATCGGTGGTCCCGAACCGCAGGTCGACGCGATCGTCGCCCGTGCGGAGGCCGAGGGCAAGCTGGGCCGCAAACTGCAGACCAAGGGTGCAAGTCACACGTCGCAGATGGACCCGCTGCTCGGCGAATTGTCCTACGAGCTCACCGGAATCGAGCCGAAGCGACTCGAGACCGGCTTCTACAGCTCGGTCGATCGTGAGGCCTTCTACCGTGCGGGACATGAGCCCGTGCACACCATCGACTACTTCCTCAAGGGGCTGCGCCACAGTGTGTGGTTCAGCCAGGCGATCGCGAAGTCGGTGGAGAACGGTCACCGCACCTTCCTGGAGCTCTCCCCCAACCCCGCGGTACTGATCTCCGTTGCAGCGGTGACGTTCTCGGCCGGTCTGCACGACGCCGAGCTGATCGAGACGCTGCGACGCAAGGAGGACGAGAGCTTCGGCGTGATCAACGCGCTCATGAAGCTGTACGTCCACGGGCATTCCGTCGACGTCGGATCACTGTTCGGCGTAGGCGATTACGCGGACATCCCGCGCACCCGCTTCGATCGCAAGCCGTTCTGGCTCTCCGCGCAGATCTCCGGGGGCGGCTCGGCCGGCAGGATCCCCGGCTCGCATGTCGCCCTGCCCGACGGCCGACACGCCTGGGAGGTCACTGCTGCGGCGGTGACCGATCCGCGTGAACTGGTCCGCGCCGCGGCGGTAGAGGTCTTCGACGACGCGCGTGTCGGTGCTGCGGCGTCGCACGGAGAGTTCCCGACGACGGGCACGGTGACCACCACGCTCAGTCCGCACCCCGGTGGTGCGTCGGTGACCATCCACGGCAAGCGCGACAAGAACTTCCACCTCCTGTTCGAGGCAGTCGTCACGGGCACAGCACACTCAGCCGATGGCGCCGCGATTGCCGCCGCCGGCACCGAGGATCTCTCCGATGGCACCATCGACCAGGCCAAGGTCGGCTACACCGATACCTCGCTGACGGTCGAGGACGAGGTCGTCGACGACATCGGCAACAAATGGGATCCGGAATCCGGCGAATCCGTGGGTGATCGGCTCGCGATCATCGTCGGTGAGTCGATGGGGTACGACCCCGAGGATCTCCCACGCGAGATCCCGCTCATCGAACTCGGACTCGACTCGCTCATGGCGGTGCGCATCAAGAACCGCGTCGAGTACGAGTTCGACATCCCGCAGCTGCAGCTGCAGGCGATGCGCCAGGCGAATCTCGCCGACGTCGAGAAGTTCGTCGCCTTCGCCGTCACGCACCGCGACCAGCTCGACGACCTCGCCGGTAAGGCAGCGGGCGAGGGTGAACTCGACACCGCTGCGCTGAACTCCTACATCGACGAGCAGCTCGCCAAGGACGCCGAAGCGCACGCCGGTGGCGCAGCGGCGTCGGAGGCGGCGCCGGTCGCTGCCACGGTCGGCGACGCAGATCAGCGGAAGAACAACGACGCCGACCAACAGAACAACGACCAGCCGGAGAGCACACCGCCCGCGGCGAACCAGAACACACCGCCGGCCGCTGACCTCATGAGTCAGCAGTCGGTGGCAGAGGCCGCGGGCTCCGACGTTCCACCGCGAGATGCCGCCGAGCGCCTGACGTTCGGTGTCTATGCGGTCATCACCGGCAAGTCGGCGGGCGGCATCTTCAACAAGCTGCCCGTACTCGAAGAGGATGTCGCGCAGCGACTCACAGACAAGCTCAACGAGCGCACCGGCGGCGACATCGACCCCGAGGACATCCTCGATTCCGAGACGATCGAGGAGATGTCGGACTACGTCCGCAACTTCCTCGACGCCTCAGCCGACACCGACGGCTTCGTCCGATACCTGCGTCTGGTGCCGGAGGGAAAGAAGACGTACGACCCGAGCGCCGGGGATCCGGTGCCCGCGTTGCTGTTCCATCCCGCTGGTGGCAACACGTCTGCGTACGAGGCATTGCTCAAGCGGCTGCCCGCCGACCAGCCGGTGATCGGATTCGATCGTGTCGAGGGCACGATAGAGGAGCGCGTCGCGCAGTATCTGCCGCGGTTGCGCGAGATCCAACCGCACGGCCCCTACGTTCTGATCGGGTGGTCACTCGGTGGAGCACTCGCGTACGGGTGCGCCAAGGCGCTGCGCGACGAGGGTGAGGACATCGCCTTCGTCGGACTGATCGACGTCGTCCGGCCGCGGCACGACGTGCCCGACACCCCGGAGAACAAGCGGGCCCGGCTCGAGCGGTGGAAGGACTTCGCGATCCGCAACTACGACCTCGATCCCGACGTCCCGATCCCGATGGATCGCCTTGTGGATGCCGACGACGAGGGTCAGTTCGCGATCATCATGGAGATGGTCTCGATGTCGGGTACCAAGATCCCGGGCGGAATCATCGAACACCAGCGCACGTCGTTTGTCGACAACCGGGCACTCACCAACATCAAACCGTTGCCCTACGACGGCAAGGTGGTGCTGTATCGCGCCGACAAGATGCACGACGGCGCGATCGAACTCGAACCGCAGTGGGCCGAGATCGACGAGGACGGCAGGTGGGGTGAGGTCGTGGACGACCTCGAGATCATCCACATCGGCGGCGATCATCTCTCGATCGTCGACGAGCCCTACATCGCGAAGATCGGCGCCGATCTGAGCGCACGACTGGCGACCATCGAGGCGAAAGCGACCAACTAGCCGCGGGCCAGGAGCCCAACGCGTGCCGCACCGATATCGAGGAAGAAGAACCACGTGACCGACACCACCGCAGCCAAACTCGCCGATCTCCGCGTCCGGCTGGAGCAGGCCCGCGAACCCGGTGGCGAGAAGGCGATCGAGAAGCGCGAGCGCAAGGGGATCTGCTCTCCGCGTGAGCGTCTCGACATGCTGTTCGACCCCGGAACGTTCGTGGAGATCGGTGCGCTCGCCAAAATGCCCGGTGCTGCCCACACCGGATACGGCGATGGCGTGGTGACGGGTCACGGCTTGGTGCACGGGCGTCCGGTGGCAGCGTTCAGCCACGACCAGACCGTGTTCGGCGGCACGGTGGGAGAGATGTTCGGCCGCAAGGTGTCTGCGCTCATGGAGTGGGCGGGCAAGATCGGCTGTCCGATGGTGGGTATCAACGACTCGGCGGGTGCGCGTATCCAGGATGCCGTCACATCGCTCGCCTGGTATGCGGAGATGGGGCGACGGAACGATCTCCTCTCCGGTTTGTCGCCGCAGGTGTCGGTGATCCTCGGCAAGTGTGCGGGCGGCGCGGTCTACACGCCTGCGAACACCGACATCCTTGTCGCCGTCGAGGACAAGTCGTACATGTTCGTGACCGGACCGGATGTCATCAAACAGACGACGGGCGAGGAGATCTCGGCAGAAGATCTCGGCAGCGCGCACAATCAGGCGCGCTGGGGCAACATCCACCATGTCGCGCCGGACGAGAAGCAGGCGTTCGAATGGGTGCGTGAGTATCTGCAGTACATGCCGTCGACCTGCTTCGAACAGCCGCCGGTGATCAACCCCGGTCTCGAGCCGGAGATCACCGACTCCGACCTCGCGCTCAACGATTTCATGCCCGACAGCGACAACGCCGGGTACGACATGCGCGACATCATCGTGAAGCTGTTCGACGACGGCGCTTTTCACGAGGTCGGTGAATTGTTCGCACCCAACATCCTCACCGGTTACGCGCGCGTGGACGGACACAGTGTCGGCGTCGTCGCCAATCAGCCGAGCGTGATGGCCGGGACCCTCGACACCGATTCCTCCGAGAAGGCAACGCGTTTCGTGCGTATCTGCAACGCGTTCCGTATTCCGCTCGTGTTCCTGGTCGACACCCCCGGGATCCTGCCCGGGCTGGTGGAGGAGCAGAAGGGCACGATCCGCCGGTCGGGCAAGTTCTTGTTCGCCTACGTCGAGGCCGACGTCCCGAAGGTGACCGTGGTGCTCCGCAAGGCGTACGGCGGCGCGTACGCGGTGATGGGTTCCAAGCAGCTCGGTGCCGACCTCAACTTCGCCTGGCCCACAGCGAAAATCGCTGTGATGGGCGCCGAGTCGGCCGCTGCGGTGCTGACCCGCAAGCAGACCGAGGGTATGTCGGCCCATGACGCGGACAAGGTGCGGCGCGACTTCATCGACTTCTACAACACGATGATGGCCACGCCGTATCTGGCTGCAGAACGTGGCTACATCGACGCGGTCATCGAGCCCGCCGAGACGCGCCTGCAGCTCCGAAAGGCGTTGGCGCAGTTGCGCGACAAGGAGACTATGCGCACACCGCGCAAGCACCTCCTGATGCCGATCTGACGGAGGTGTCTCTCGGCTCCCGCGGAGCGGACCGCGGATGCGGTGTGCTCAGGCGAAGCGGGACAGGATCGAGCGGACGGCCTGGGTCACGATAGTGCGGTCGTAGCTCTGCACGAACATGTACTCGGTGTGGCCGTTGGTCCGGGCATCACGGATCTGGCGTGCGGAAATCAGTGCGGCGAAGTGCATTCCGAGTACGGCGACATTCCATTCGTCGACGAGCGCGTCGTCTGCGCTCAGCGGTGCGTAGTGGATGTTGCCGTCACTCATCGGACGGATCCCCGCGCCGTATACGCCGACGAGCCCCACTTTCTCCGAAAGCGCGCGCCAGCGTTGTGAGGTCGGTGTCGAGAAGTTGTGCTGATCCTGGAAGGTGCCCAGCACTACTGCGACGCCTGATTCGGTCGCCGTGCGTTCGAGGTCCTTGCTGTGCGAGGTGCGCGATCTCCGACGACGGAACGGACTTCAGGGTGTCCGGGTGCAGCAGGACGATGTCGGGTTCGATGAGGGTGAGGAGCGTCGCGGTTCGGCGATCGGCGGTTACTCCCTCGAGCGCGATCGGCGTCCCGTTCCGACGCGCCTGGGCCACCTGGGCGATCCGTGACTGCGGGCGTCGCAGGATGCTTCGCGGTTCGATCATCAACGTCAGGATCTCGCCGTACGGGACGGTGCGAGCCGAGTCGTAGACGTCGATGTCGACGGCAACGAACAGCGGTATGGCGTCAGCGACGTGTCGTGCCGCGGCGGTGTCGGCGAACTCGAACTTTCGTGAATCGAGAACCGCGCGCTGTTCCATGAGCGTCGCGGTGCGCCGAAGTGCGCGTGGTGTGTCGAAGTTGGTCCCCTGCGGGCCACAGAGTTCGAGACTGGCACCCACGACAGCGCCGTCGGACAGCTGAAAGAGTGGACTGAACTGAGTCCTCAACTCCATACCCTCGAAGACCGATGCCGCATCCCCGCCGGTGGTACTCGTCAGACCCTGGCTCATCCCTCACGCTCTCTGTCGAAGCGTTCACCACGCCCCGACACTCACGGCGCGGCAGCACCCGCGCTATTCACCGTCGTGAAGTGCCGATGCGACGAGCACTCCGAGCGTGAGAGTAGCAAACACTGCGACGCTGGTAGCGGTGAGCGCGAGAGAAGCGAAGAGACTGTCGACGGTGATGCCCACCCACAGGCAGCCGAGCGGTAGTAGGCCCGCGATGAGCAGGGTGCTGTGTTCTTCGTGGTTGTCCACACTGGGCACGGTCTCGCCGACGGGCGCGTCGAGCACCGGGAAATCGCCGGTGTCGGTTCGCTCCGGCGTCTCGAGCTGCGAGGTCTCGATCTCAGGTCCGTGGTCGCCGGTCGGATTCGGGCTCGCTGATCGCGGGGCGTTGTCCAGGATGCTCATCGACGCTCCAATCGGATGGGTGGACTCGGATCCGAGGAGTCCACGGCGGAAGCGGTTCGACAGAAATCGGTTCGCTGGACGTACAAGCCTTTTCTGTTGCGGATTCTTGCGGTTTTCTTTTTACGCACTCAACGGTAGGCCCACGGGCATGTTACGTGCGGCGAAGGAAAGCTTTGTTAATGCAAATGTGACCCTTTCGGGACCGGAGCGCCCGCATGTCGTCAATCAGCGAGACGCCGAGACTTTTGGGTAAATATGCAGGTTACTGCAGTTGTACGAGGCATTCACAAGCAGCGCGGGGGTACTCGTCGACAACTGTCACGTAACGGTATGGCCGACAAGGTGTCCGATGCCGAACGTGACCGCCATGGCGATCGCTCCACCGATCACGACACGGATCATCGGTCGCCACGGTGTGGATCCGCCGAGAATTGCACCAATTGCTCCGGTCATCGCCAATGCAAGGAGGACGACCACGAAGGTGACGGGAATTCGGATCGGCGCGGACGGGGTGAGAATTGCGATGAGCGGTAGTGCGGCGCCCGTCGTGAACGACACCGCAGACGACGCCGCAGCCTGCCACGGATTGGTGAGCTCGTGCGGATCGATACCGAGTTCGACGTCGACGTGTGCATCGAACGCGTTGTGCTCGGTCAACTCGCGGGCAACCAGGCATGCGGTCGAATGGCTGAGACCCTTCTGTTCGTACAGGCCCACCAGTTCCTCGAACTCGGCCTCGGGCGCTTCGGCGAGTTCTCGCTCCTCCTTGGCGAGTAGTGAGCGCTCGGTGTCGCGTTGGGTGCTGACCGACACGTACTCGCCGAGCGCCATGGAGACCGCTCCTGCCGCCAGTCCGGCAATGCCCGCAGTGAAGATGGGTGCACGATCGGTGGTCGCGGCAGCCACGCCGACGACGATGCCCGCGGTCGACACGATGCCGTCGTTGGCGCCGAGAACCCCTGCACGCAACCAGTTCAGGCGATTCGCCAGCGAGCCGGAGTGGGGCTCGTCGCGGTGTGCGTGCACGTGCTCGCTCTGCCCGGACGCGTCCGGGACGGTCTCGTCGTGCCCGGGATCAGTGTGCCCTGATTCCCCGCGCCCAGAACCGTAATGCCCAGCACTGTCAGGCCCAGGACCGTCGTGGCCAGGACCGTCATGTCCGTAGCGCTCGGGTGCGGGATCGTCGACGCTCATGAGCACCAATGATGCGCATCCACGGCGTCTGCGCAAGCAAGGTGATGGTGCCCTCAGCCGCCGACGGTCCGTGTGATCAGTACCCGCTCGAGCGGATCGGCCCAGGGTCCCACAGTCCCGACCGGCGGGCAGTACCGAGGTCGAGGTGTGCGGGAGGCGCCGGATCGACCTCGGTGAATCGTTGCAGTCCGCCCCAGTCACGACCCCAGTTGTTGCGCAGGTAGGTGGGTAGCAGGGTGGGGACGAGCATCGCCTCGGTGATGCCGAGTGGCCCGCCGGCCGTTCCGGACATCCACGTCTGACTGTTCTTCTGAGTGGCCTCTGCGTCGGGCATGATGCGCCAGCGCGGCACCTGCATCACGCCGTTGCGAACCTTCATCGGCTGCTGGCATGGGAACACCAGGCCAGACACCCAGTCGATGAAGACCGGATCGGTCGTCCCGACGACGTCGTTGAGCGTGCGAAGTGTCGGCACCCGCGGCGGCGTGAAGGCCACCCACTCCGATGGCGCTCCCGAGGTGTCCCGTACGACGATCCGCGCGAGCGTCGCCTGTGCGGGAGCGTCGGCCAAGGGGAAACGTAGGTTGCGCCAGGTCGGGGCGGTCCCGACGTCGAGTGGCGACATCGACCCGATCGGCTGCACGGCACCCCCGGCTCCGGTGCGCGCGAACTCGACCGTCACGTCCTGTCCGTCGGTCCGCAGCCCGTCACCGTCGACGGCGTCCACCGAGCCCGCAACGGCGATCGTGAGAAGCGGCTTCTCGGCGCTACGCGCAGGCATCTGATACCAATCGGTGGTCACCGAGCCCGTGCCCGACGGCGCGCCGTACGAACCGAGAACCGGGGTCGTTGCCGGATCGAGGCCGAACGGCAGATGCACCGTCGAGCCGTTGACGCCGCGTGTGCCCTGACCGCCCTCGGTACCGCCCTGGGAGGCGTCGGTTGCCTGGTTGCGGTCGTCCGCGCCCGCATCGGTCGGTGCGGAATTCGTCGGGGCAGAGCTCACCGCGCCCGACGAGCCCGACGTGGAGTCCGTGTCCTCGGTGGCGTCGACGGACAGCTTGTTCGCCACGCCATTCGGCGTGAAACCCGCGCTCCCGGCGCCTGTAAGAGCGTCGGAGACGTTCGGTGCCGGTCGTCCCTCGACGGCTGCGGGTGCGAGCATCCCCGCGTTGGCGTCGGCCTCGACGAGAACGTCGTTGGCCAGTCCGCATTCGTTGCCCGTCAGTGCCCTGGCGTTGGAGTTCAACCACGACCACGAATCACGTTGCACATACGCGGCTTTCGCGAAGGACGCCACCATGAACAGCACCATCAGCATCGAGATGACCGGCAGCGGTGAGAACTTCAGCTTGCTGTACCAGCGATCGGAGTGACCGGTGCGTGTCTGCTCGTCGGTGTAGTCGTCGCGCAGGTGGAACCACAGGCCGGCCGCGGCGGTGAGCACAGCGGCGACGAGGAAGAACCACCACAGGTCGACCCCACCAATCGACGGTGGTCGATCCCACCACGGGATGCCGTAGCTGCCGACGAACCACCAGCCGTTGGTCCCCGCGAACGAGATTCCGGTGACCGCGAGCACGGCGGCAGCGAAGAATGCGCGGTTGCGCCGTGAGCGCAGGATGGCCGGAGCCATCATCGCCCCTGCTGCCGCGGCGAGGCCGCCGGCGATTCCGGCGTACACACCGAAGTGGTGTGTCCACTTGGTCGGGGTGAACGCGATGAAGAACATCGTGCCGAGCGTGACGGCGATCAGGCGCCAGATCGGTGCGCGCGCAATGCCGTTGGGGTGCTGCTTGCGCAACAATCGGAGCAGGACGACCACGAGGCACAAGATCATGATCAGCACCCCGTAGCGGCGTGCGAGCGTTCCGTCCGCGGTGGGCAGGATCAGGTAGTAGTACCGGATCGGTTCCTGCCACCACTCGAGTGTCGGGCCGACGTCGGTGGCCACCTTGTTGCCGGCGATGAGCGGGGCAAGCGGCTGGTCGGCGAAGATCTCGAACAGCACGAGGGTGCCCGCGGCCACGATGGGCGCGAGCATCGGGAGCAACCCGTCGCGTCTGCGCCGCGTCACGACCGTGCGCACGATGGGTCGGATGCCTGCGAGCAGCGCGGCAACGGCCATGAGGCCGCCGGGCGCCAGTGCGAGGGTGAATGCGGCGACGGCGACGGCCACCGCGTACGGCAGCAGTCTGCGTGTCGCGATGGCGCGTTCGACGCAGCACCACGTCAGCAGTGCGCCGACCGCTTCGGCCGGCTCAGGACGCAGACCGTTGTTGTACGGCAACCACAGTGCGAGGTAGACGAATGCTGCCGACCACACGGCGGGGGTGCTGGTGCGCACAGCGCGACCGAGCCGCGGAATC
Source organism: Gordonia otitidis NBRC 100426 (assembly GCF_000248075.1). GTDB lineage: Bacteria > Actinomycetota > Actinomycetes > Mycobacteriales > Mycobacteriaceae > Gordonia > Gordonia otitidis. The sequence goes on along the minus strand of NZ_BAFB01000091.1, from coordinate 15,596 downwards.
ACCTCACGCGAGATCAACCACCAGCCGAGCAGGCCGAGGAGGAATGCGGGTAGACGCATCCACGGTGTGGCGAGGCTGACGTGCGTCATCGCCGCGATCACCTGGAAATGCCAGCCGAACGGGTCCTGCGGCACACCGAAATAGCGGAAATAGTTGTCGGCATATCCCGCATCGCCGGTGATACGACCGACGATGAAGTTGTAGCCGTCGTCGGACGTGTTAGCGCCCGCCAGCCACCAGAACGCGAGGATCACGAACACCGCGATGTCGGGTCCCCGGATGGTGAACCAGCCCGAGGGCAAAAACCTGCGGTGGCCCCGGCCATCCCGCGAATCGAGAACGCCGAGCGCGATCAGCGACAGCAAGGTCGCGATGATGCCGACGACGATCGCAGCACGCTTGAGTAGCGTCGGGGAACTCACGTACCTGGTGTCGATCGTCGCGTGCATCGAAAGTCCGTCGCGGGACGCCGACGAGGGCAGATCGGTGTAGACGCCGACGATCTGCGGGCGCATCTCGTGGTCGGGAGTCGAGTACGTGAGCAGGCCACCCGGCGTGCTCGGCACGCCCTCGATCCTGGCGTCGACGCCGCTCTCGCTCGCGCGGAAGACGACCCTGCAGGACGGATTGTCCTGGGCGGCTGCGCGTTCGGTCGAGAGGATCACGACGTCGCGGTCGGTGACGGTGAGCGTCGACGCATCGGCACGGACGAACAACCCGCGTGCGCTGGCGTCCTGTCCGCCCGCCGGTGTCGTGGCCATCAGGATGCCGCCGGATGCGGGCAGGTCGCGCGCGAGCGAGCACGGAACGGTGAGGTCTATGTCGACGGGGACGAACGCGACGAGCGGGGCTGCGACGTTTCCGACACCCTCGCCCTGTGGCCAGGTCAGTGCCGCGGTCGATTGGTTCACCGGCAGCAGCGGAGTGGCGACGGCGAGCAGGAAGCCGAGGATGCCCGCCACAGCGGCGACGATCTGGGCCGGACGGTGGTTGCGTGTCCGACGAGGAGTCGACATGTCGTCGGCGCGAGGCACATCGGTGCTCGGGGCGGTGGGATCAGTTGTCATCGGATTGTGGCTCCACCCTGATCGAACCTTCGTGTGACCAACCCCAACGGGTCGCTTGCGAGGTCTGTACGCGTGCGGACGGTGCGGCGGGAACCAGCGGCGAGAGTCGTTCCAGCGCACCCCATTCCCGGGCCCAGTCGTCCTTGAGGTAGGTCGGAACCGCTTGCGCCGACGTCGTCGTCTCCGAGATGCCCAGCAAGCCGCCGTCGACGCCTGCCTGCCAGGTCTTGGACTGCGAATTGGCGAAGGGGTAGTCGGGCAGGATGCGCCAGCGGGGGATCTCCGCGACACCGTTGGTGACCATCATCGGCCGCTGGCAGGGGAAGTGCGCCGCGACCATGAAATCGATCAGGGTGGGGCTCTGCGTTCCGACCACCTGCTGCAGCGTCTGCAGGCGCGGTGCGCGCGGAGGAGTGATGCCGATGAACTGATACTGACCGAGGTTGTTGTCCAGCAACGACATTCGCATCGCAGTGGCACGCGGGGGTGCTGCGCCGATCGGTACCCGCAGGTTGCGCCAGGGGCGATTGGAGATCACCGGTCCCGGGTCGATGGGCAAGACGTCGGGGCCGATCTGACTGAACGAGCCGTCGGGACCCCTGGTGCCGAACTGGACGACGAGTTTCTGTCCGAAGTTGGTGACGCCGAACGTGTCGACGGTCGAGATCGCGCCCGCTGCGGAGACGACGAGTAGAGGTGTCGCAGCGCGATCGGCCGGTAGGTCGTACCAGTCGGTGGTCAGTCGCGCTTCACCCGGGTAGCCATAACTGCCGAGGACGGGCGTGGTGGCCGGATCGAGTCCGTAGGGCAGTGCGACAGTCGAACCGTTGACGGTCTCGGGGCCCCGGCCGCCGGTTGTGCCGGCGCCGAGCCCGCCGGTGATCGCGAATGGTCGTGCGGGACTTGCTGCCACGTTCATCTGTCCGGGTCGCTGGCTACCCGGTTCGGGAGAAAGATCGTCTGGAATCCCGTCGGGGGAGAAGCCGACAGCAGCATCCGGGCCGGTCGGTGCGCCCGACAGCGCCTGCGTCGCCGACTTCCCGTCTGCGGGCCGCAGCATACCGGAGTTGGGATCTGACTCGACGAGCACGTCGTCGGCCATGCCACAGGCGTTGCCGCGCATCGTGTTCACGTTCTCGGCGAACACAGTGGTCGCCGGGTAGCGGGATACGGCGGCCTTGGCGAACACCAGTAGCTCGGCGATCACCATGAGGCCGGCGACGAGCGCGATGGGTGACGACGCGAGGAACAGACGTCGGCGATCCGCTCGTGTCTCGCCCGGCCCGTCTGTGGTGTGTGAGAGTCCCTTGTTCGCAACGTAGTCGAGGCGAAGGTGCTGCCATACGGCGAGTGCGGCGGCGATGACGGCGAGGATGAGGAACAGCGTGGAGACCGGTCGCCCCGCGATGATCGGTGCGCGGTCGAACCACGAGATGCCGTATTCGTACGCGAACGGCCAGGCGTTGTAACCCGCCATCGCAGCGGCGAGCGCGAAGAACAGTCCGGAGACGAAGACCGTCAGGTTACGGGCCGACCGCGCAGCCGATTGCGCCACTGCCAGAGTCGCGATGGCCGCGATCGCCGCGGCGAGGCCGGCGAACACGCCGAACTGGATCGTCCACTTCGTCGGAATGAACGCGACCAGCACGAGCGTCACACCGATGGCACCGATCAGGCGCCACGTCGGCCCGGCATGCACGCCCGCGATCCGCCCGCGCCGCAACATGACCGCGACGGCGACGACCATTCCCGCCAGCAGCAGCAGAACGGGCACGCGACGTGTCAGCGCGCCGTCGTCGGTGACGACGGAGATGAAGTAGTAGCGCAGATACTCCTGATACCACCCGATCACCGGTCCGACGACGTAGCGGATGCGGATCGCTTCGACGACGGTCGCGACGGTCTGGTCGCGGAACACCACGACCAGTACCAGCAGTCCGGCGGCAGCGATCGGCGCGGCGAGCGGCAGCAGACCCGTCGAGCGTCTGCGCACGAGTACGACGTGCAGCAGGGCGCGTGACGACGCGATGAGGATCGCCACCGCGATGATGCCCTGTGGCGCAAGGGCAAGGGTGAGCGTCGCGAACCCCGCTGCGAGGGCGGCGGGGAACAGGCGTCGAGTAGCCAATGTATCTTCGGCCGCCCACCAGGTCAGCAGCGACCCGAGGACGATGATCCCTTCGGGTCGCAGCCCCGAGCAGAACGGGAGCCAGAACGCGGTGAAGACGAGCGCCGCAGACCACTGCGCCCACCCGCTGCCGCGCACAGCGGAACCCAGGCGTGGCAGCAGGACCCGGCTGAGTACGAACCACGACGCGAGTCCGGCGACCAGCGCCGGTATGTGCATCCAGAGGATCGACGGGGAGATCGACGACCAGTGGGCCAGGAACGAGTAGTACCAGTCGAACGGCGCCTCGGGGATGCCGTACCAGCGGTAGTAGTTCGCGAGGTAGCCGAAGGACGACGCGGTGCGGCCCATGTTCAGGATGTATCCGTCGTCGGGGCTGCCCGCGCCGAGGAACAACCAGATCACCAGCACCGCGGTCACCGTGAGGTCGGTGGCGCGCGGACGCAGGAGCCTGAGCCAACTCGTCCGCCGGCGGGGTCGGCGCCGCACGTCGCCCACGCGGTCGAGGAGGAACAGGGCCGTGAGGGCGACGACCACGGCGAGCACCGCGACGACCATCACGATCGTCTTGAGTGCCGACGGGGAACTCTCGTATCGATTGTCGATGCGGATGTCCACCCGCATACCCGACTCACCGGCGGCACGCGCCTGCTCCGGAGTGAGGTCGCTGAATACGCCGTCGATCTGGGGGCGCTTGTCGGGGTCGAGGCTGCGCGCCTCCCCGAGACCGACGAACTGGGCGCCGGGCCCGCTCGGTGATGACCAGACGTGCAGCGTCGAACAGCGTCCCAGGTCGCTTCGAGGTGCGGACGCCGCGACACTGTTGCGGAAAGTCGCGGTCACGGCGTCGCCCGCGGTGACGTAGAGCGCCGAGGCCTTGGAGTCCTGCGCGGAGACAGCCATCGTCGAAAGGATCAGCGTCGAACGTCCCGGCGGTGCGTCGGCGAGAACCGAGCAGGGTATCCGGACGTCGAGTGACTGTGAGGTCTGCGCGATCAGTGGGGCGGTCACCGACGAGGTCGTCGACGCGAGTTGCTGGCCCTGCGGCCAGGAGAACGACGCGTCGGTGCTGTGGACGGGCAGGAACCCGACCAGCACACACAGCACCGCGCCGAGCAGTCCCGAGACGGTGGCGACGAGTCGAAGTGTGCGGTGCGGGGCCGTCGTCGACTCGTCGGCCGGTGGCTGAGCATCGGACTCGACTGGCGGGGCTGTCGCAGGCACGATCACTGATGTTAGGCGATCAGAGCGGGCGGTCGGCCGTGGTGTCGCAGGCGCGCGACGCTCAGTGGCGGATCGGTGCGGGACTCCACAATCCGCTGCGTGTCGCGGTGCCGGTGGTGATCGGCGCGGGGGTGGTCACGTCGCCGTACGGGTGATAGCGCTCGAGCGCTCCCCAGTCACGACCGATGTCGTCCTTCAGGTAGGTCGCCACGGTTTCCGGTTCCTGCGACACCTCGAGCCAGCCGAGCGGCCCGCCGCCGTAGGAGTCCTGCCACGCCGAGACCGCGGCGGCGAGGTCGGCGCCGGGCCTGATCCGCCACTTCGGGATCTCGGCGACCCCGTAGTGATGGGTGAACGGCCGCTGGCACGGGAACACCAGTCCCGACGTCCAGTCGACATGGACCGGGTCCTCGCTGCCGACGACCTCCTGCAGGGTCTGCATGTGAGGCAGTCGGGGTGGGGTCACCACGATGAAACGGTCAGCAGAGAGATTGTCGTCGTTGGCGACGACCCGCACGGCGGTGATGTCGTCGGGGAGCGACGACGTCGTGATACGAACGTTGCGCCACGACGGCTGCGGGCCCGGGTCGATCATCTCGGTCTCGCCGGTCACCTTGAGATCGCCGTCGCGCGTCGTCGACGTGATCGGATCGGTTGTGTACTCCAGCAGCAGGTTTGGATTGTCGTAACGTCCGGCTACCGAGAAGCTCAGCAACGGCTGGTTCTTGTAGTCCGCCGGCATCGAATACCACGCAGAGGTCAGCTTGGCCGGTACCTGATCGGTGGTCGAATAGCTGCCCTCGACCGGTGTGCGAGCCGGGTCGAGCATGAACGGCAGGCGCGCGCGGCTTCCGTTCACGCCGGCGGTCGCGAGTTCCCCGCCGCCGGTGCCGCCGCTGTTGGCGGTCAGCACGTCGTTGGTCGACGTCGCGTTGCCGGCGAGTACGCCCAACGATCCGGCGCTGGCCTGCGTGGTGAGGTCGTCGGGAACGCTGGTCGACGTGAATCCCGTTGTCGCGGGTCGAGATGCGTCGGACGGCGCCGTGGACGGTCCTGCCAGCGGGTTCGGCAGGGTGGGATCGACGGGCGAGAGCATGTGGTCGTTGGGATTGCGCTCCACCCAGACCTTGTCGGCCATGCCGCACTGCTTGCCGGCGAGTGCCTCGATGTTGGATCTCGGGACCGAGAACGACGACGACTGGTTGACCGCTGCGAACGCCGCCGTGACGAGTTCGAAGATCACCACGGCCGCAGCGACATAGGCCAGTGGTGCGCCTGCGACCGATCCGGCAGCTCTGCGGTACCAACGGCGATCGGCCTGCGAGGCCTCACCGTTGACGTTCCCGGTGCCATCGGTTCTCGTGTTGCTGTCTGCGATGTCGTCGGGATCGTGTGGGTCGGTCCCCGTGAACGGTTCGCGGAAGTGGAACCACAGCGCGAGCAGCAGCAGTAGAAGCGAGACGTAGAGCAGTGCGTTGCTCAGTGAGAATCCGACGTTGACCTGGCCGACGCCCCACGGCATGCCCCACGCGGAGGCGTAGTAGTAGGAGTTGGGTGCCGTGAATGCCAGACCCGCGATGAACAGGACCAGAGCGGCGAACAACGTGCGGTTGCGTCGGGAGTGCATCGCCTGATTGCTGGCTGCGATGGCCGCGATTGCCGCAAGGGCTGCTGCGAGGCCTGCGAAGACACCGAAATGGTGCGTCCACTTGGTCGGTGTGAACATCAGGAACACCAGCGAGGCGAAGGTGATCCCGACGATGCGTCGTGCGGGCCCGACAGCCGTACCGGGGATGCGTGACTTGCGGATGAGGACCGCCGCAGACACCACCATGCCGAGGATCATGGCCAGCACGGCGAAGCGTCGGGCGATCGAACCGTCCGCGGAGAACGCGAAGAGGGACGAGTACCGGTCGATCTCGTTGTACCAGTGCGCCGACGGTCCGAGCGCGGTCTTCATCTTCGACGAATCGGAGAAGGCGCGCAGCGTCAGGTTCGAGAAGACGACGAAGATCACGAACGTGCCTGCGGCGAGGACCGGTGCGAGCAGCGCTGCGTATGACCAGAACCCACCGCCGATCGCCCGTGCCCGTTTGATCAGCGCGAGAATGATGGGCCTGGCACCGGCGATGAGCGCGGCGACGGCGAGCAGACCCGTGGGGCCTGCAGCGAGGCTGAACGCGCCGATGAAGCATGCGATGGCTGCGGGGAGTATTCGGCCGGTCGCGATGGCGCGTTCGACCGAACACCAGGTCAGGAGGGCGCCGAGTGCGATGATCGGCTCCGGCCGCAAACCGTTGTCGAACGGGAACCACGAGGCGAGGAAGACAAAGGCCGCGGTCCAGCCGACGACCGGCCGACTGATCGCGGCTCGTCCGAGTCGTGGCAGCACCTCGTGGCTGACGATCAACCAGGATGCGATGCCACAGAGTAGTGCGGGAATCCGCACCCACGGGCTGGCCAACGAGATGTGGCTCATCAGGCCGAACACCTCGTAGTACCACCCGAACGGCGCTTCGGGTGCACCGAACCAGCGGAAGTAGTTGGCGGTGTACTCGCTGTTCTGCGCGACTCGCGACATCGTGAGCAGATAGCCGTCGTCGGAGGTGTTGGGGCCGATGAAATGCCAAATGATCAGTGCGCCGATCACCACGTAGTCGCGGGCGTTGAGTCGCCACCAGCGTGCGGGGAAGATTCGACGATGCTTGCGGCCGTCCGTCGAATCGAGGACCGCCAATGCAGACAGCGACAGCAGGGTGCACACGATGCCGACGATGAGAACGAGCCATTTGAGGATCGTCGGGGCCGTCGAGTAGCGCGAGTCGATGGTCACGTGTGCGCGTAGGCCGGGCACTTGCGAGGCCGGCCCCGACAGGTCGGTGAACAGTCCGGTGACCTGTGGACGCTGGTCGGCGCTGTAGGTCTGCGATTCCCGGCCCTTGGTGGTGCCCATCAGTGCGGCACTGCCGGAGTCGGATTGGCTCGCGGACGCGGTCATGCCGACGAATTCGGCGGTCACAGCGTCGGAGTCGGCGTGGACGACGATGTCGCGGCAGTCCTGCGAACGCATGTCGGCCAGGGTTGCCGAGACGAGCGGGACATTACGGACGACGACTTCGATGCTCTGCTTGTCCGGGGGATCCGCGGGGTTGCCGGTACGTCGGATGAACAGGCCGCGCTCGGGTGACTTGCTGGCCTGCCTGGGCGTCGTCGACAGCAGCACCGAGTCGTCGGCGCCCAGACGGTCGACAGCCGAGCACGGAACCGACACGTCGAGATCGATCGGAACGTAGGAGATGAGCGGCGCCGAGACGGATTCGACGCTGGAGTTCGACGGCCAGTTGATCTCGGCAGTGGTCTGCTTGACCGGCATCAACGGTGTGGCCAGAGCCAGGATGAATCCGAGCAGCCCGGTGACGATGGCGATGAGTTTCGCTCGTCTCACGGTCTGCGATGGCACAAGCAGTGATCCTAACCGCAGTCCCGGCGTTCGAGACCAACGGCATCGCGCTCGTGCCTGCGGCATTGTGTCGGCGCGGGAGCGGTGGGCTCGCTGCGTGACGTGACTACCCTTGCCCTATGTCGACCGATGCCGCGGGCTCTGAACCTGCACCGATTCTGTTGCTGAACGGCCCTAACCTGAACACGCTCGGCATCCGACAGCCGGAGGTGTACGGGTCGGCGACGCTGGCCGACGTCGTCGAGCTCGCAGAACGAACCGCAGGCGAACTCGGGTACGGCCTGCGCGCGGCGCAGACCAACCACGAGGGCCAGATGATCGACTGGCTACACGAGGCGCGCGGGAACATCAGTGGGATCGTCATCAACCCTGCGGCGTGGACCCACACGTCGGTCGCGCTGGCGGATGCGCTGGTGATCCCGGAGGTGCCGATCATCGAGGTCCACATCAGCAACGTGCACCAGCGTGAGGCATTCCGGCACCACTCCTACGTGTCGCCGCTGGCGTCCGGGATCGTGGTCGGATGCGGCATCCGTGGCTATGAGTTCGCGATTCGACGCCTGGTGGAGGTCCTCGGCTGATGGCTGATCTCGACGACGTCGGACAGACCGCGCTGGGTGTCGCGTGGGCTCGGGCGGTCGAGTCGTCGAGAGACGATGCGCTCTTCCGTGATCCCCTGGCCGAGGCGATCGCACGGATCCGACCGCGGTCCGCGGAGTTCGGCGGACGCGATGTCGTACACGGCGCTGGTTCGGCCGAGATGCGGTCGATGTACCACTGGATCGTGGCGCGCACGCTGTTTCTCGACGACGTGTTCACGAGTGCGGTGGCCGACGGCATCACGCAGTTCGTGATCCTCGGCTCAGGGCTGGACGGTCGGGGTTTCCGGCTCGATCTCGGCTCGCGGGCGAAGCTGTTCGAGGTCGACAGGCCGTCGGTGACCGAGGTGAAGGAAGATCTGGTCGCGCAGTCGGGGCTCGAGCCGACGGTCGAGCGTCGGGTGGTCGCCTGCGATCTCGCCGACGACTGGCTTCGCGCTCTGCAGGACAAGGGTTTCCGAGCTGACCTGCCGTCGGCGTGGCTCGCCGAGGGACTGTTCGTCTACCTCTCGGATGACATGGTGAAGCGCGTGATCGAGGGGACTACGGCTGCTGCGGAGTCAGGCTCGCGGATCGGTGTCACGGTTCGTTCACGACGGACAGCACCGCCTGCCGCGAACGACCCGTTCGCCGACGTGCGCGCGCTCTGGCGCAGCGATGCCGACATCGCGTCGATGCTCGACGCCGCTGGGTGGAACTGCGAGGTCACGACGGCAGGGGAAGTTCTTGCCGCGGGTGGGAGGTCGTCGAGCCGGTCGAGCTCCGAGGAGTCCGAGGAGTCCGGGGAGTCCGGGGAGCCGACCGGTTCCGAACAGTCCGGGACGCTACTGTCGGGCGTACGACGCCAACGCGGCCACGGGACGATCGACCGCTCCTGAGGGGCCGGAGCCCGAGGGCACCGGATTTTGCGGCGACGGCACCGCGTTTTTCGGCGACGGCACCGGATTTTGCGGCGACGGCACCGGGTTTCGCGGCGACGGCACCGGGTTTCGCGGCGAGGGCACCGGGTTTTGCGGCGACGGCACCGGGTTTTTCGGCGAGGGCACCGTATTTCGCGGCGGCGGCACCGCCGACGGACCGCTCAGCGCGCCAGAGCGGCGTGGGCCAGATCTGCGATCGGACCGTCGAGGCGCGGGCCGTGGCCGGGGAACAGAACCGTCGCCGTCAACTCTGCGTACGCCTCGACGCTGCGCCTGGTTGCTGCGTCGTCGTGGTTGAAGAATCTCGGGAGTAGTTGCGGTCCGCGGTGTCCGGAGAGCGGGTGACCGCTGATCAGTGCGTCGCCGGAGACCAGTACTTCGCCGTCGGCGACGAGAAACGCGCTGTGTCCATCGGTATGTCCGTGCGCGCTCACCGGTCGCGGCAGGCCCGGAAGGTCGAGTGCGCCGGCCGTCGGGAATGACTGTGCGGTATCGATCCCGGTTCGGCTCAGCACGCCAAGCGGTGCGACCATCGCCAGCCAGCGCCACGTGCGCGGACTCCAGGCGACGGCAGCGATGTCGAGGGGTCCTGCCTGCTGCAGGCGGTCACGGTGGGCGTGGGCGACCTCGTCGGGATCGGCGTACACGGGAAAGTCGAAGCGCTGCAGCAACTTCTGTAGTCCGCCGAGGTGGTCGACGTGGGCATGGGTGAGCAGGGCTGCACGGAGGTCGGACGGACGTGCTCCGATCTGCTCGATCGATCCGATCACGTCGTCGACATTGCCCGGGTACCCGCCGTCGATCAGGGTTATACCCGAATCATCTTGCAGGATGACCCAATTCACCCCAGTTGTTTGCACCAGGTAGGCGGTCGACGATGCGGCGTCGACCTTGCTGATCTCGAAGGTGCTCACCTGCGGACCACGAGAACGAAGGGTCCGACGTCTGTGATCTGGAATCGGGGGTCGTTGAACAGATTGGGGTCGAAGGTCACGGTGTAGCGCTTCACGTTCGGGTCGTTGGGGTAGACGTCCTGCGCCAGTCGCAGTGCGTAGCCGTCTGCCGAATACCGGAACAGGAAGACGTTCGGCGGTGTCCATGGAGCGGTGTCGAGCTGATGGACCAGATCGTCAGCCGATGTCGCCTTGGACCACGTCTCGATCGTGGCGGCTCGTTTGTCGAACTCCGCCAACGGGTTTGCGTAGTGCGAGGTCAATCCCTGGAAGCCCCAGTACGGGTAGACGGAGAGGAAGCCGTAATCGGCGGTGAGAACGACGTTGTCTGTGGCCGGGCGGCCGGTCTGCTCGCTGATGAGTTTGTCGAGCTGTGGGTAGTAGGACTCAGCACCTGCTGGTCGCTTGTCTGCACGGTCGCCGTAGCCGTCCGTGTCGGTGTAGGCGGTGGCGATCTCGTTGGAAAGATATGCGGGGATGCTTTGTGCCACCGCGATCCCTGCGAGTGCGGCGAGAATGCCGATCACGGTACGGACATCACCGAACCTGCTGACGGCCCAGTGTGCGAGTTCGACGACCCCGAATACTCCCGCTGCGGCGAGTACCGCGACGAGGATGGGCTCGAGTCGGAAACCGAGAAGCGTCGTACCCGCTGCCGTCGCAAGCATTGACAGCAAACTCATCAGGTAGATGCCGATGACTGTGATCCCGAGTGCCGCCGCGATCGTTCGTTGGCGGAAGCGCAGCAGGATCCAGACGAGGCCGACGAAGGTGATCGCCCCTACGAGGCTGAGGTGGAACATCGGCCACGGTAGGAACGAACCGCGTTCCGGTAGATAGTGTTCGGCTGTTCCGCCGCTGGCGGGTTGGCTACGTGCACGCGCGAGAAGGTAGGGCGCCCACACAGTCAGGGCGACGAGACCTGCGATCACTCCCATCACGACGAGGCGCCCGAGGATTGCCAGCGTCGTGCGGCGTCGGGTGTTCGACACGACGTCGCGAGGCAGTGCCTTGTTCGACGCTCCAACCCAGCCCTGCACGATCAACGCCACTGCCATGAGGATCGCAACACCCGCGAACAAGCCGGTGTACAGCGTGTAGAACGTGGCACTCAGCCCGAGGAAGAGGCCGGTGGCGATGACGGCTGCCCAGCTGGTGCCTCCTCGCAGATCCGACGTCGGGCCGTCGGCGTGGCGCGAACGTCCGCGCAGGCCATAGAGCATCGGGATCAGCATCGGGACGCCGATCAGGATGAGCACGGCTGCGTAGGGTTCGGGTCCGGCATACATCAGGGTCACGATGGTGACGGCGAGTGCCGCCGCAGTGCCCCTGTCGGTGCGGACCATCCGAGCCCACAGGACCACTCCGACCGCGGCAGCCACGGCCATGGACAGGATCGCCCATGGCTTGAACGCCTCCCAGCCAGGCATCCCCATCAGTGACGCATAGCGACCGCCACCCCAGAACCATCCGGCCGGGTAGTAGGGCGCGAGGTGCAGATAGGTCATGTCCGCCAGACGCGGACTGCTGGTCAGTCGGGTGAGGTACTCGGTGCGAAACTGCTGGTCGGCGGACAATCCGAAGAGATAGAGGCGGGTGGCGCCCAGCGGCATGCCGAGGGTGACGGTCACGAGGCCGGAGATCCCGACGGTCGAAAGCAGCGTCACCACCCACCGTGGCCTGCCGTAGCGATACAACAGTGCCGCAATCACCAGAATGACGACAGCCACCACCTGGCCCGTCGTCGTCAGCGCGCGGGTGACATTCGAGGAGTTGAACGCAGGCCACTGCACCGAATCGATGGCCTTGAGGCCGACGAAGGCGACGATCGCGGCGACGATCACCGCGAACACGAGGTCGATCAGGGTGCGGACGTGCCGGCTCACCCGACGCTGCGGAGTCCCGGAGACCTGTGGACCGGAGTCGTCGATGGCCGGGCTCTGCGTTGACGTCACGCGTCTATTTCTAGCAGGGGTCTCGATATGCGTCGGGCACGACGGCCAGCCCCCGAGACGATGTCTGGGAGCGGGCGTCCTGGTGTGGCAGGTTCAGTAAGGCGGGTCGCCGGTGAAGTGGTCGTTGGCGAGGCGCCTGGCGTGGGTGTCGGCGCGTGCTTGGTCGATGCGTGCGGTGTGGGCGGTCGCGAGTCGTCGCGGTACGCGTGTGTCTGGTGGACGGTCGGGTTCGCCCAGGGTGGGGAAGAGGTCGCGGCCACTGTAGGCGTTGCCGAGGAAGTGATAGCCGTCGGGGGAGACGAACACGGCGCGTCCCATGGGTGTCTGATGATCGCGCCACCCGACGGCGAAAGTCTTGTGGCGGTGATGGAAGCGGCACAGCGTCGAGGAAGGCGGGGTCGTTGTCGTGGCCGAGCACCGTCGACAGGTTGATCACGATGTGGAACAACGGTCTCGGCGCGAGTGCAGAACGGTCCGACGGCGCTGGGACAGCGCTGTCGCGCTCATCGGGGATGGTCACGCCGGCGACGTCGTGCGCCGCGTCGTCGGCCGAACCGGTGTCGGTCTCCGCGTGGGGGCGAATGAGCGCGCTGCGGCAGTCGGGGCAGTCGCAGGGCAGGGTGGGTAGTGCCTGGGCGAGTGCGGTCAGCGCGTCGGCGCGTTGTTGGGCGCGGGTGCGGGGGTCGTCGAGATGTATGTCGGCGATCATCGCTTCTAGGCGAGCGTCGAGGATGGCTGCCGCGGTGGCCGGTAGTTGACCGTCGATTCGTGATTGACCGGGTTCGTCGCGGTGGGGTCGGATTCTGAGGTAGCGGCGGCTGGTGGCAGTGGCACGACGCCGCGCGGCGCCGTCGGGATCGACGCGCTCGACGATGGCGTCGACCATGGCACGAAACCTGGTCATCGACATGGGTTCTCGCGCTGCGATCGCTGTGGCGAGGGCAGTGTCGACGGGATCGAGGTGGGAGTCGTCGACGTTGTCGGTGCGGGCGACGATCTCCTGGAAGCGGGGGAGGTCGATGCGCCCGGTGGCGAGCAGTTGTGCGGTCTTGGGTACCCGGTAGCGCAGGGCGGCGCCGGTTTCGATCATCTTCTTGGCCTGGGCGGGAGTCAGGCACAGGGTGGCGCCGAGTTCGGCGATCGATGTGGTCAGACCGTCGGGTCCGAATCGCGCCAGCGGGTTCTGGCCTTTGCGGGTCAGGAGAGCGGCGAGTTGTTCGGGGTCGGTACAGCCTTCGGGGATGGTGACCTCACCGGAACCGATTTCGGTGTCGATGCGATGGAGGTAGTCGGCTTCGCGCTCCTCGTACAGGAGAATCGCCGCCTGCAGCATGCGGTAGTCGGCGCAGGCCTTGAGTGCGTTGGTGTGGAACAGCACCTCGACGAGTTCGCGGGAGTAGAGACGCTCGTCGTCTGTTAACTGCGCCAACAGAGTCTCCACGCCGGTGTGCTCGAGCGACCGCGCTAATGCGGCGTCGTGAGGCCCGGAATCGGCGGGCTCGTCTGGTGCCATAACCAGAACATACATTCGAGGTCTGACAATTCTGCCCCGTCACGAATCCGGCGTGGTCGTCGGGAGTGGACTCCTCCCGCAGCCCAGATGCCCAAGAGACCAGTCATAACCTCGGCACCTGATAATCGTTCTGCGCGGAATTGACCAACCTGCCACCTTCCGATCCGCAGTCGACGGCGACTTCACCATCCTCGTCATGCCCTGTCGGGCCTACGCGTCTCATCAGGCCGCGTAGCCATCCCTTTACCGGGCTGGGTGCCTGCGACTCATTGACGTGTGTGCACGATGTGACGAAGTCTGGTGTCAGAGCCAGCCGCCGCTGCTGTGCACGGCGCGTCGGATCATGTCGACGACGTCGACTCCCGGAATCGTCAATTCAAGTGCGCCGGTCGAAAACAGGACTGCGAGGCCGTGTATCGCGACCCAGATCGAGGCGGCAGTCGCTTCCGGTTCGGTTGTGCCACCCGACTTCTCGACGATCGACACGAGCCAGGCAAAGATCGGGCGCGACGAACTCCGTAGGTTTGCCCCCGAGTCCTCGAGTAGGTCATGGCGGAAGATCAGTGTGAACATCGCGGGTCGACGTCGCGCAAAATCGACGTAGGCGCGTCCGATCTCCACCAGATCGTGGTCGGAAGCTCGGGCTGCCGACTCCAGCGCGTCGGCCAAGTCCTGTAGGCCCACTTCGGCTATCGCGGCCAGGAGCAGGCGATGTGTCGGAAACCACCGTCGCGGCGCGCCATGCGAGACGCCGGCCCGTCTGGCGATTGAGCGCAATCCGACGTCGGGCGAACCGGTTTCCTCGAGTAGCTCGACTCCCGCGCGCACGAGCGCGGCTCTGGTGTTTTCGACCGTCACGTAGACAGTGTCTCCCAACTGGTGTAGACACTGTCTATGCGCTTGTCGACTCCCGTCGTGTACCGCGTGTGCCGACATCTTGTGATCGGGCCCGTGTTGTACGTTCTCGGCCGGCCTGAAGTGACAGGACGCCAGTACATACCCCGGCGCGGTCCGGTGATCCTTGCTGCCAACCACCTGGCAGTCCTGGATTCGTTCTATCTGACGCTCGCCGCACGGCGACATGTTGCGTTTCTCGCCAAGCGCGAATACTTCGACAGGTCAGGTGTTTTCGGATGGATGCAACGCGTGTTCTTCAGTGCCGTCGGGCAGATAAGCGTTGACCGTCGAGGCGGAAACGCGTCGTCGTTGGCATTGGAGGCTGCCAGATCGATTCTGGCTTACGGTGGCGCGTGGGGAATCCACCCCGAAGGCGCACGATCCCCTGACGGTCGGCTCTACCGTGGCCGGACGGGGGCTGTTCGAGTCGCTATGGACACGGGCGCACCATTGATACCCGTCGCGATCACGGGTACCAGACCCGGGAGTCGGCCATGGTGGAGGAGAAGGGTACGCATCGAGATCCTCGAACCGATGGAACTAGACGACTACCGTGCCGACGGGGCACTCGGCGTCAGAGCGGCGACCGACGACTTGATGCGGACAATTGCGACCAGAACCGGGCAGCCGCTTGTCAATTCCTATGCGCGCCAATGGGGCTTGCACGGCGAGCGCTCCGACGCCGCGTGATTGCCACCCCCAAACAACTCCGTCCCGCTCGCCAGGTGGGCTGAGCGGGACGGAATGGTGAGTACGACGCGGCGTCGAATTACACCGGCAGCTTGCGGAACACCTTGCGTGGGATGTGGCGGAGCACGGTCATGATGAACCGGAAAGTGCCAGGCACCCAGACGATTTCCTTGTTGTCGTCGACGGCCTT
>NZ_BAFB01000092.1 GCF_000248075.1 Gordonia otitidis NBRC 100426 | reverse complement strand
ACCGCACCCAGCGCTCAACCGGGCCAGCCCCCGCTGCCCACGACGTCAGCCGCACAGCAGATGTCCTCTGCACCAGCGTGTTACGAGTTCGCTCGGTGGGGCCAGCCGAAGCCGGACGTACCGCCCGACACCCTGCTGTTCGTGTTCAAGGGCGACGGCACCGACGGTGCGCAGATCGAGTTCCCGGTCGGCGAGCTGACCGGCGAGCATCTCCCACCGACCGACGGACCACGTCCACCCGTCGGTCCGCTCACGACTCCGATCGCCGCGAGCGTCGGTCTCTCGGAAAGGGGCATGTACCGGTCGTCATCGACATGTAGGTTGACGGTGACGGCAATGTCGTCGAAACGGGCCGCGGGTTCGTTCGAGTGCCCCGAATCGACGGTCGCAGAACAGAATCCACTTGCGCCCGACGACGAGGTGGCAGACGACGACACTGCTGTGGCGACCGCGCCCGGCGCGACACCCACCGCCGAGCAGAGCGCTCCGGTCAGGCTCGCCGGATGGTTCGATCTGCGACCGTGATCGGTCAGTCCTCGACGATCGAGGCGACCACCGACTGATCGACGGCATCGATGGTCGACGGCTCGAACGACGGACTGCGGTCCTTGTCGACGAGCATCGCCCGCACGCCTTCGGCGAAGTCGTTCGTCTTGGTGATCTGCGTGGCCGCATGCAGTTCGCGGTCGAAACACTCGTCGAGCGTCGAATCCCGCCCGGCGTCGAGAAGCGCCGCGGTGACCCACAGACTCGTCGGAGATGCACCCTCGAGGAGTTCGACCATCTCCGCGGCCCACTCGTCGCCCGCCGCTCCGCGCAGTCCTCCGAGAATGGCCGCGACGTTGTCGTCGCCGAAGTACTCACCGATTTTCGCGATCGGAAGGTCGGAGGACGGCAAGTCGCTTCTGCCGCCGAGGATGTCGACGAGCGAGTCGCCCGCGCGTACGGCGTCGGCGACCGAATCCAACTCGGCTGCAGGCACGAAGTGGGTGGCCAGACCGAGATGCACGGCGTCGGCTCCACGCACCCGGGAACCGCTGAGGCCCAACCACATTCCCACTCCACGCGGTAGGCGCGGCAGAAAGTAGGTTGCGCCGACGTCGGGAAAGAACCCGATCGCGGTCTCGGGCATGG
>NZ_BAFB01000093.1 GCF_000248075.1 Gordonia otitidis NBRC 100426 | reverse complement strand
CCCCCTGCCCGGTTCGGGAATCGTCGCAGTGCAGTCGTCACTGCCGCAGGCGCATTCGAATCGGGAGCCGCTCAAGAGCGCGAACATCGCATCCGAGGCGCGTTGCTGACGAGTCCGCCCATCGCCGCCGCATACCGCGTCGGCGAGGCGTCGTACCGCTGCGACCGCTACCCGCACGTTCTCCGCTGACATCACGGCGGTGATCTCACCGACCCCGTCACCACAGTTGTCGGTGAACACCCCGCGCTTGTCCAGAGCACGTTCACGACGTTCACGCACCGCATCCGGATCCTGGCGGAACACGATCCGATCCACCATGTCCCGCAGGCGAGGTCGCTTCCACGACCCTCGCCGCGTCCGCAAGGTGGTCGCGATCTGTTCATCCACAGCCGCCACCACCTCGGGCGGGGTGCCCGGCCCACGCACCAGATCGGTACGTGAGATCACCAGTCGCGCTTGCTCGACCGACACGATCCCCTCCCGCAGACAACCGAACACCTGCGGCAGATCATCACGCAGCACGATCGCCTCGTCGATCATGCGTTCCGCCTGCGAACGTGACACCGCGAAGACCCCTGAGATGCGTGCCGCCGCATCCGAGAAGCCGTCGACGATCAACCCATCAGACGCAGCACGCTCGACAACCAGCCGGTCATAGAGCACGCCGATCGACTGATACCGCGCCCACGCCACAAACGCCTCACCACACCGCAATCGGGTCAAACCCTCCAGCACCGCAACCGTGTCCGAACCCTCGGGAGCAGCGGGATCGACACCACCCAACAACCCGAGCGGCACGCCCGTTGCCCAATCCGACTGAACAGCACCGGACGTCGAATCGAATCGTCCCGAATCATCACCTCCCGCAGCCGAATCGGCTCCTCGGCCAACTGACTCGATCGACACCCGACACCCCCTCCGAACCACCGGATCGAACGTTTGTACCCATACTACGGGCGGACACCGACAAGAATGGCCATCCCAGATGCACAGAACACATCTGCGGATAAACCTCTGTGAGGCCAAAGTTTTCAGTGAAAGTCAACGTTGCTATATCGGAGTTCTACCTCCACAGTGGACGCCACATCACCGACCAAAGAGAGCAGCCCCACTGGTGAATACAGATCAGACAAGAGCACTGCAGGTCGCAAATGAACAGCTGGCGATTGATGAAATGTACGACCGTCTTGACGCCGAGCAGAACGAGATCCTCGCCGCCCGAGCACGCACCCTGACATCTGGGGCGGACGAGCCCGAGATGCGCGTAGCCAGAGATGCCGAGCTCCACCGAATCGACGCCGGGTTACAACGACGTCGACGCGCAGAGCGATCATTGTGCTTCGGACGTATCGACATGACCGATGACGGCGCGTATCTGCATGTCGGGCGGGTAGGTCTGCAGTCGGCGGAAGGCAGCACACTGCTCGTCGACTGGCGCGCCGAGGCCGCTCGACCCTTCTACGAAGCGACGACGAGATCACCACTGGGAGTGCGACGCCGACGCCATCTGCGCCTCGACGGTCGTACGGTCGTCGATGTCACCGATGAGATTTTGGATGGCACCACCCAGACCGAGAACGACATCGTCGGCGATGCACCACTCACCGCAGCGCTGACCGGTGCGCGATCGGGTCGCATGCACGAAGCAGCAGCCACCCTGCAGGCAGAACAGGATCAGATCGTCAGGTCGCAGCATCGCGGAATCGTCGTCGTCGACGGCGGTCCCGGGACAGGAAAGACGATCGTCGCACTCCACCGCGCCGCTTACGTGCTGTACGCATTTCCGTCGATCGCCGACCGCGGCGTGCTGATCTTCGGTCCCAACGCTCGGTTCTTGTCCTACATCTCGGACGTGTTGCCCTCTCTGGGAGAGAACGACGTCGCCATGGCCACGGCAGCCGATCTCGTCGACGTCCAACCCGATCGTCTCGAATCCGACGACATCGCACGCGCCAAGGGGCGCGCATCATGTGCCGCGACACTCGAGGAGGTCGTCCGGGCACTGCAGCCGCACGGGAGGTCGTTGCGGTTGCACACCGGGCACGGCACCATCGTCGTCGAGGCAGATCGCGTCGACGATGCTCGACGCCGGGCTCTCCAAGGAGGGGTCGGACACAACCCCGCGAGAGAAGCCTTCATCGAGTACATCGTCGACGACGTCGTCACCGAACTGGAACGACAGACTGTGCAGGAGATCTCCGACTTCGAAGCCGAGATCAAGGAAGCGTTCGGCATCGATCTCGATCGCATGTTCGCCGGCGAGTACCGCGACTCACCCGATGCCGCAGAGTCTTCGGGATTGGATGAGATCGACTGGGACCGAATTCGCGACGACCTCCTCGAGGATGAAGTTATCCGCGCGAGCGTCGATCGCGTCTGGCCCCGTCTTCAGCCGAACGAGGTTCTCCAGACCGCCCTTCGAGACGACGTTGCCCTACGCCGACTACTTCCCGAACTGTCAGACGAAGCCATCCACTCGGCCATGTCTGAATCCCAATCAGGTTGGACTGTCGCCGATCTCGCGCTACTCGACGAGCTCCACACGCTTCTCGACGGCCCACCGGACACCGTTTACGGGCATATCGTCGTGGACGAGGCACAGCAGCTGTCCGAGATGCAGTGGCGCATGCTGATGCGCCGCTGCCCCAACCGGTCGATGACCGTAGTCGGAGATCTCGCCCAGGCGGGACCGGCCACCACGATCACAGCGTGGGCTGACGCTCTCGACCCGTTCGTCGCCGACCGTTTCGTCCATCACACCCTGACCATCAACTACCGCACAACCGCCGAGATTCTCGACGCCACCGCCCCACTACTGAGTCGGATCGCGCCCAGCCAACGGCTTTCGCGCTCGCTCCGCCATGGAGACCAGCCGATCGTCGTCACAGCTTCCGATCACACCGTCGATGCCACCATCGGCACGCTCATCGCCGAGCTACGACGCGACCATCCCGGCGAACTGATCGGCATCATCGCCGCGTCAGGGCGGGCCGCAGTGCTGGGCGCTGACGGCCGTGAGACCCGCCTACGAGACACGAACGCCAGGCAGTCGAGTCGTGTCGGCCCCGACGTGCTCGTCATTCCCGCAGCAGAAGCCAGGGGCTTGGAGTTCGACACTGTCATCGTCGTGGCACCCGACGAGATCGAATCCGCCGGCGCGGCTGGGCTGAGAGATCTGTACGTGGCACAGACGCGAGCCACGAAGCGACTGATCACGGTCATCCGCACCGAGTGACGAGCGCATAGCTGAATCGCGCGACTGGTCAGCCTGACGCGGCGAGCGTGCGGACCTTCACAGACGAACCCGCCTCACCACGCAGCACCTGCAGCTGTGACGGTATCCGCGCACGCAACTCGTCGACGTGACTGACCACGCCGACAACCCTTCCACCGGAACGCAATTCGTCAAGGACACCCATGACCAGATCGAGCGACTCCGGATCGAGGGTGCCGAATCCCTCGTCGATGAACATGGTGTCGAGCACTCGTCCACCCGATTCCGCGGACACCACATCAGCGAGGCCGAGTGCCAGCGCGAGGGAGGCAAAGAATGTCTCGCCGCCGGACAGGGTTGTCGCCGCGCGAGTCGCGCCGGTGTACTCGTCGCGCACCTCGATGCCGAGGCCACCGCGCCGACCGCGTGGTCCGCCTGCGTCGGTGTGTGCGAATTCGTATCTCCCCGCGGACATCTGACGGAGTCGGACTGACGCTGCCACCAGTACCTCTTCGAGGCGCGCCGCGAGAACGTAGGAGCGCAGTGTCATGCGCCGCGCATTCTGGCCGCGACCGCTGACCAGTTCGGCTAGCTCGCGAAGCTCCAGCTGTTTGGCTCTCACGGGCTCGATGGCGCTCAACGCCTCCCAGTACTGGGCGACGTGATCGGCCAATCCGCTCACACGACGCCCGGCCACGGCCTCGGCACCCGCCGCGGTGTCATGGCGTTGACGAGCGTTGTCAACAGCCGCAGCCAGCGCATCGACGTCAACGGGTTCGGCGGCAAGTGCTGCGCGGACGTCGTCGTCATCCAGCGTTGCCTGCGCCTCACTGCGCAAGCCGTGCGCGCGCCGCAGTGACGACTCCCAGATCTCCATCTGTTCGGGAGTCGCCATAGCGGCGCGGACCGCTTCTTCGTCGACCAATCCGGCATCCGCGCACGCCTCCGCAAGGCGTCGGGCTGTGCGCTCGAGACGCTCACGTGATCGGATGACCTCGGCGCGGTCGTCTCGTACCGAGGTTGTGGCGCGACACACCTCGGCTAGTTCCTCACGCCGTGCGGCGACGCTGACCCGACCTCCGGTCGCCTGTGCGACCTCGTCGTCGAGCGACGTCAGCTCGGCGCGCAGTGCGTCGAGCCGCGTCGACGCCGACGCACGGGCGGACTGCTGTTCGCCTCGCTCGGCGGTCAGCCGCTGGGCTTGGGCGTCGAGATCGTCGACCTCGCGCTGCAGATCGTCGATAGAGCCTGCAACCCGTTCGGCTGTCGCGAGACGCGCTGCAGCGTCTGCTCGTTCGGCAGCGATTCCTTCGCGGCTCGCACCGCCGATAATGCTGTCGAGATTCGCCCTGCGCTCGAGATAGGTACCGAGCGACGACCGCGTTGCCGCCACGTCGTCGGCCGCGCGTTGCTCGATCTCGGACGCTGCGCGCTCATCGACGTCGCTGACACGAGCCTCGGGGCTTGCAGTCGTCGGCGCCGGATGAAGCGACGACCCACACACGACGCAAGGCTCGCCGTCGACGAGTTGTGATGCCAGTTCCGCGGCCATGCCGGTGAGTCGACGCTCGCGGAGGTCGAGCAGATGCGAGCGAGCGTCGTTGTGCGCCTCGCGGGCGTCGTGAAGTCGACGCTCGGCGCGCTCGATCGTCTGCGTGAGTTCTTCGCGCTGGCCGAGCGCAAGGTCGACCGTCTCGACCTTCTCCACTCTGCCACGCAACATCTCGAGCTGTGCGCGCTGGTCGCGAGCAGCACCCAACGCGTCGATCGCACCGGCTTTGCGCGCGGGCATCGCTGTCAGCGCGGCGTCGATGTCGTCCACACGGGCAGTCGCGGTCGCGATCTCCCGTTCGACGGCGGCTATGTCGGCAACGATGGTCGGGCGTTCGTCAACTCTGCGCGCCAGCGGTTCGAGGCGGACCGATTCCGCCGCCCAGGTGTCGGCCGCCCCCTCGAGCTCGCCGTCTGTGCACCCGTGCAGCGCAACAGCTTCCGGTAATGCAAACAACGCCGATTCTGACCCGGCACAGCGTGCGAGGGACCGCTCGAGCGCTTCGAGAGCATCACGATGATCGACCATCAACGGCACCACCGGAGCTGCGCGTCGTGCAGCCGCGAGATCGGTCTCGGCACGGTGGAGCTCAGCGCTCGCAGCCTCGAGTTGATCGATCTTCGACCGGGCAGCGAGTCCTCTCTGCCGGTCGCGCATGAGACTCGTTCCCCGATCGTATGTGTCTTGCGCTCGCTCGAGTTCGGCTCGAACCGACGACAGTCGGAGGACCTCGCGCTCATGTGACTCGCGTGCGGCGTCGAGACATCCCTGGGCCCAATCCATATCGGGCTCGACGGGCGTTTCCGTCTCGGCCAGCGCCGCGACCTGGGCCGCGATCCGACCGAGCGTGGCCTCCTTCTCGTCGAGCGCTGCATTGCCCGCACGCGCGTGGTCGCGCAACCATTCCTCGACGTCGCCGAAGCGCTCGGTGTCGAACAGGCGTTGTAACAGGGCTTCTCGATCCTCGTTGGCAGCGCGCAGGAACCGGGAGAAATCGCCCTGCGGCAGCAACACCACTTGGAAGAACTGCTCGGCACTCATACCGAGGAGACTGGCGATCACCTCGCCGATCTCGGGTAGCCGCGTGAGCGGTACGCCTGACCCGTCGATCCAGTCGAGGGTGGCCTTGGCCTGCACCTTGGTGGTGCCTGTCCCCCGCTTCTTCGGGCGGTGATACTCCGGGGATCGCACGATGCGCAGCCTGCGTCCGCTGATGGTCGCTTCGAGCTCCACCTCCGGAACCTGTTGCGCCGACGCATGATCGGAGTGCAGTCGCTTGGCGTCGTGACGCGCTCCCGGCACCCGACCGAACAAAGCGAACGCAACGGCGTCGAGAATCGTCGTCTTCCCCGCACCGGTCTGCCCGTGCAAGAGGAACAGCCCGTCCTCGGCGAGGGCGTCGAAGTCGACGGTGACGTCGTCGGCGAATGGACCGAACGCACACATGCGGAGGCGATGAAGTCTCATGCCGTCTCAGCCATGGTGTCAATCTCGAACAGCGTCAGCGACTCTGCTGTCTTCTCGGCCCCGCGCGACTCGTCGACCTGCCCCGCCGCAGCAACATGCTCCGGCTCACCGACGACGGCCCGCAACGCGGCATCGAGGAGCGCACACTCCGCAGCCGTGGGTTCGTCACGGACATCAGTGACGAAGGAGCGGATGATCTGTGCATCGGTTCGCCCGTGCACCCGCGAGTGATAGTCGAGTTCTGTTGCTGCGTCGGGACGCTGCCACTGGACGTGCACGGCATGTGGGAAGCGTTCGCGGAGTCGACGCATCGCGTCGACCGGGCGTGTCGCATCGGTCAACGTCGCCTCGACGTAGTGCTCCTCTGCGCCTGCATGATCGGTGGACGTCAACAGTTCGTCG
This sequence comes from Gordonia otitidis NBRC 100426, assembly GCF_000248075.1. GTDB lineage: Bacteria > Actinomycetota > Actinomycetes > Mycobacteriales > Mycobacteriaceae > Gordonia > Gordonia otitidis. The sequence continues at coordinate 45,197 of NZ_BAFB01000093.1, read as the reverse complement.
AGTGTTCCCGTGAGCGAGCTGAGGCCGCGCACCTCCTGAATGTCGTGGCGTCGCACCTCGGTGACTCCGTCGGCGCCAAGGTCGACGAGCCACACCGCCTTGCGGTGCGTGCGCTCGCCGAACGAGTACGGCAGGAACGACCCGCTGTAGCGCACGGCCGGCGTGATCTCCTGCGGTGAATGCAGGTGACCGAGAGCAACGTAGTCGATACCGGAGAAGGTCTCGGCGGCAACGGTTTCCACACCACCGACGCTGATGGATCGCTCAGTACCGGTTGCCTCGCCCCCGACGACGAATGCGTGTGCAGCGACGACCGAACGTGCGTTGCGAGAGGCGAGATCGCCGCGAATGCGGTCCATCGCCGCGGTCAGAACATCCTGGTGGCCCCGAGCGTCGGGGACACCGAGGGCCACTCGACTGACCTCGGGTTCGAGGTACGGAATGCCGTAGATCGCCACGTCCCCGTACTCGTCGGAGAGGATCACCGGATCGTCTATGGCATCGACAGATGTCCGCAGATGTAGTCCGCCAGCTGCGGCAAAGGCAGATCCGACGCCGAGTCGGGTCGGGGAATCGTGGTTGCCCGACGTCACGACGATGGCTGCCCCCGCCGCTGCAATCGCCGCGAGTCCCTCGTCATACACACGCACGGCGTCGGCAGACGGCACCGACCGGTCGTACACGTCGCCCGCGACCACCACGACGTCGACGGACTCCTCCGCGACGATCGCTGCCAACTGAACAAGCGTCTGCCGCTGGTCGCCGAGCAGATCAATGCCGTGAAACGTGCGACCGAGGTGCCAATCGGAGGTGTGCAGGATGCGCATGACCAACACCGTACGATCTGCCACCGACAGATCTGCGGAGGCGCGTCAGCGGTCGGCCCGCGCGCTCAGGCGGCGCCGGCCTCCTCCACCGCACCCTCGGCGCCGGCAGCAGCTTTCACGTCCACAGCAGGCGGATACGAACGCTGCCCCGCCGGGCGCTTGAGGAACAGTGTGGCCACCACGCCGATCAGCAGTGCCGCCGCAGGCAGATACAGCGTCTGCCCCATGGCATGGGCGAACGGTTCGCGCACGGCGTGGCCGAAGACCTCGATCGGCAGCTGCTTGGCACTGTCGTTGTTCGATGCCGTGTCCATGCCCGGCAATTCGGCTGCGAGCCTGGTCTGCATCAACGCACCGACCGCGGCCGCACCGATCACCGACCCGATCATTCGGGTGGTGTTGTAGACACCGGCGCCCGCGCCCGCCTGATACCAGGGAAGATCGCGAGTGGCGGTCGCCGCGAGCGGCGCCCAGATGCCCGCCGAGGCGATACCCATCAGGCACAGCGGCAGGATGAGCTGCCACACCGGCGTGGCCGAGCGGGCGATGGCGCCCATCCAGAACAGCGAGATCGAGGCCAGCAACAGTCCTGTCGAGATGATCAGGCTCGGATGCACCTTGTCGAGGATCCTGCCGACGATCGGCGCGAGAACACCGGTGAAGATCGCCATCGGCACCATCACCAGTGCGGACTGCGTCGGCGTCATGCCTCCCACGAGTTGCAGGAAGAACATCGCCGGAATCATCTGGCCCGAGATCGCGAAACCCATGGAAGCAATACCGATGTTCGACAGCGAGAAGTTGCGCTGACGGAACAACGACAACGGCACCAGCGGCTCGGTCTTGACCCGCGACTCCCAGTAGATGAAGAGTGCGAACACCACGATTCCGACGATGATCAGCGTCCAGATCCACGGCGCCCAGTCGTACTTCTCTCCGTCCTGGATACCGAACACCAAGGCGGACAGACCGACTGCCGACAGCACCACACCGACCCAGTCGAAACTGTGGTCGTGCTTGTCGACCTCGGGGACCAGCACTGCGGCCAGGATCAGTCCGACGATTCCGACGGGCAGGTTGACGAAGAATATCCACTCCCACCCGAGGTTGTCGGTCAACACGCCACCGAGCAAGGGGCCGACGAGTGTGGCGACACCGGCAACCGTTCCCCAGACACCCATTGCGGCGCCACGCTTTTCGGGCGGGAAGATGCGTTGGATCATGGCCATCGTCTGCGGGGTGATCAGTGCGGCACCGATTCCTTGCAGCGCGCGGGCCGCGATCAACTCGCCGATCGAACCGGAGAACCCGCACCAGACACTCGCGGCGGTGAAGACCACGAGGCCGACCTGGTAAACGGTCTTGGGTCCGTACTTGTCGCCGAGCCTGCCGGTGATCAACAGCGGCACCGCGTAGGTCAGCAGATATGCACTCGTCACCCACACGATGCCGTTGACATCGGTGTCGAGAGATGCGCGGATCTGCGGCTGCGCGACGGCGACGATCGTCATGTCGACGAGGATCATGAAGAAGCCGACACACAGCGCCATGAGCGAGAGCCACGGTCTGTTGGTCACCGACTTAAACGTTGGAGCTGTCACGGGTTCGCAACTTTCTGTGTGGACGAGTTGTCGGTGGACGATTCAGTGGTCGTTGATGATTCGGTGGTCGTTGATGATTCGGTGGCCGTTGATGATTCACCATCTGCCGGCAAAGTGAATTGCTGCGCGGCCCAGGGAGATCCGGTGCCGTCAAGCCATTCGATCTGATTGCTGCGAAGTCGCCGGATGAGGTGGTCGACCCAGTCGACCTGTGCGCGCAGAGTGGCGATGCGACATCCGAGGTCGAGATAGAACACCTCCGGTTTGCCGAGGGAGAGCATCGCGGAGCGCGCAGCGTAGAGTTCGCCAAGTTCCCCGCTCATCCGGCCAAGTCGCTCCTCGAGGAGTTCGACGACACGATCGCGCGGGAGACCATGCGCTTCGGACAGCGCCAGATAGAGCTCGGGGTATTCGACGGGATGGCGCGCCAGGATCAGCTCGAGGCTCTCGACGAGCACCGCGCGCCCGCGTTCGGTGATCGCATATATGGTCCGCTCCGGCCGATTGCCCTCTCTCTCGACGCCGTGGACCTCGATGAGCCCCCCTGGGCGAGACGGTCCACCGAGTGGTACATGGTCCCGGCCCGGAACTTGCAGAGACGGTCCTCGCGCCGTTCGACGGTGGTCTGGAACATCTCATAGGGGTGCATGGGCTTTTCCATCAGCAACCCCAGAACCAACACGGCCAACGGCCCCAATGGGGCCGAACACTTATCGGTCACAGTCGTGCAGCTCTTTTCCACGGGTGGTGCACGGCGGGTATCCCCGGGCCGTTATTCCGAATGGAATATACCCAGGCGAATAACTTGAGGCAACACTGGTGAGGCACCACATCTGCATCGGCCCCGCAACGGGCGTCCACGACAACCGGCGCCGCGGCCACGTGGCCACGGCGCCGATGTTGCTGATGAGACGTGATCAGCAGGCGCCACCGAAGGGATGGTCGATCACGTATTTCCAGGTACCGTCGGGCTGACGCCGCGCGAGCTCGTCGGTCACGCCGGCCAGCGCAACCAGGGTGCCGTCTTCGCCGACGCCACCGTCCATGGTGAACGCAATACTGCTCAGGACCAGGTCTTCGTGCTCGAGCCAGTGCCGAGGAGTGAATCGCAGTGTGCCACCGAGCCCGAGGAACCAGCTCAGCGATGCGCGGATGGCATCGTGCCCCCGGACCGGCCCCGCATCCGGCCCGGGCACGAGCACCGCATCGGGTTCGTACATGGTCATCAGCAGGTCGAGGTCGCCGGCGTTGAAGGCGTCTCGCCAGCGTTCGTTGAGGTCGAACGGGCGAGCTGCGACTGCGGTGGGATCGGAAATGGTCATGAAACTCTCTTTTCTGTGTTGTTACTTGGACGTCGGACGGGATGGTGGACAGATCGGTGATCAGGGGCGTCGCGTGCCGTACAGGCGTGCGGCACGGCGCGCGTAGACGCGCGGGGCGAGTCGGGGAACGATCATGCGCAGAGGGGCCGGCGCGGTGTGCAGCATCTGGGCGAGCACCTCGGGATCGCCCTCGTAGCAGAACATTCCGAAGACGAGGAGCAGTGCGCTCTTGGGGACGCCTGCCGCACCCGCCTCGCCAATGGCGCCCCATTCTCGGGGAGACAGGTGGGCTGCGGCCAACGGCAACAGGTATCGCTCCTCGGCCTCGAGATGTTCGCGAAGCAGTTGATCGAGGGCTTCGAGCGCTACGGTCAACTGTTCGGTCTCGGTGTCGTCCCGACTCGCCACCCACTCGGCCTTAGCCACGTCGACGCGGTCGAGTGCCCTGTCGATGCCGGCGTGCTGAGCTTCAGCGGCTGCCACGAACGCGCTCTCCGACGGCGCCAGGCGTGGGGCGAGCACCGGCCACAGCAGCGCATCCTCACCGGCGTGGTGGTGATGGAGCAGTGAACAGATCAACTCGAGATGCTCGACGGCTCCGCGCACGGCGCGCCGCGAACCGTGTTGTGCGCGGCGAATTGCGTTGGGAGCCAAGCGAAATTCCCGGAGTAATGCTGTGTGGACCACGATCATGTCGCGAATGTCGGCGCCCGCGGTGTCGGTGATGTCGGCCAGTGGCGGACCAGGTGTTGTGTTCATGCCGAGAACTCTCGTCCATGATCGATGCGCGGCCCATCCCAGAAATCTGGGGTATTTGCGCTCGCCGCGCCGAATTAGCATGGAAAGCATGAACACTGCCCGGTGGCGCAGTCTCGACGACCGGCTCGCCGACGGGCTGCGCCCAGATCTGGACCGCTCCGCACTCGCCGGCGTCGTCTACTCCGCACTCGGCGATTACGTGCCGTACGACTTCGCCTGTCTGGCAGCGTCGGACCCTGCATCGGGTGTCATCACCTGGACGTCGAAAACCCGCGATCTGGGCGTCGGAGACGAAGAGTTCACCGCCAGCGAATACGGCCCGCCCGACATCAACAAGTTCGAAGACCTCGCCCGCCGACGACCACCAGTGGGAGGGCTGCACATCGACACCGACGGCGACCTCGACCGATGCCGTCGACACCGGGAGTTCATGCGGCCACGCTTCGGATTCGGCGACGAGTTGCGTGCGGTCTTCACCAGTCGTGGGGCCAGTTGGGGCGCAATGGGAATCTATCGACGCCTCGGCGATGTGCCCTTCTCGGCCGGCGACGTCGAGGCGGTCGCCGGCATGATCGACACCGTCGCGCATGCGATCGCGCGAAGCCTGTTCAGGTTGCCGACCGGGCGCGGCACCGACGCGGTGTCCGGCGACGGGCCCGCGGTCTTGATCGTCGACGCATCGGACGCGCTCACGCACGTGACGGCTGCGGCGCGGTCGGCCATCGAGGATCTCGGCGGCTGGGATCACGGTCAGTTGCCCGCAAACCTGCTGGCCGTGGTGGCCCGCACGCGGACCACCGGCGAACACCTCACGACCCGCGTCTTGACGAACTCGGGACGGTGGATGAGCTTGCGGGCCGCACCGTTGGACAACACCGGCAGCGGCGTCGACGTTGTGGTCAGTCTCGAGGAGACAGCGCGCGCGTCCCTGAGCAGGCTCGCCCTCGCAGCACACGGACTGACCGCTCGTGAGGAAGAGGTCGCCCTGCTGGTCCTGCAGGGGGTGAACACGGAAGGTATTGCTGCGTCCCTGCACCTGTCGCCGCACACCGTCCAAGACCACCTGAAAGCTGTGTTCGCCAAGGTCGGCGTCCGTAGCAGGCGCGAGCTGACGGCGCAGTTCCTGTCGAGCTGACCAGGCACAACCCCAATGTCGTGCGCGATCACTACTGTGGATTCCATGAGCGCTGATCAGTCCACCGCAACGCGCGAGCCCGACGGGCAGGCGTCCTATGTCACCAGCGGACAGGAGTTCGTCCGCGACACCCAGTACATCGAAACGCGCATCACACGTGATGGTCGCGACGGCTATCCCGTCGAGCCGAACAGGTACCGGCTCGTCGCCGCCCGCGCATGCCCGTGGGCAAACCGCACCCTCATCGTGCGTCGGCTCCTCGGCCTCGAGGACGCCATCTCACTGGGCCTGTGCGGTCCCACCCACGACAAGAACTCGTGGACGTTCGACCTCGACCCGGGCGGAGTCGATCCGGTTCTCAAGATCCCCCGCCTCAAGGATGCCTACGAGAAGCGCTTTCCCGGCTACCCCAAGGGAATCACCGTTCCGGCGATCGTCGACGTGCCCAGCGGCGAGGTCGTCACCAACGACTTCAAGCAGATCACCGTCGATTTCGAGGTCGAGTGGGTCGACTACCACCGCGACGGTGCACCCGATCTCTACCCCGAGCACCTGCGCGACGAGGTCGAAACCGTCAGCAAGGGCGTGTACACCGAGGTCAACAACGGCGTCTACCGCTGCGGATTCGCCGGCAGCCAAGAGGCATACGACAAGGCATATGATCGGCTCTTCACCAAGCTCGACGAGTTGACCGAACGTCTGAGCTCGCAGCGCTACCTGGTCGGCGACACGATCACCGAGGCCGACGTGCGACTGTTCACCACATTGGCGCGATTCGATCCGGTGTATCACGGACACTTCAAGTGCAATCGCAGCAAGCTGTCGGAGATGCCGGTGCTGTGGGCGTACGCACGCGACCTCTTCCAGACACCGGGCTTCGGTGACACGGTCGATTTCACGCAGATCAAGCAGCACTATTACATCGTTCATCGCGACATCAACCCCACCGGGATCGTGCCGGACGGCCCCGATCTGCGGAACTGGCTGACCCCACACCACCGTGAAGAACTCGGGGGACGTCCCTTCGGCGACGGAACACCACCACCCCCACCGCAGCCGAACGAGGTCGTTCCCGAACAGGATTGGGTACCGCTGTCATGACCGAAACCAAACGGACCGAACAGAAGCCTCCCAAGAAGGCGGTCGAACTCACCGGCTCTGTGCTCGACAAGGCGCAGCGTCTGCAGGCCCCCGCGGTCACGAAATACGTGAACGCGCTACGTAAGGCGCATCCGGATGAGTCGCCCGAGCAGATCATCCGCCGCCTCGAGAAGCAGTATCTGCGCACCGTGATGGGTTCGGGCAGCGCCGTCGGTGCAACCGCGGCAGTCCCCGGTATCGGTACGATGACCGCGCTCGGTGCCATGACGGGTGAGACGGTCCTCTTTCTCGAGGCATCGGCTCTGCTCGCTCTCGTGATCGCCGAGGTGCACGGGATCGGCGTCGAACAGTCAGAACGACGAAAGACACTGGTGCTGGCAGTCGCGCTCGGCGAGGAGGGGGTCACGGCACTCGGCCGCCTCATCGGGACACGAGGTGGCGCGTTGCGCCGACTGGGGACCGCGGCCATTCCCGGGGGCGGCGTGGGCAAACTCAACACGGCGTTGATGAACAAGATCGTGAAGAAGTACGCGATCAAGCGCGCGCCCCTGATCTTCGGCAAGATGATGCCCGCAGGCATCGGCGCCGTCGTCGGCGGCGTCGGCAACCGAGCACTCGGACGTCGCGTCGTCCTCAACGCACGTGAAGCATTCGGCCCCGCACCGAGATCGTGGCACGGCGACGTCGTCGACGGTTCTGTGGTGACCGAACCCGGTCTGCCCGCCGGGGATCGGTGACCGGCTCCCTCACGGACAGCCGGGCCCCGACCCGAGATGCCCCACCCACCTCCGACAGCGCAACACCGACCGAACGAACCGGCTGGATTCGTCGACTCTCCGCAGAATGCTGGCGCCACCGCAGACTGGTGGTCATCACTCTCGCAGTAACACTCGTCGCCGTCGGCGTCGACCTCGTCGCGCCGCTGCTCGCCAAAGCGGCGATCGACCGCGCCACCGGAGCGGTGCACGACTCCGTGACGATCCCGATGATCGTGACGGCTCTGCTGATCCTTGCGGTCGTCCGCTATGCCTGCCAGTTCGGCAGACGGCTCACCGCCGGGCAGCTGTCGATCGGCGTGCAGAATTCGCTGCGACTACGTCTGATGCGAACTCTGCTGCACCTCGACGGCGCAGCGCAGTCTCGCATCAGTACGGGACAGGTCGTCTCACGGTCGATATCCGATCTTCAGATCGTGCAGGGCCTGTTGGCCGTGGTGCCGCTCTCGGCGGGTGCGGCGGTCCAGGTCGTGGTCGCGATCGGGATCATGGCCTACTTGTCCCCACTGCTGACCATCGTCGCTCTGAGCATCATCCCCATTGTCGGTGTAGTCGTGTTCACCACGCGCCGAAAGCTATTCGCTGCGACGTGGTCTGCTCAGCAGGCGGCGGCCAACGTCGCACAACACGTCGAGGAGACCGTGACGGGCGTACGCGTCGTCAAGGGCTTCGGTCAGGAATCACGCGCGGTCGACGAACTCGTCGGCCTGGCCGGCGACCTGTACTCGAAACGACTGCGCGCGGCGAAGATCAACGCGCGATTCGCGCCGACGATGGCAGCCATCCCCCAGTTGGGAATGGTCGCGGTGATCGCGCTCGGCGGGTGGCTCACATTGCACGGCACCATCACCGCGGGCACGTTCCTCGCCTTCGCCACCTACGTCGCCACGATGACCTCGCTCGCCCGGCTGCTCACCAATCTGGTCGTCAGTGCCCAATTGGCCCGCGCGGCCGTCGACCGCGTCTACGAGGTGATCGACGAACCGACCGATCCGGGCGACCGACAGACCGGCACGGTGCCGGACGGGCCGCTCGGGCTCCGGCTCGACGCCGTCGACTTCGCGTTCGGCGACAAGACCGTGGTGCACAACGTCGACCTCGACATCGCTCCGGGTGAGTGCGTTGCCATCGTGGGACCGCCCGGCTCCGGGAAGTCGACCCTCGCCGAATTGACGAGCCGCTATCTCGTGCCGACCTCCGGTTCGGTGTCTCTGACCGCAAGGGACGGCATCCACGACGTCGCCGACCTCTCCCCCGACAGCCTGCACACCGCGCTGGCGGTCGTCTTCGACGAACCGTTCCTCTACTCCGACACCATTGCCGCCAACATCGCCCTCGGCGCCGCACCGGGCGAGCGAACTTCCGCGGACGGTTCGCCCGACCCGCGACTCGTCGACGCCGCGGCGCGGGCCGACGCGCTCGAGTTCATCTCGGCTCTGCCGGACGGATTCGACACCGTCGTCGGTGAGCGCGGTCTGACACTGTCGGGAGGTCAACGGCAACGAGTCGCGCTCGCCCGCGCGCTCTACGCCGCTCCGCGAGTCCTCGTCCTCGACGACGCCACGTCCGCCGTCGACGCCGCCACCGAGTCGCGCATCCTGCGTGACCTTCGCGGAGCACACGCAGACAGCGATGCGGGCGCGGGGTCAGGCGGGGGTAGGAGCGGCAGACCCACGATGCTGGTCCTCGCGCACCGGCGCTCGACGTTGATGCTCGCCGACCGCGTTGCCGTACTCGACGGCGGAACCATCACCGACATCGGCACGGTCGCCGAACTCGACGCACGCAGTCCGCGCTTCCGCGAACTGATGACCGGGATCGTCGCGGAGACGGCAGGCACCACCACCTCCGGCCGCACCGCACCACCATCCCCGACCCCCGACACACCGACGGCGATCGACGACGGCCTCATGGCCCGGCTGTGGCCACCCGTCGAGTCCGAATCTGCAGACACGGCACCTGCAGACAGGGCGTCGACGTCAGCGGCGGCACACATCGCGCCCGCACCCGGTCGGCCCTCCGGCAGGGGCGGCGGCGTCGCGAGTGCTCTCGGCTCCATGCAGGCCACGCCGCAACTGACTCGGGCGGTCGACGCATTGCCACCCGCCGACGAGAATCCCCACGTCGACACCGCAGCGGTACGTCGGGAAGACCGCCAGTTCAGTTTGTGGGGAATCCTCTCGCCGGTTCGCCTGCTCCTCGCAACAGCCATCATCTGCATCTCGCTGGACACCCTGATCGGTCTCGCCTTCCCGTCCCTGGCGCGAGCTGTTCTCGACGCCGCAGACCGCGCGGACGAAACACGGCTCTGGGAGGTCGCGGCGTTCGGTGTCGCGCTCGTCGCCATCGGATGGATCGTCGGCGCGGTGATGACGTTGACCTCCACGCGCGCCGGTGAGCGTGTCCTGTTCGGACTGCGGGTGCGCAGCTACGCACACCTACAGCGACTCGGCCTCGACTACTACGAGCGCGAGCTGTCCGGCCGCATCATGACCCGCATGACCACTGACGTCGATGCACTGTCGACGTTCCTGCAGACGGGACTGACGTCGGCGATCGTCGCCGTCCTCACCCTCGTCGGCGTCACCGTCGCTCTGCTGCTCACCGACATCGAACTCGGCCTGATCATCCTTCCGGTGTTCCCCATCCTGATCGCCGCGACAGTCGCCTTCCGGCGGGTCGCCGCCGATGCGTACACACGGTCACGCGAACTGGTCAGCGTCGTCAACGCCGACTTCCAGGAGAACATCGCGGGCATCAAGACCACCCAGACCTATCGCAACAGCGCCGTGGCGATGGCGCGCTTCACCGACCGCACACTCGAGTGGGTGCGTGCGCGTATGCGCTCACAACGCGCGATCTCGGTGTACTTCCCGTTCATCACCCTCATGTCCGACATCGCCACCGCGGTGGCGATCGCGGTCGGTGCGCATCGCATCGCCGGCGGCACGATGCAGGCGGGCACGCTCGTCGCATTCATCCTCTACCTGACGCTGTTGTTCGGGCCGGTTCAGCAGCTCTCACAGGTCTTCGACGGATACCAGCAGGCCGTCGTCGGCCTCCGCCGCATCGCCGACCTCCTGCGCACTCGCAGTTCACTCGAGTCACGCTCCGACCGAGTGCCCGTTCCCGCGAACGGTTTTCGCGGCGATGTCGATCTCGCCGACGTCGGGTTCCGCTACGCGGGTGCCTCTGCCGACGCGTTGAGCGACGTGGAACTGACCATTCCGGCGGGATCGTCACTCGCCCTCGTCGGGCGCACGGGCGCAGGTAAGTCAACGGTGGTGAAATTGCTTGCCCGCTTCTACGACCCCACCTCGGGTGAGGTACGGATGGACAGGACCGACATCCGCGATTTCGGACTGCTCGACTACCGTCACCGCATCGGGCTGGTACCACAGGAAGCCCACCTGTTCACCGGCAGCATCGCGGACAACATCGCCTACGGGAGGCCCGACGCCGACCGGACAGAGATCGCTGCCGCGGCGCTCGCCGTGGGTGCCACGGACGTCATCTCAGGGCTCGATGGCGGTATGCGCCACCAGGTGGGCGAACGCGGGGGTGGCCTGTCGTCGGGCCAGCGGCAACTGATCGCACTGGCCCGCGCCGAGCTCGTCGAGCCCGACCTCCTACTACTCGACGAGGCGACGGCGACACTCGACCAGGCGACGGAGGCGCTGGTGCTCGCCGCGGGCGAGACGGTCACACGCAGTCGTACCTCTGTGATCGTCGCGCACCGCCTGGCAACTGCTGCCCGAGCCGATCGCATCGCGGTCGTCGACGACGGCCGCATCGTCGAGTTGGGAACACACGACGAGCTGTTGTCGTTAGGCGGTAGGTACCGCGCGTTCTGGGATGCAGGTGTCGATCCGGACGCCGACGGTATCGAGCCTGCTTGAGGCGATGTTCGTGTCTGCCGCCACGAGTCGGCAACGCCGGCTGCGGATGGGGGCCGCGCCGCAATCGCGTCGTCGCGGCCGGTAGATGGCGCGCAACGTCGCGCGCGTAGCATGGGCAGGTGGTGCGCCGTAGTCTTCACGAGGGGCTAGCGACGCGAGCGAGCGACCCGACACCAGAGGGAATTGAGGCGAGATACCGCTGTGAGCAGTTCGATATCAGATTTCGGACAAAACACGTGGCTGGTCGACGAAATGTACCAGCAATTCAAAAAGGACCCGAACTCGGTAGACCCGAGTTGGCACGACCTGTTGAAGGACTACCGGCCCGGCGAGGACGGCGCGTCCTCGCCGTCCAATGGATCGAGTGGCAACGGTAGCACCGGCAAGGCCCGAAGCGGTCAGCCGACGAAGAGCACGACAGCGACGAAGAGCGCACCGACGACCAAGAGTGCGACAGCCTCGTCGAGCGCCTCATCCGCCACGAGCGCTTCCTCCACCAAGGACTCGTCGGCGTCGAACGGGACGTCGTCCAACGGCAACAAGCCCGCCGCACGTCAGGTGACGCTCGACCAGGAGCCGACGCCGCGCCCGGCAGGCAACAACTCCCCCGCCCGCGAATCCACTGCGACCAAGGCCGCCTCGGGTCACAGCGTTGCCAGCCGAGATGGTTCGTCGCGCTCGCAGAAGGCACCGGCGACCGCGAAGGCCGCGCCGAAGGGCGGCGACGAGCCCGCAGGCGAGGACACCCAGAAAGTTCTCCGCGGCGCATCGGCCGCGGTCGCGAAGAACATGGCCGCATCGCTCGAGATCCCGACGGCCACCTCGGTTCGCGCAATTCCCGCCAAGTTGATGATCGACAACCGGATCGTCGTCAACAACCACCTGTCACGTACGCGTGGCGGCAAGATCAGCTTCACCCACATCCTCGGCTACGCCATCGTCCAGGCGATCAAGTCGTTCCCCAACATGAACCGGCACTTCGCCGAGATCGACGGCAAGCCGAACGTCGTCACACCGGCGCACACCAACCTCGGTCTGGCCATCGACCTCGTCGGCAAGGACGGCAACCGCTCCCTGGTTGTCGCTGCCATCAAGAACTGCGAGACAATGGGTTTCGCCGAGTTCTACACCGCCTACCAGGACATCGTGCGTCGCGCACGTGACGGCAAGCTCACCGCCGACGACTTCGCGGGTGTCACCATCTCGCTGACGAACCCGGGCACCATCGGCACAGTGCACTCGGTGCCGCGTCTGATGAAGAACCAGGGCGCCATCATCGGTGCGGGTGCCATGGAGTATCCGGCGGAGTTCCAGGGCGCGAGCGACGAGCAGATCGCCGAACTCGGTGTCGGCAAGCTGATGACGCTCACCTCCACCTACGATCACCGGATCATCCAGGGCGCCGAGTCGGGCGACTTCCTGCGCAGAATCCACGAACTACTGCTCGACGACGCGTTCTACGACGAGCTGTTCACCGCGTTCCACATTCCCTACGAGCCGATCCGTTGGCGTCGTGACATCCCCGCGGGTGTCGTCGACAAGAACGCGCGGGTACTCGAGCTGATCGCGGCCTACCGCAACCGCGGGCACCTCATGGCCGACACCGATCCGCTCATGATGGACAGCTACGCCCGCACATCGCATCCGGATCTCGACATCCTCACCTACGGCCTGACTCTGTGGGATCTCGACCGTAGCTTCAAGGTCGGCGGCTTCCACGGCCAGGACACGATGAAGTTGCGCGACGTGCTGTCGATCCTGCGCGACGCGTACTGCCGACACGTGGGAGTCGAGTACACGCACATCCTCGAACCCGAGCAGCAGCGCTGGGTTCAGGAGCGCGTCGAGATCAAACACGTCAAGCCGCCGGTCGCCGAGCAGAAGTACATCCTCTCCAAGCTCAATGCCGCCGAGGCCTTCGAGACCTTCCTCCAGACGAAATACGTTGGGCAGAAGCGCTTCTCACTCGAGGGTGCGGAGTCGGTCATCCCGATGATGGACGCCGTCATCGACCAGAGCGCCGAGTATTCGCTCGACGAGGTCGTCATCGGCATGCCACACCGCGGCCGCCTCAACGTGCTCGCGAACATCGTCGGCAAGCCCTACTCGAAGATCTTCACCGAGTTCGAGGGCAACCTGAATCCGTCGCAGGCGCACGGGTCGGGTGACGTGAAGTACCACCTCGGCGCCGAGGGCAAGTACTACCAGATGTTCGGCGAGAACGAGATCAACGTCTCGCTCACCGCGAACCCCAGCCACCTCGAAGCGGTCGACCCGGTTCTGGAGGGGCTCGTCCGCGCCAAGCAGGACCAGCTACCCGAAGAGCGTGAGTTCTCGATCATGCCGCTCATGCTGCACGGCGACGCCGCGTTCGCCGGCCAGGGTGTCGTGGCCGAGACCCTCAATCTCGCGATGCTGCCCGGCTACCGCACCGGCGGCACCGTGCACATCGTGGTCAACAACCAGGTCGGGTTCACCACAGCTCCCGAGCACTCGCGTTCGAGCGAGTACTGCACCGACGTCGCGAAGATGATCGGTGCCCCGATCTTCCACGTCAACGGCGACGACCCCGAGGCGTGCGTCTGGGTGGCCAAGCTGGCGGTCGACTACCGCGAGGCCTTCCACAAGGACGTCGTCATCGACCTCGTCTGCTTCCGCCGTCGCGGACACAACGAGGGCGACGATCCGTCGATGACCCAGCCGGCGATGTACGACGTGATCGACACCAAGCGTGGCGTCCGCAAGTCCTACACCGAGGCTCTGATCGGTCGTGGTGACATCTCCACCAAGGAGGCCGAAGACGCGCTGCGCGATTACCAGGGGCAGCTCGAACGGGTCTTCAACGAGGTCAAGGAACTCGAGAAGTTCACCCCGGAGCCGAGCGAATCGGTGGAAGCCGATCAGCCGCTGCCGCAAAAGCTCGTGACCGCCGTCGACAAGTCGGTGCTCGAGCGCATCGGCGACGCGTTCTACGACACTCCGGATGGTTTCACTCCGCACCCACGCGTGAAGCCGGTACTCAAGCGCCGCCACGAGATGAGCCGCGACGGACACATCGACTGGGCATTCGCCGAGTTGTTGGCCTTCGGTTCGCTGGTGCTCGAGGGACGCACCGTTCGCCTGTCGGGCCAGGACTCACGCCGCGGTACGTTCAGCCAGCGCCACTCGGTACTCATCGACCGCGAGAACGGCTCCGAGTACACACCCCTCAATCACCTCGCACCACTCGATGGTGACGCGGACTCGGAAGGCCGCTTCATGGCCTACGATTCGCCGCTGTCGGAGTTCGCGGTGGTCGGTTACGAGTACGGCTACTCGGTGGGCAACCCGGACGCACTCGTGCTGTGGGAGGCGCAGTTCGGTGACTTCGTCAACGGCGCGCAGTCGGTGATCGACGAGTTCATCAGCTCCGGCGAGGCCAAGTGGGGCCAGCGCTCGGATGTCGTGTTGTTGCTTCCGCACGGCCACGAGGGCCAGGGCCCCGACCACACGTCGGGACGCATCGAGCGCTTCCTGCAGCTGTGTGCGGAGGGTTCGATGACCGTTGCGCAGCCGTCGACACCCGCGAGCTACTTCCACCTGCTGCGTCGCCACGTTCTCGACGGCATCAGCCGACCGCTGATCGTCTTCACGCCGAAGTCGATGCTGCGGAACAAGGCTGCGGTCAGCCCGGTCGAGGACTTCACCGACGACAAGTTCCGCTCGGTGATCGACGACCCGAAGTTCCGCAAGCAAGACGGCGACCGCAGCAAGGTCAAGCGCGTTCTGCTCGTCAGCGGCAAGATCTACTACGAGCTCGCCGCCCGCCGGGACAAGGAGGGTCGCGACGACATCGCCGTGGTCCGCGTCGAGCAGCTCTACCCTGTACCGCATCGTCGCCTGCAGGAGACGCTGGAGCAGTACCCGAACGCCGACGACTTCGTCTGGGTTCAGGATGAGCCCGCCAACCAGGGTCCGTGGCCGTTCCTCGGTCTCTGGCTGCCCGAGATGCTGCCCGACCTGCTCAAGGGCCTGCGTCGCATCTCGCGTCGACCGATGTCGGCACCGAGTTCCGGCTCGTCGAAGGTGCACGCCGTCGAGCAACAGGAGATCCTCGACGAGGCTTTCGCCTGACGGACTGGTCACACTGACGGTAGAAGGGCCGTACCCGCGCGGGTACGGCCCTTCTACTGTCTCTGGAAGTCCTTGTCGGAGAGCAGCCTGTCTGCGGACAGCGTCCCTCAGGCTGGGGCCAGGCTACGGCTGAGGTGGGCTTCGCAGATCTGTGCCGCAGCGTCGACAGCTTCGCGTGGGTCGGTCATCCGCGACGCCAGCTCACGCGCGGTCTCGCGGGTGGAACGGCTCGTGAGCACCGCGACTCCCGTGGCACAGTCGTCACCGGTCAGCGAGGCCAACCTCCGTCCGACGCCGACACCGAGTGCAGTGACGCGAGCAGCCCAGAACGGCTGCTCAGCCGTCACCGCACACACCATCGTCGGCAGTCCCGCACGCAATGTCGCGCCCGTGGTCCCCGCTCCACCGTGATGGATGGCCGCGCGGCACCGCGGTAAGACGGCAGCGTGGTCGAGCGCTCCCACAACGAACACGTCGGGATCCGAACGACCCACACCGTCGTAGTCGGTTGCCGAGAGTAGACATCGCTGCCCGGTACCCCGCACGGCGCGAACGATCATGTCGAGTGTGGCAACGGGTTCGGCGATCGACATGCTGCCGACCGTGACGAATACAGGTGGCGTCCCGGCGTCCAACCACTCGGCGAGATCGGTACCTTCCCCACTGGTTTCGCTGATTCCCACCCTGGATCGGCGCGGCAGATCCATGAAGCCCACGATCGGTTTGGTTGCGCCCCACTCGGATTCCAGCCGCGGCTCGATCTCCCGGTCGTAGGCCTGGATTGCGACGATCCCCGCCTGTTGCATCCGCTCGGGAAGCGGCCCCCGCGCGCGCGGGAGCCCGAGCCTGCGTCGAAATCGGTTCTCGTTCCACCCGGTTGCCAGCCAGGTGAGGCGGTCGGTCACACGCCACGACCGTCTCTTCCACTCTGCCGACCAGGAGTCGGTGAGACCCGGTATCGCACCGAACACGCTGTTGTGCGACATCGGCGCGAATCGCAGAACCACCAACGACGTGCCGAGATGCTCGGAGAGTGCAAGACACCGGTCCTGGCAGAGCGGCGCGGCGACGATGAGGTCGACGTCGGACAGGCGCGCGCCGGGGTCGACGAACTCGGCCGCCAGCGAGTCGTCGAACGCTGTGAACCCTCGACGAACCGTTGCCAGTGCGAAGCGTGCGCGCGCCAGTCCGTGCGAACCGCGCACCGCCTCCGCCTCGGGTGACGACCACGCCGTGTGGGTGTCGAGACCGATCTCGATCGTGTGCAGGCCGACCTCGATGGCGAGGCCTGCCAGATTCGGCGGGAGCGCAACGCTGACACGATGGCCACGTGCCTCGAGTTCGAGAGCGAGCGCGAGACCCGGTTGGATGTCGCCCCGGCTGCCGTACAGGACGACGGCGACGTGTGCGCTCACCAGAACCAGTGCTCCAGGTTCCACGCTGTGAGCTCGTCGTCGATCATGGCGCGCACCGTGTCGGAGTCCCCGAAGTGATCAGGATGGATACCGAAGAACGTCAACGTGATTCGTGAACCGTACGCTGCAGCCCATGCGGCGACCGCGGGACCACGCGTCCGTCGATCCTGGATCGGAAGTCCTGATGCCAAAGCGCGCACAGCAAATCGCGTGGCCGTCGAGTTACCGATCCGCAAGACCGCGTCGGGCACCCTCCCGAGGTTGGACACCGTGGTGTCGGGTCCTGGGACCGATCGCATCATGGAGGCGATAGCGCGAGACGGTAGCAGTCGCACCAGTGGCTGCAGATTGTCTGCCACCTGGTCGTGTCGTTTGGCGGCATACTCGCCGAATGCGTTCTTGCTCAGTGTACGAATATCCTCGAGACCCTCGCCCGGACCAACTGGTCCCGCCAATCGAATCCATACGCCACCAGAGGCATTGGCGCGTTGATCGGTGTCACCGTCGCGCGTACTCACGGCGATGCACACGCGCAGCTCGTCGTCGACCGGCAGCCCCGAACGGTCGACGATGCCCGCCAGCAGTGCGGTGAACAGGCTGTTGGATGTGCCGCCGTGCGCGCGTGCGCATTCCGCCCAGGCGTCACTGTCGACGTCGACGATCGCGAGCGTGGTGTCGGGGCCAGAACCATCAGCCGGCTCGGCGAGTGATCGACTGCCCAATCGCGACGGCCGCGTCCGAGCAGTGGTCGCGGGCACTTCCCCGTCGGCGGCGGCCGACGCCGCTCGCCTGTCCCGGTACTGCTGCCATCCCGCCCTCGCCAGCACACGCACCGACCTGCCGGCCGCGCGGACCTGCGAGGCAGCGTCGACGAGATCCTCGCCGAGGACGCGACGACCGTGCACTCCGGCGGGATCCGGAAGCAGAGCAGCCGTTTTCGACAGTGCCGCTTCCAAAGCGGAGAAGAGCCCGTGCCCGTCGGTGACCATGTGCGAGACGACCAGCGATACGACCCGATGTCCGGCTGTCGTCGTCGCCGAGTCCAGCCGCCATCCGCGTCCCGAGATCGGTTCGACTCCCGAGTCCCGGACGCGCCGGTCGACCCACGACGCGATCGCGTCGTCGTCGATCGTGTCGTCGTCGTGCCCAGCCGCAGGCATGAGCGAACGCACCCATCGGTGCCGCGCGGCCGGGACACGCGTCCGGGATACCATGCGGTGCAGGGACCCGCGGGCGAGGCCGTCGCGCAACTCCTCGATTGCCCCGGGCCCGGGATCGTCCTCGAACACCCACAGGTACTGAATCGGCGAACCGATCCCGAAGAGATCCTGCGCGAGCAGATAGGCCTCGTCCGGTCCGGTCACGCGAAGTGGCGGAGTATTTGACTCGATGGAACGCTCCCCGGGTGTCGACGCCCGGCGCTCGGTCGTCGTCTCGGTTGTGGCGGTCATAGGGCTCCTCACCAGATGTCGGAAGTCGTCAGACCCCACGCGGCCAACTCCTCGGCGAGTAGCGCGCGAAGGGAGTGTTCGTCGGCGAACACCGACTCGTCGAACGCGAGGACGCTGAAGGTCACGTGTTCGGATGTCCGCAGTGACCACGATTGGACGCCGTCACCGAAACGGTGATCGCCTGCAGGGTCGACACCCTGTGCTGTCCCGCGAAATGCGAGGCGGCGAGCACGATGTCCACCGACTCGCAGCACTGCGTCGTCGACGTCGCCGAGATTGGACACGACCGCATCCGGCATCCCCGAACCCGCGCTTGCTGCCGACACCAGCAACCGTGTCGGGAGAAGCCACACGAGCGGATGGAGGTGCGCGGTAGGTGCGCGAGTGCCATTCGCCAACCGGGTGTAGGCCTCTTTGCATGCGCGTCGAATGCGCGAGAGATCCTCTCCCGGAGCCGGATCGTCGGTGAGCAGGACCGAGACGCCTGCGGTCGCGTTGGCACGGTCGTCGTCGGTGCCATTCCGCCTGTCAACCGGGACACCGACTTTCAGCGGTACGCCCATCGGCGCGTAACCTCCCGATCTGAGCAGGCCGGTGACGACGGCGATGAACAACGCATTCGGAGTGCCGCCGTGGCGGGCGGCCACCGCGTCCCATTCGCTTGCCGACACCGTCACCGTCGCCCACCGCGGCTCGGCCGACCGTGCGCGGCTCGCCGGGGTCGAGCGTTGCGGGCGCGGATCGCCCACCGGATCGGAGGTTCCTCGACGATGACGCAGGGCGCGGGCGACTCCGACCGTCGATGCCCGCACCTGCCTCACCACATCGAGCCCGTCAGCGACGAGCGTCGGAGGTTGCGCTGCGGACCGTTCGGCCACCGTCTCGCCTCCGTCGGAGGCCAGCGCCCGGCGGGCTGCTGTGATCAGGCCGCGACCGTCGGTCACCAGGTGGAGCGCGCACAGCGACAGCAAGGTGTCGCCCGACTCGGTCACCGCTGCGCGAACCTGCCAGCACCGACCGCCCTGCGCATCCAGCTGCACCTCGGCGAGCACATACGTAGCCCAGCGGTGGGTATCGGACGACGCAACGCGCGCGGAGTCGAGCACGGGCGCGAGGACACCGTCAGCGCTCACCCAACTCGGACGCGCACCCGGTACGCGCGGCGCAACGACCCTGCGGTGTAGGACGCCACGCGAGAGACTGTCGGCAAACGCGGAGACGACAGCGGGATCGAGAGGTCCGGGAATCTCCCACACCAGTTGGAGCACAACCGACCACCCGAGGCCTCGGTCCAACAACCAGTAGGTGGAATCCTCGTCGGCGAGGCGCGACACGGCCTCGGCCTTTCCTCGGCTCGCTTGCCGCGTAGGACGCATGCGAGCGCCGACCGGTTGCCGCGCGGTTGTCTTGTGCTGTGTAGTCGTCATGTCGTGGACCTCCGGTGTGACCGCACTGCAGGACTGCGCGGAATGCGTAGGATCGGAGTCGTCAACAGTTCGACGAGCGCCGACGAACGGAGAACTGCGGAGTGCGTATTGTGTTGGCAGTCAATGGAAGTCGAGGCGACGCGCAACCTGCTGTCGCGCTCGCGACAGAACTGCACACCCGAGGCCACGACGTCACCCTCGCGGCGCCACCGGACCTCGTCGAGTTCGGGCGTGGGGCGGGTATCGCTACCGAACCCTACGGCGGCCAGACGCGCGAACTCCTCGACTCCGACCTCGTCCGGTCCGATCTCAAGTCGCGCAATCCGCTGCGCCGTCTGCGTGCCATCTCCGAGATCAGCGTGCGTGGGGGCCGGGAGATGCAGCAGCAGCTGCTCGACCTGACCGAACGCGCCGATGCCGTCGTCGCCACGAGTGCCGGGCAGGAACGAGCTCACAACGTGGCGCAGGTTCGTGCGATCCCGCACATTCCGCTCCACTACTGTCCGATCCGCCCCAACCGCAGCACCTCGCTGCTTGCCCAGTTCGGTATCGACGGCCCCGGGGCGCTCAACCTGTGGAGCTGGCGCCTCGTCGAGCACACCCTGTGGTTCGCGACGCGTCGTGCCGAGAACACGTTGCGTGCCGACATCGGTCTTCCGCCCGCGCGCACGGCCTATGCATCGCAGATAGAGACGACGGGCGTTCCCGAGATCCAAGCGTATGATCCGGTGCTGTTCGATGGCCTTGCGGCCGAATGGAATCGACGCCGCCCACTGGTCGGGTTCTTCGATCTCGCCCCACGCCAGCGCGCAGGTGTCGGCGACACGGGGCTCGATGATGATCTGCGCGGCTGGCTCGACGCGGGGGACCCGCCGGTCTACGTGGGTTTCGGGAGCATGATGCCCCGCGATCCCGACCGCCTGGCGACCGCCTTCCGCGAGGCGGCGGCCCAACACCGTGTGCGTCTTCTTGTTTCGGGCGGCTGGAGTGGATTCATGTCGAGTGCAGATGTAACCGCGACCGACGACATCCGCGTGGTCGGCCATATCGATCACCGCAGCATCCTTCCGCTCTGCCGCGCAGCCGTACACCATGGCGGCGCCGGGTCGCTGGCAGCGGGATTGCGGGCCGGCCTTCCGACCCTCGTCACCTGGTTCGGCGCAGACCAACCGATCTGGGGCCGCGCGATCACGACGTCGGGCCTGGGCGCCACCCTTCCTGTCGCCCGGGTGACGACAGAGAACCTCCTGGCAGCCTTCGGCACACTGCTGTCTCCGGAGGTCGCGGAGCGAGCTGCCGACGTGGCACGTAGCATGATCGATCCGACAGAGGCGGTCACGGCCGCGGCCGACATAGTCACACACGTCGTCACCGGCTCACGGAAGTAGTCGATCGTGCCGTTGACGCAGCATGTTTCGTACCCCGAAACCGCCCGTCTCGGGATCGTAGGAACGCAACACCAACAGTCGCGCGCCGTGGAGCGCCGTCAACGCCGGTAGGTAGACAGCCGCTGCGCCGAGCGCGAGTCCATACCGTCGGTGAAGCGCAAATGTTCGCGGCAGGAAACTCATGTATGTCACGAACGACGACATACCGGTTTCCATCCGTCGCGGCGAGACTCCCACCGTCAACGCAGGCAGGAAGGCGTTGCGTCCACCCGCGTCCTGGACGCACAGTCCGAGATCGACGTCCTCGAAGATGTCCCGACGCATGCTCACACGATCGCGGATACGAGACCACACTTCGCGTCGCACAACCATGTTCGAGCCATAGAGCACGGGAATCTCCGACGGTGCGCGAACCTCCCGATCCCGATTGAGCGGATGGAGCCTGATCTTCCACTTGTCGAAACGGCCGTCGAACGGCACCCCATACGCCTCGCCGCGACCACACAACGCCGACCATGCCTGCGCGCCGTCAGCCATGAAGAAATCGACGATGGTCTCCGCCCAGTCGGGACCGACTCGCGTATCCGCATCGATGCGTGCCACCAGATCACCCGTGGCAGAGTTCATTCCGGCATTGCGCGCGAACACAAGTCCCTGCTGCGGCTCAGTGATGAGCCGAATTTGTGAAAACTTCTGCGCCAGAGCCCTGATGATGTCCGGCCCGCGATCGGTGCTGTTGTTGTCCACCACGATGATCTCGTGAATGTGGGCGATCTGAGCACATAGTCGGTCCAGACACTCACCGATCGTCGACTCCTCGTCGTAGACGGGAACGACAACCGACAGGGTGATTGTGTGCGTCTTCCCGAGTCGATTCGAGTCGCTCGCAGCGAGCGGTGCCAGTGTCATGTCATGTTCTCCGCATGTAGGTACGCAACGTGATCGGGACGAAGATGGTCAGTACAGCGGCTGCGCCGGCGAGGGTGTAAGCGATCTGCAGACCGGCGGCCTGCCCGTCTGCCAGCGCTCTCGCAGCAGACACCAGATGCGAGACCGGGTTGACCGAAGCGATGGCTTGCATCCAACCGGGCATGGTGGCGATGGGGACCAGGGCGTTGGACACGAATGTCATCGGCATCAGCACCAACATCGACACACCCTGAACGGTCGACGCCTTGTCCAACAACACACCGAGCAGAGCGAAAACCCAACTGAGCGTGAAGGCGACGAGCACGACGAGTACGCACGCGAGCACCAGACCGCCGAAGCTGTGGGGGCGGTACCCCATGAGCATTCCGACCGCGACGGTGATCACCGTCGCCACGACATAACGCACACCGTTGGCCACGAGCGCTCCAGCGAGCGGTGCGATGCGGGCGATCGGCAAGGACTTGAATCGGTCGAAGACGCCTTTGTCGAGGTCCTCGCGCAACTGCACACCGGTGACCACGGATGCGGCAACCGACACCTGCACCAGAACACCGGGAATCAAGAGCGGCAGATAGGCTTTGACGCTACCGGCGATAGCGCCGCCGAAGATCGTGGAGAACATGATCGTGAACACGATCGGAAGCACGATCACGTCGAACAACTGCTGCGGGTTGTGCTTGATCTTCAGCAGCCCCCGACGTGCCATCGTCGCCGACTGTCCGATCGCCGCGCGGACGGGGACTCTGTTCGGAGACGGCGGACGCCGACCCACCTTGTCGTCCGCCGATACGGAATCCACAGAGGATGTCACGCCGCACCCCGCTGCGTGTCGGAAGGCCCGGTGTCGGGCCGCGCGCTGACGTCGCCATCGGTCAGCGCGAAGAAGACCTCGTCGAGGCTGGGTCGACCGACAGTCACCGCATCGAGTTCTATTCCGCCTGCGCGCAATTCGTAATGCAGCTCTGGCAGGACGTCGGTTCCGGCGTTCGGCACGACCACTCGTGGTTCAGCCCCCTCGAGCACGACGTCGCCGCAGGCGAACGGGGCGCAGATTGCCATTGCCGAGGTGGCACAGGTGGGGTCGCTCAGCGTGAGTGTCACCGATGTGTCCCCGACTCTGGCTTTCAGTTCGGCCGCGGTGCCGTCGGCAACAACACGGCCTCGATCCATCACAGCGATATGATCTGCGAGCTCATCTGCTTCGTCGAGATACTGTGTTGTCAACAGCACGGTCGACCCTGCAGACACCAATCGCCGCACCGTCTCCCACATCTGTTTTCTGGTGCGCGGATCGAGTCCCGTCGTCGGTTCGTCGAGGAAGAGCAGTCGCGGACGGGTGATCATCGACGCAGCGAGGTCGAGTCGCCTACGCATGCCGCCGGAGAAGTGCCGAACCGCGCGATCAGCCGCGGCGGCCAGGCCGAACTCGTCGAGTAGGTCTGCCGCTCGGGCGCGCGCAGCACGTCCGGAAGATCCGACGAGCCGACCGAAGATCACGAGATTCTCACGCGCCGTGAGGTCTTCGTCGACGGATGCATACTGCCCGGTCACACCGATGAGGCCACGCACCGCGGTCGCCTCGTCTTCGACGTCGTACCCGAATACACGCGCGCGACCGCTGTCACGACGCATCAGTGTCGCCAACATGCGGACGGTCGTCGTCTTCCCCGCTCCGTTCGTGCCGAGGAGCGCATACACAGTTCCTTGCGGTACATACAGATCGACGTCGTCGACCGCGGTCGACCGTCCGAACTTCTTGGTCAGCCCCTCGGTCTCGATCGCTGGCAGTGGCGACAAGGAATCAACTCCTCGGTGTCCGGCAGGCGGTCGAGGCACCGGATGCCAACACGACAATTCCTGCAAGGAGAACGAAACAGACGAATGCACAACGTCTTTCGGGTTCTTCAGAAACAAGACGGCGCCATTGCCGACATCAATTCACGCGTGACGACGACTTCGTCACCGACGCCGGAGAACGGACCAGCGGCACCACACATGCGACGTGTGGTCCCGACGGCGGCATCGCCGACTCCCATCACGGATCGGCCGACCTCGCAACCGTTCCAGCCGCTCACGATCACGGTCCACGCTAGGCGAGGTAGCAGCGGGACCGCAACCGCTGACTCCTGTGTCGACGCACACATTCATCTGTGTGCATCTGTGGCGCAACGTATTTCGATTCGTCTGAATATTTCCGGAACACAGGCTGACCGTCGTACAGTGATCGACGTCACCGCGGCGCGGCGATGCGCGTCCCCCATTTCGGGGTCTATCGTCTAGATGACGGACGACGCAATTGTCTGAGTTCTGGCTCTGTTTCGGCCACCCGGAAGTCGTATCGAATCCGCGAGTTGTTCACTCTCGACACGCTCGTGGCACTCAGGGCTGCGTCGTCCGGCTCAGCGCAACGATGCGCACCGACGCTCTTCACCCCCGGTCCCCCAAGGGTTCTCGTGCTGCTCCGCGATATCGCGACAAACACGTGAAAGGCGCATTCGAAGTAATGAAGTTCACCGAGATCTCGGATTATCCGCTCGACGGCGGAATCGCAACCGAGTGGATCCCGACGGCGGTGGTTTCACCGTCTCAGTGGCAGGTCGACACGCGACCGCTGTCGTACGAGCACGAGGCCATACTGCGCCAGCCTGGCTCCCCCGCGCGTCCATCCTGGCTCGGCGCGGTGTTCACCATCGCACACCGGTACGACCCAGAGGTGTTCGATGTCGCGATACGCGCATGGCTGTGTCGGCATGAGGCCTTCCATACGATCGGCGACCGCACAGCATACGGCGAACCGGCTGCCGGGGGCGTCATACGCCGCACCTACCGAGAGGCCCGACTAGGGCTACGCAGGCACGTGGTGGGGCACGTGCCTGACGGCACCGAACTCGCACGTCGACTGACGAACATGTTCGACGCGTCGCTCTCAGCCCACTCCTGGCCTCACGTCCGCGTCGTCAGCATCTCGCCTCTCTCCTCCGTGGACTCCGACGACCAGTTCACGGTTGTGTTCGCCGCGGACCATCTGGTGATGGACGCGTATTCGATCATGTTGTCGATCAACGAGATACAGCAGTTCTATCGTGGAATGCTGCTCGACGAAGAGGTCGAGGTGAATCCCGTCGGTAGTCACATCGAGTTCAGCAGCATCGACCGGGAGACCGGTGGCGCTGTCACTCCCGATCATCCGACAGTCGCGGCATGGGACGGGTTCTCGGACCTGCCGCCGCTCCTGCCGCACGATCGGTTGCCGACGGAGATCGGTCGTCCACACCAGACGAACGACGGTGGGCGCCAGATCGGGTACTCCGAGTACATCGCGGACGGCGACCAAGCCCGCGCACTGAACACACACGCACGCGCGGTGGGGGTGAGCACGCAGGCCGCGGTGTTCGCTGCGATCGCGCTTGCGTGTCAGGGTGTGACCGGCGACCACCACACCCGATTGGTCATGCCGTGGCACACCCGTCACGAGAGCAGATTCCTCACCTCGGTCGGCTGGTACGTCGGACTGGCGCCGTTGCACATCGAACTCGGTTCGGCAGCCACGTTCGTAGACGCATGCTCGGCCGCAGCCTCGGGACTCGGCGTCGCGAGAGTCCACTCCCGTGTGCCCTACCGACGAGTGACCGAACTGCTGGGCGCGTGCTCGGCACCTGCATTCGTCGTGTCCTACCTCGACTTGCGTCGTGTGCCAGGGGCATCGGAGTGGCCGGCTCGCCGAGCCCAGGCGCTACGCAGCGAGGCCTACTCCGACCGAGAGGTCTACCTGTGGATCGGACGCGTCGACGATGGCCTCACCCTGTCTGCGCGGTATCCGGCCACCGACTCGGCAGGTCTCGTCGGTGAGTTCATCGATCTCGTCGGTGAGACGTTGCGGGTCGCCGCAGCCGAGGGCTTCGAGATGTCGCTCGACCAGTACATCGCGCGCGACCGCGTTCCGATCGAAACCACCAGAACAGCCTGACGTCAGGAGACGACGACCGTGCGGATGATCCAGATGGACACATGGCGACCCGAGGCCGGTACGGCGCTGCGGTGGCAACCGACCGCGGAGTCGGCGGCGGCAGCGGCGTCGACTCTCGCCCACGACGGCCCGATCACCTTCCTCACCGAGAACCACGTGCGGGGCTCGATGGCGGCAGCAGCAGACGGCATGCGGCACCGCGCGTTCATCGGGACAGCCACCGACGTCGACGGCGACCTCGATGCGGATGCGATGACCTGGGCGCTGACCGTCTTCGTCCGGCGCCACGGTGCACTCAGGATGTGGTTCGGGAAGAGCGGAGAGGCCATCGATACCCATGTTGTCGACGCCGCAGCGGTCGAGTTCGAGATCGCCGACGACGGGCACCTCGTCCCCGGACCACCGACGACCGCCTATCTGCTCCGACGCTTCGAACAAGAGACTCCGAGCACGTCGTTCCCGGGTTTCGCCTTCGGCGCCATCATGCGACGCGGGAGCTTCTCGATCTACCTCGCCTGCGATCACGGTCTCACCGACGGCGTCTCGCAGGCGTTGGCACTCGACGAACTCCTCGGCATCTACGGCGGCTTGTGCGCCGTTCCGCCCGACGAACGACGCGACGCGGCGCAAGCGACTGACGCAGGCGCAGACTATTTCGACTACGCAGAACTCGAGTCGGCAGCCACAGCGGTGCATGCCGGCGGTTCGACGCAGACCGGAACATGGGTCGACATCTTCTCCCGACACGGGTTTCGGATGCCGCGATTCTCTCTCGATCTCGGACTCGCCCCGGGCGAAACCGCTCCGGTTCGTCCCTTTCGGCTCCACGTGCTCGACGGTTCCGAGATCGAGGCCTTCACGAAGGTGTGCCTCGATGCCGGCGGCAAGATGATCGACGGAATCTACGCAGCAGTGGCCGCCACCGACCACGAACTCGCAGGCGTGGAACGGTATTTCGGCATGACGGTCCTCAACACCCGCGCCGCCTCACCCGAGTTCGCAACTGCGCAGGGCTGGTTCTGTGCGTTCGCGCCGGTCGAATTCCCGGTCTCCGGAACATCATCGGTGCGGGAACTCATCGTTGCGGCACGGGCCGGACGAACCCGAGCGCGCGACCTCGGGGCAGTCCCCACCGCCGCGGCACTCGCCGCGCTCGTGGCCGCCGGGCTGACGGCCAACGAGGTGATGACAGCACCGAACCTGCTGTCCTACATCGACTTCCGATGGTTCCCCGGCAACCGTACGCCGACCTACGAACGAGCCGTGATGTTCACCGGGGAGGGACGGACCGCCAATGCGTCGATGTGGATCAACTGCGACAACGACGAACTGTACATCGGCAGCCAGACTCCGGACACCCCATTGGCTCAGGCACGGGTTCACCGCTATTTCACCCGTCTGCGTGACATCATCCGGTCGGTAGCACTAGAGGGCGACCACGTCATCGACGGCGATCACGTTCAGACGGCTGCCACAGCAGCGGTGTCGGGGAGTCGCTGACATGCAGGTGACAACGATCGACCACTATCTACCTGCCGCAGGTGAACTCATCGAATGGGAAGTGGATCCGACCTCGGCTCGATCCGTCTCGTCACCGATACCCCCGTCCTTCAACCAGGCGATCCACCTCGGCAGCGCAGAGACCTCGCACACCTGGCTCGCGGGAACCTTCGAACTTCCGGGACGGATCGATCGTGATGCGCTGGGGCTGGCATTCCACGACCTCATCGCGCGGCACGGCACCTTGCATTCCTCCTTTGTGCGCGGGACCGCCGGCATCGAACGTCACTGCCTCGACCCCTCCGCTCTTCGAGTGGTTCCCAGGTCGGTGTCTCGGCCGGGTAGCCCAGCGGAGATGCGCGACGCCCTGTGGGAACGACTGGATATCGGCTGCCAGCCATTCGGGTTTCCCGCGTACCTGCTCGGCGCCATCGATCGCGATGACCGTTCGACGGTCGTATGTGGCTTCGATCATGCACATGTGGACGCCTACTCCATCTCGATCGTGATCGACGATCTCCATCGCCTCTACACCGCGCACCGTGACCGGTACGGAGCACCGCTGACCGATCTGCCGATGTGCGGCAACTTCATCGACTACTGCCACGACGAACAGTCGGCCACGGCGGTGTCGATATCGGACTACCGTATGCGCGACTGGCTGCGCTTCTTCGACGCTGTCGACGGCGAGTTGCCCGGTTTCCCGCTCGATCTCGGGGTTCGCCTGGGAGAGCGAGCGCCACAGCGGACCGCTATCGAACCCTTGCTCGACGACTCGTCGGCGACGCTGTTTCAGCAGTTCTGCCGGCGCAATGGCACCACGCTCTTCGGAGGTGTGCTCTCGGCGATGGCCGACGCCGTGCGCAGACTCGGCGGCGGGCCCGAACTCGCGACAATCTTCCCGATGCACACCCGACGTGAGGACAGGTGGCTCAACGCGGTCGGCTGGTTCACCACGAATGCACCGGTGCGCGTGGTGAGCACCGGCGACCTGTCCGCGACGGCGCGTCGCACGGGGCCGGCACTGCGGCGCGCCATCCACCTCGGCGAGATACCCGTCCCGCAGGTCATCGCCAACGTCGGCGGCTTTCGACAGGCCCGCTCCGACATCTTCATGGTCTCCTACATCGACTATCGAACACTGCCGGGTGCGCGCTTGCACGAATCCATTGCCGCACATCACATCTCCAATGTCTCGACCGCCGACGACGCCCAATTCTGGATCTCGCGCACCGACCGCGGGCTAGCGCTGCGCACCCGCTACCCCGACACCGACCGCGCGCGTCGGACGATGCGGGCATTCATCGACGACGTTCGTGGCTCACTGTCGGATGCGGCGAGGAGTCAGCAACTGTCAACGGTGGTCAGCTCGCCACGAGCGGACGTGGGTCGAAAGTCACGCGAATCCGCGTGATCAGTCCGTTCTCGACGCGACTCCAGTTGGCCAGCTCGAGAGCGAGCTGGGCATCGCTATCCTCCAACGCACCACCCGTCGGGTGATGTTGACCAGCGAGGGAGAGCTGGTACTGCCCGTCCTGCGCGCCGCAGTCGAGGGAGTCGACGCCGTCGCGGCAGCAGCCGACGATCTCCGCGGCCTCATCACCGGGACCCTGCGGGTCGGCACCGTGAGCGGCCTGACCTGGCGACCGGTCTTCGACGCGATCGCTCGACTGCATCACGACCATCCCGGCGTCGAGATCTCCGTCCGCGAAGGCATCTCGACAGCGCTCATCGAGGAGGTCGAGTCGGGGGAGCTCGATGTCGCGATCGCAGCCTGGTCGGGGGATGCACCGCAGCACCTACCATCGGGGGTCATCGTCGACGACGCTCTGCATGCGGTCATCGCGCGTAATCACCCGTGGGCGACCAGATCCACCGTCTCACCCGACGAGATCGCCGACATCGACCTGATCTCACTCACCCGCGGCACAGGCGCCCGCGCGGCGCTCGACGCACTGCTCGCGCGCCAGGGGCAGATGCGACGTCCGCGTTGGGAGGTTGCGTCACCGTCGCTGGCACGCATGCTCGCCACGCGCGGACTCGGCGTCGCCGCCCTCAGCGCGAGTACGGCAGCGTCATGGAACGACATTGTCAGCCTGCCGATCTCCGATCCGGACGCACGGTCCCGTCTCGGGGTGGTGTGGCGTGATCCCGAATCCCCTGCGGCCGCTGCGCTGCTCAGCGAGATCGGCCCCCACTTCCGAAGCGCTGCGCCGTCTCCGTCGCGTGAACTCACGCCGCTGAAGACCGGGAAGTCGGCGGCCGCCGACGGATTACGCGGAGGCCACCACGGCGATCGCCGGCAGCGACGATCCGATCAACGCCAGTAACTGTTCGCGGCTGATCTGCTCGTCCGTGAGCCAACCGATGGTGACCTCCTCGACAAAGGCGATCCACCCGAACGTCGCCAGTCGTACCGCAGGCGTGACCTCCACCCCGAGCGCCGGCGCGTGGTCGAGGACTCGCTCGGCCATGGCCTCTCGGGTGCCGTCGATCACTGCGCGCATCGCCGGGTCGGTGCTCGACGCTCCGCGCAGAAACGCCGTGTACGCGCTGCGGTGCTCACTGACGTAGTCGACGAAGGCCGACAACGAGCTCGACAGAATGGCGAGCGGGTCGTCGAGGGACTCGTCGGGCGCCGTCAGCCGCAGCATCTCCTCCCCCTGCGCCCTCGCGATGGCGACGTGGAAGTCCTGCTTGGAATCGAAGTAGTGGAACAACAGCGCACGGGATACACCCGCGACCTCCGCGATCGCGTCGATGGACACCTCGTCGAGCGGACGCTCGGACATCATCTGGAGTCCGAGCGCGATCAGTTGGTCGCGTCTGGCCTCGGGACTCATCCTGGTGCGCTTCGCCTGGGTCACACCCCCACTCTAGGCGTCTTATTGACCATCATTCAATAGCCTATTGACTACGGTTCAATAGGCTCCTAGTGTGATGACCATGACAACGCACAATGTTGAGGTCGCGATCGTCGGAGCCGGATTCTCCGGGCTCGGCGCGGCGATCACGATGAGTCAGAACGGCTTCACCGACTACGTCATCCTCGATCGAGGCGCCGACTTCGGTGGCACCTGGCGCGACAACACCTACCCGGGCGCCGCGTGCGACGTCGCATCGAACCTGTACTCGTATTCGTTCGCCCCCAACCCGCAATGGTCGCGGTCCTATTCGCATCAGCCCGAGATCTACCGGTACATCAACGACGTGGCCGACCACTACGGTGTGCGTGACAAGGCCAGGTTCGGCACCGAGGTCATCCGCGCAGCGTGGAACGAGGACGAACGTCGCTGGTTCATCGACACCGTGTCGACACAGTCCGACCCCGATGCCGAGAGCGTGACGACCTACCGCGCGCAGCATCTGATCGGCGCAGTCGGACCGTTGTGCGAGCCCAATCTTCCCGAGATCGACGGTATCGAGTCATTCGGCGGCACGATCATGCACTCGGCACGCTGGGACGACGACGTCGACCTCACCGGCAAACGCGTTGCCGTGATCGGCACGGGGGCGTCGGCCATCCAGATCGTGCCCGAGGTGGCCAAGAAGGTCGACCACCTCGATGTCTACCAGCGCACGGCACCCTGGATAGTTCCCCGCACCGAACGGCCGTACACGGCGGTCGAACACTGGTTGTTCAAGAACGCACCGATCGTTCAGCGCGCCAGCCGCGCGGGCGTGTACGCCTTCAACGAGTTCATCGCCTTCGGTCTCACGCACTCGCGCACGGCACTCAAACCGGTCGAGATGGTCGCCCGCGCCAACATCCTGCGTGGGATTCGCGACCCCCAACTGCGCGAAAAGGTCACCCCACGCTTCCAGGTCGGCTGTAAACGAATACTGCGATCCAACGCCTGGTACCCGGCGCTCGATCGACGCAACGTCGACCTCGTCACCGACCCCATCGCACGCGTGACACCGTCGAGCATCGTGACAGCCGACGGCACCGAGCGGGAGATCGACGTGCTGATCGTCGCAACCGGCTTCCACGTCACCGACTCACCTGTGTTCGACTGCATCGTCGGCGCCGATGGACGCTCGCTGGCGCAGGCCTGGGACACGATCGGGATGCAGGGATACAAGGGGTCGTTCGTCCACGGCTTCCCGAACATGATGCTGATGATCGGACCGTCGACCGGCCTCGGACACACCTCGATGGTCTACATGATCGAGTCGCAGCTCAACTACCTGATCGACTACCTGAAAACCGTTCGTACACAACAAATCACGCGTTGCGATGTCACCGCGACGTCGCAACGCCAGTACAACCGGGACATTCAGCACGCGCTCCGAAACAGCGTCTGGGTGAACGGCGGATGCGCATCCTGGTACGCCGACGAGAACGGCAACATCACCACACTGTGGCCCGGATTCACCTTCAACTTCCGTAGGCAGACCCGCAAATTCGACGTCGCTGCCTACGATGTCGCGCACGAGCAGTCGCGCATCGAGAACGACTCGGCTCCGGCCGAGATCCGCACCTGATCACTCTCTAGCGCACGACTTACCCACCGTGGTGCACCCTCACCGCGGTGACGCCCGCCAATCACGTCAACAACAGGAGGACATCATGAAGGACTTTCGCGACAAGGTCGTCGTCGTCACCGGCGCCGGCTCGGGCATGGGCCGCGAGCTCGCCGTGAAATTGGCCCAGCAGGGTGCCAAGCTCGCGATCTCCGACGTCGACCCCGACGGTCTCGCCACGACGGAGAAGCTCGTCGCCGAGGCCGGTGCACCGGTGCATGCGCAGATCCTCAACGTCGCCGAGCGCGAAGCGGTTCTCGACTACGCCGAGACCGTCATGGGCCACTACGGCAAGGTCAACGTGGTCTTCAACAATGCGGGTATCGCTCACCACGGCGAAGTGGAGCGCACCGAGTTCAAGGACATCGAGCGCGTGATGGACGTCGACTTCTGGGGTGTGGTCAACGGCACGAAGGCGTTCCTACCGCACATCATCGCCTCTGGTGACGGTCACATCGTCAACACGTCGTCGCTGTTCGGTCTGCTGTCGGAGCCGGGCCAGGCGGCGTACAACTCGGCAAAGTTCGCTGTCCGCGGGTTCACCGAAGCACTCAACCAGGAGATGCTCATCGCCAAGCACCCCGTGCGCGTCACGTGCGTGCATCCCGGCGGCATCAAGACCGCGATCGCACGCAACGCGACCGTCGCCGACGACTACGACCAGGCGAACTTCGCGCAGTTCTTCGACAAGTACCTCGCGCGCACCTCTGCGTCGTCGGCGGCAGACACCATCATCAAGGGCGTGAAGAAGAACAAGGCGCGCGTGCTGATCGGCGCCGACGCGATCGTGCTCGACATCTGGGTACGTCTGGTGGCATCGAAGTACCAGGGTCTCGTCGCGAGCGTGACCAAGCGCGTTACATCGTCGTTCCGCTGACCTCTCGGGATCTACAAGCTGTGCTCGCCGAGCCACCCGACCGCGAGGTCGCGTGGCTCGGCGCCCTCGTCCGCGCGACGAGCCAGTTCGGCGAGGTCGGCAGTCGTGATCTCGCCCGCGACGCGATTGATCTGCTTGACCTCGCTACGCGTCAGCGCCGCTGTGCGGAAGACCGGAACGAGGTTCTGTGCTCGCGGACCGGCGGTCTCTCCGCGGGCTGGGGTCCCCGGCGCGGCTGAATCCGGTGCGGTTGAGCCCCGAGCCCCGCTCTGCGTGGGGGTGGACACCCGGAGCGCCTGGATTTGAGGGGCGGAGGCATCGAGCGCCACTGCGGCGTCGAGGGCCGACAGCACCCCGGCCGAGTCTCCGGTCCCGACGCGTGCGATCACCTCACGCACCGATCCGACCGTCTCGACCGGACCGAACCGACATCCCTGTGCGGCGAGCGCCGACATGACACCGGGCTCCGCGCGGTCGACGACCACGACGGGCATTCCTGCGGGAAGCCTCCCGCATTCCGACAAGTCGGTGGCGTTACTCGACTGCGCAAGCGACGTCGCGACGAACACCTGCGGAGTCGCGCTCACCGGCGTCGCATCCCCCACCGAGACACCTTGGGGCAGAGAGCGATTCAGCTCGTCGTAGACATCCTCGGCCGTCGTCGCGGTCGATGACGGCGCAAGTGCCGAGAGCAGATCGCCGCCGAAGGCCGGAAAGAGGTCGAGGGCGGCCTTGTCCATGTCGGCCAGCAGGCTGGTGTCGTCACCGATGCGTACCTGGTGTGCGACCGGAGCCCCGACGTCGCGCAAGGCGCCCGCGTAGATCTCGGCCATCACCTCCAGCGCAGAGGTGTCGCCTGCGCCCACCCTCAGCAGTCGGCCGGTCGAGTCGGCCTCACTCGACGGGCTCGAACAGCCGGCAAGCACCCCGGCTGTGAGGAACGCGACGACCGCGAGCACGGCTGTGGACCAGACACGAGTGAGCACGGGGTTCACGGTATAACGCGTCAGCGGTGGCTGAGCGCACCCGTCTGATGTCGACGGCGACGTCGAGGGAAGGCCCGCCCGGTCACGGGCATGCCTGCTGACGTGGCTTGGCGACGTTTCCGAGACCGGTTGCGCGAGTAGCATCCACACCGTGCCCATGCCCAACCTCCGTCCCGGCGGAATGTCCAATCTGCGCCCAGGCGGACGCAACGCCCGTCAGTCGCGGACGCTCCCCCGGATTCCTGTTCCCGTCGCGCGTGCGGTGGTCGACTGCGCGGTCTATGTCGACGGAATCCGCCAGCCCGGTCGGATCACGTACTCCGACGCGTTCACGAAGGTCCGTGAGAGTGGTGAGGGCTTCGTCTGGCTCGGACTGGCACACCCCGATGACGAACAGATGACCGGCGTCGGTGAGGTGTTCGGTCTGCACGAGTTAGTCGTGGAGGACGCCGTCCACGCGCACCAGCGCCCGAAGCTCGAAGTCTACGACGACATGCAGTTCCTCGTTCTTCGCACCGTTTCCTACGTCGAGCACGAGTCGATGGAGAAGGCCAGCGAGGTCGTCGAGACGGGCGAGATCATGGTGTTCGCGGGTCGGGATTTCGTGATCACCGTGCGCCACGGCGACCACACACATCTGCACAACCTGCGACGTCGCATGGAAGCGAGACCCGAGCGCCTCGCGCTCGGCCCGACGGCGGTACTCCATGCGGTCGCAGATAAGGTCGTCGACTCCTACCTGGCGGTGTCCGAGCGTATGGAGGACGATGTCGTCTCCATCGAGAGCACGGTGTTCTCCCGACAACAGCGCTGGTTGAACATCGAGCCCGTCTACCTACTCCGGCGCGAAGTCCTCGAGTTGCGGCGGGCGGTGACGCCGTTGGCAGGCCCGATGTCGCGACTGGCGTCGGACAACACGCTCGTGCCCAAGGAGATCCGCCGCCAGTTCCGCGACGTGTCCGATCACCTGAGCACGGTCATCGAACGCGTGGTGGAGTACGACGAGGTGTTGAGCTCACTTCTCGACGCCGCCGCCACGAAAGTGAGCATCCAACAGAACAGCGACATGCGGAAGATCTCCGCGTGGGTGGCGATCGCCGCGGTGCCCACCATGGTCGCTGGGCTCTACGGGATGAACTTCGACATCCTGCCCGGTATGCACGACCGGCAGGGATTCGGACTGCTGTGCCTCGCCATGCTCATCGTGTGCGGAGCCCTCTGGGCGACCTTCCGACGAAGCCACTGGCTCTAGACCAGCGCCGACCTGCGGGTGTACACCCTCGTGTACGCCGGGCAGACCACCGCTCACATGCTGGCCGGCGAACGTCGCGGATCTGCGACGTCGATGTTGGCCTCCGCCCACGCCTCACGCAGTTCGTCGGCACCTTTGAGTAGCACCCATGCGGCCTCGTTCGCCGTGATCGGAACAGCCCGAAGCAGGCGCACCGGAGCCATCGGTTCGGGTAAGGCGATCTCACCCAGTTCGTCCGCGCCGGTCAGCAGGGCCGTGAACGGCGCACCGTCCCACAGGGGTTCTCCGAGATCGACGAGCGCATCCGCATCGAGCACGAGACCTTCGACCGCGGGCGCCGCCGCCACGGTGGCGAGTCGACGGTGCACACCGGGCATCGCGACACCCGCGTGCATCCGCACGACCAGTTCGGCGCGGGGCCCACGGACCGGATCGGGATGGAGATCGCCGGGATCGGTCATCGGGTGACGTGAGCAACCAACAGTCGCGAACACCACATCGTCGTCGACGACATAACGCTCGACGTCGATCGCTTCGACTCCCAGGAAAGTCACCGACGCACGCTGCGGTTCGACACCGAGTCGGGCGACGAGGAAGTCATGGACCGCATCGGTCACTGAGGTGCTCACGGTCTTCCACCGTAGCGTCTGCGCCCTATCCGGACCTCGCCGCGTTCGGGCGCCTGGGTGTCGGCCGACATGAAGCCGTCAGGGACGCGGGAGCTTCCGATGCAGCGGGTTCGTGGTCACGGGTGTGGCGCGACGGCGAACACCGGGCACCGACGAGACCACGGCGGGTGCTTCTGCGGTCGCACGGGTGGCATCCTGCGCGCGCATCGCCGGACTGTTCCCCGTCCCGAGTGCCGGTGAACCCACGATCCGCATCGCACTCGCACCGCACGCCGGGCAGACCACTTCGGTCGGCACCGTGGCCATCGCGTGGATCTCCTCGACGTCGACGCACCTCTGAGCACAGCGGAACACGTAGGTCGGCATGCATCGACCTTAGCGCCGACAACTGCTCGGCGTTGGCGTACCCGCGTGCGGTATACACGCCCGGCATACGGACGCGGCTCGCAGACGAGTACTCGATACTGTTGTGCTGCAGCGTCTTTCCTCATCCAGCGCATCGCGGCAGATTTCGCGATATCGTGACTCACGAATGATTCCATCCGGAATCATCGTGCCGAGCACTGGTGTGTGGCCCGGCCGCACACCAGCGTCGCCAGGAGGTCGCCGTGCCAGAGTTGCTCTTCGGGTTGGACTCGTCCAAGCCGTTCACCGACCAGCAGATCATCGGCCACAATCGTTGGCACCCCGACATCCCGCCCGCGGTCACGGTGAAGCCCGGCGCCACCTTCCGCGCACACTGCCGCGAGTGGTTCGACGGTGCCATCCACAACGACGATTCCGCAGAGGACATCCTCAACGCCCCGCTCAACAACGTGCACACCCTTTCCGGACCGTTCGCCATCGAAGGCGCCGAGCCGGGTGATCTGCTGATCGTCGACATCCTCGATGTCGGACCGATACCGCAGGAGGATTCCGGACCGCTGGCAGGTCAGGGCTGGGGTTACACAGGCATCTTCGCCAAGCTCAACGGCGGCGGATTCCTGACGGACCAATTTCCCGACGCATACAAGGCGGTCTGGGACTTCTCCGGCCAGAGCGCCACGAGTCGCCATGTGCCGCATGTGAAGTACACCGGAATCGTGCATCCCGGCCTCATGGGCACCGCACCGAGCCCGGATCTGCTGGGAAAATGGAATGCACGCGAAGCCGCGCTCATCGCAACCGATCCCGACCGCGTGCCGCCGTTGGCACTGCCCCCTCAACCCGACGGAGCGATCCTGGGGTCACTGAGCGGAGCCGAGTTCGACCGTGTGGCCGCAGAAGGCGCGCGGACGGCACCACCACGTGAGAACGGCGGCAACCAGGACATCAAGAACCTCACCAAGGGCACCCGCGTGTTCTACCCGGTGTTCGTGCCGGGGGCGAACCTGTCGTTCGGTGATCTGCACTTCTCCCAGGGTGACGGTGAGATCACCTTCTGCGGAGCCATCGAGATGGGCGGTTTCATGGATCTGCACGTCGACCTCATCAAGGGCGGCATGGAGACCTACGGCGTCAGCGAGAATGCGATCTTCATGCCTGGCAACACCGATCCGCAGTACTCGGAGTGGATCGCGTTCTCGGGAACCTCCGTCACGCTCGACGGCGAGCAGCGCTACCTCGACTCCGATCTCTCCTACCAGCGGGCATGCCTTCATGCGATCAATTACCTGACCAAGTTCGGCTACAGTCCGGAGCAGGCGTATCTATTGCTCGGCTCCGCACCGATCGAAGGCCGGTTGTCCGGGGTGGTCGACATCCCGAATTCCTGTGCCACGGTGTATATCCCGACCGCCATCTTCGACTTCGACGTCTCGCCGTCGAAGAGCGGGCCGGTGCAGATCGATCCGGGCATGGGTGCGCCGCACGCGAGTTTCTGACCATCGGGAGGATGCGCCTACGCTTACCCCATGGTGCGTGTTCTCGCGGTGGCCGACGAAGTGGTCGACTCACTGACGTTGGGCGTGGGCATCGACGGCAAGCCGGACCTGATCCTCGGCGCAGGCGATCTACCGTTCGACTACCTCGATGCGCTGATCTCGCTCTGTGACGCGCCGTGCGTCTACGTGCCGGGCAACCACGACCCCGATCTGAGTGGATACCGTCACTCCAGGAGCGGATGGACGCGCGCGGGACTGCCCGCGCGCGATCCCGGCCCGCTCGGGGCTCTCAACGCCGACGGTCGTACGGTCGAGGCAGCCGGATTGTGCATCAGCGGTCTCGGCGGCTCGATCCGTTACAGTAGCGGGCCCAACCAATTCTCCGAGCGCCAGCAACGCCAGCGGAGTTGGCGTGTACGGCTCGGCTGCCATCTCACCCGCCGGCGGCCCGACATCTTTCTCACACACAGTCCTGCTCGGGGCGTCGGAGACGGAGATGACGGACCGCACCGCGGATTCGAGTGCTTTCACGGTCTCGTCGACGATCTACACCCGGCACTGCTGGTCCACGGTCATGTGCACCCCTTCGGCGCACACCCGACAGACAAGCTCATCGGCAAGGACACCGTATCGATGAACGTCGTCGGCTATTGTCAATTCGATATCGAACCCGGGGGCCGGGACTTCACGATCGTGAGGCGACGATATGGCGCGTGACACAGGATTTCCCGACGCCGACGCCGAAAACGACTTCGCGCGTATGCGCCGACAGGCCGAACTCGCCCGCCTCACGCACTGGTTCACCCGTCAGCCCGCGGACGTCAACACGATCCTGCCGTTCGACGAAGTAGTACGCGCACTGGGCCGAACCGGCGAGACCAATCTGGGACTGCAGCAGGTCCGCGTACGCGACATCGTCGGAAGCGTCGACCGCACAAAGGATTTCGACAAGTACTTCCGGCCGACCTCGTCGCGTATCCGCGAACGCTGGCAACGGCTGGCGGCGGCCCAGCGCCGCGGCGAGTCGGTACCGCCGGTGCTGTTGTACAAGATCGGGTCGATGTACTTCGTCATCGACGGCCATCACCGCGTCTCGATCGCCATCGCACGTCATCTCGAGACGATCGATGCCTACGTCACCGAGATCCACACACGCATACCGCCCGAGGGCATCAACGCGCCGTCCGACCTCGTACTCAAGGATCACCGACGACTGTTCCTCGCACGGGTCCCGCTCGCCGGTGCCCAAGCCGACGCCGTCCGCCTGCGCGATCCGTTCGCCTACGCCGAACTCGCAGAAGCAGTGGAGGCGTGGGGTTTTCGACTCAGCCAGGAGCTCGGCGAATTCGTGAGTCGACGAGACGTCGCGCGTCGCTGGTTCGGTGAGGAATTCCTCCCCGTGGTCAGGATGGCCCGCCGCGCCGAGCTACGACCGGACCTCACCGACGACGCCGAGCTGTACATGTGGGTCGCAGGTGAACGTTATCGCCTGGTACGCAGGCACGTCTGGGACGACGAGATCATCGACGAACTCCGAGAGCAGTCGCGGCGCAGGCGTCGGTAGGCGTCTTCACGTCGCTGCACGAGCCTGTCGAGTCACCTGTGCCGCAGACTCACTCCCGACTGCTGGTCGAAGACAGCGATCCTGTCGGTGTCGAACACCAGCTCGGCGCGCGAGTTCTTGGTGACCGCAGACTCCGGGGAGAGCCTGGCAACCATCTCCCCTGTACCGAGTTCGGAACCCGATTCGGCGGCCAACTCGGCCAGTGCGTCGTTGGCGGCACGGTTCGAGTCGATCGTGAAGTAGGCGTACTTGTCCGACCCCATCGACTCGAGCACGTCGATGTCGGCGGTGAACGTCGTGCCACGCGCTTTCACCGACGGATCGATGAGTGTGGCGTCCTCGATCTGTTCGGGTCGGATACCGATGAGCACCTCCCCGTTGCTGCCTTCCTTCTTCGCCTCGGCGGCAATGGCCTCGTGATCGTCGAGAACGAGCGCCCCGAATGGGGTGTCGACACCCTCGGCGGTCAACGCCCCGGGCAGGAAGTTCATCGACGGCGACCCGATGAATCCGGCGACGAACACGTTGACCGGGTCGTTGTAGAGCTCGTTGGGTGTCCCGACCTGCTGTACGTAACCGTTGCGCATCACCACGACGCGGTCACCGAGGGTCATCGCCTCGGTCTGGTCGTGCGTCACGTACACGGTCGTGGTGCGGAGCCGCGTCTGAAGCCGCGCGATCTCCGTGCGCATCTGCACGCGGAGTTTCGCGTCGAGATTCGACAGCGGTTCGTCCATGAGGAACGCCTTGGGCGAGCGCACGATCGCGCGCCCCATCGCGACGCGCTGGCGCTGACCGCCCGACAGGTTCGACGGCTTCCGATCGAGGTACTGGGTGAGGTCGAGGATCTTTGCGGCCTCGTCGACCTTCTTGGTGATCTCGTCCTTGGGGAGCTTGGCCAGAGTGAGCGGGAACGCTATGTTCTGCCGTACCGTCATGTGCGGGTAGAGCGCATAGCTCTGGAAGACCATGGCGATGTCACGGTCTCTGGGCGACTTGTCGTTGACCCGTTCGCCGCCGATGTACAGGTCGCCGCTGCTGATGTCCTCGAGACCCGCGATCATGTTGAGGGTCGTCGACTTTCCACAGCCCGACGGGCCGACCAGGATGATGAACTCGCCGTCGGCGATCGTGAGGGTGAAGTCGTGAACGGCGACGGTGCCGTCCGCGTACTTCTTGCTGACGTTGTCGAGCACGATCTCTGCCATGGGGACTATCCCTTCACCGCGCCGGAGGTCAAGCCGGCGACGATTCGACGTTGGAAGAAGAGCACAAAGATGATGATGGGGATGGTGATGACCACCGCGGCTGCGGCGATGGAGCCGGTGGGCTCCTCGAACTGCGAACTGCCGGTGAAGTTCGCGATCGCCACCGGGGCGGTGATGGCGCGCTCGGTCGAGGTCAACGACAAGGCCAGTAGCAGGTCATTCCACGCGAAGATGAACACCAGGATCGCCGCGGTCACCACACCGGGGGCGGCGAGGGGGGCAATGACCTTCCGGAACGCCTGAAACGGGGTCGCACCGTCCATCTTCGCCGCTTTCTCCAACTCCCATGGGATCTCCCGGAAGAACGCCGAGAGCGTGTAGATCGCCAGCGGCAACGCGAAGGTGATGTACGGGAGGATCAGCCCGAGCCAGGTGTCGAAGAGCCCGATGCTGCGTTCGATGTTGAACAACGGTGTGACCAACGAGATCTGGGGGAACATGGCGATCAGCAGCGCTGCACCGACGAGCAGCTTCTTCCCGGGAAAGTCGAGGCGCGCAACGGCGTAGGCGGCCATCGTGCCGATCGCGACCGCGATCAGCGTGGTGATCAGACCGATGCCCAGCGAGTTACGCAAGGCGGAGGTGAAGGCGCTCGTCTGGAAGATCCCTGAGTAGTT
This sequence comes from Gordonia otitidis NBRC 100426, assembly GCF_000248075.1. Lineage (GTDB taxonomy): Bacteria > Actinomycetota > Actinomycetes > Mycobacteriales > Mycobacteriaceae > Gordonia > Gordonia otitidis. The sequence continues at coordinate 4,004 of NZ_BAFB01000093.1, read as the reverse complement.
CTCCCACGTCCACTGCGCCGGGATGAATCTACCGTCTGTCACGCTGCTCGCCGGTTTGAACGACAAGCTGATGATCCACAGCAGCGGAATGATCGCGTAGAGCACGACCAGTATGTCGGCGATCAGCCACCCGACACGGGATTTGGCGGTGCGGTTCACGGCGGCCTACCTCCCCTCGTTGTCGGAGCCGGGCGCGGCGGTACCGAAGCCCTTGATGAAGATGAACGCGATGATCGCGACACACACGAAGATAAGTATCGAGATCGCCGATCCCACACCCAGATTGAAGGCCTTGAACAGGTTGTCGTAACCGAGCATCGAGACCGAGTAGGTGTTGTTGTTGCCTGCCGTCAAGACGTAGATGTTGTCGAAGATGCGGAACGCGTCAAGCGTTCGGAACAGCAGCGCGACCAGGATCGCGGGTTTCATCATCGGAATGATGATGCGACGCAGGCGGGTCCATGCGCCCGCGCCGTCGACCTCAGCGGCCTTGAGCAGTTCGTCGGGAACCAACGCGAGTCCGGCGAGCAGCAGCAGTGCCATGAACGGTGTCGTTTTCCAGACCTCGGCGAGCACGATGATCGCCAGTGACGGCCACTGCTGGGTGAGCGGTGCACTACCGTCGGGCAGCAGATTCGCGAGGTACCCGGTTCCGGGGGTCCATGCGTAGTACCACGAGAACGCGGCCGCAACCGTCACGATGCCGTAGGGGATCAGCACGACGGTTCGGATCACGCCCCGGCCGAAGATGGTGCGGTGCATCACGAGTGCGACGGCCATACCGAGCACGAACTCGATGACCACGGACACCACTGTGATCCCTACCGTCACGAAGAACGCCGTCCACCAGTAGTTGGAGCTGAGCACGGTGCCGTAATTGCTGAACCAGGTGAATTCCCGCTCCCCCGGAGCCGAGAGACTCGACTTGTTGAGCGACAACCAGAAGGCGTAGATGATCGGGTACGCGGTGACCGCGAGCATGAGGATCACTGCGGGCGCGATCAACCAGTACGCCAGTCGACGTTCCTGCTTCTTGCCCTCGCTGACCTCCCGCGATCGCTTCACGGGCTTGGACGCCGATTCCTCACGTACCAGGCTCGCCGTCGACGCGGGAGCACCCCGCCGCGCGGCCGCCCCGACCACGCCGGCCTCTGCAGCAGTGGGCGTCGGCGGCGGCGTCGACTCGTGGGGCGCTGACGCGTTTGACGTCGATGCCGCGTGCTCGGGTTCGCCACCGCTGGGCCGTCCGAGACGTTCGGGAGGAGTCCACGCGTCCGAATGCACTGTGCGCCCGTATGATCCGGGCCCGTGCCCGGTGGAGATGTCGGCGCTGCTCGATCCACCCGTATCTTCGCCGTCGCCGGGCAATGCGTGCTTTGCCCTGTGCTCGGACTCCTGGTCGTGACCCGTGCCGTCGTTGCCGGATGTCATGGGATGAGTCCCTCCCCGTTGATCGCCCGTTGCACCTGCTCGGCCAGTTGGTCCACGAGCGTCTCGGGATCCCAGGAACCGACCGGAGAGAGCTTTGCCTGCAGGAGCGTCGAGATCGCCTGATAATCAGGAGATTTCGGCCTCAGGGCGGCGTGCTCTGGTTCGAGCTGGAGCTTGATGTCGTCGGCCATCGGATATGCCGCACGGAAGTCGGGATCGCTGTAGAGCGACGAAATGACCGGCGGGGTTCCCGCGTCGATGGAGTAGAACTTCTGGGCGCGGGCGTTGGTGAGACACATCGCCGCCTCGAAGGCGAGGTCCTTCTGCTGTGATGTGTCGGCCACCGCGATGTTGAGGCCGCCGACCGTACTCTTGGCCGGAATCGCATCGGTCACTCCGGGATACGGTGCGAAGTCGAACTTCTGTCGTACCGCGCGTGTCACCGGCGCCAACTGCTCATCCGTAGGTGACTTGTCCTTGTCGGCGAACAGGCCCGCGTACTGCTGCACATCGGTCAGGAACGGCACACTGCCCGCCGCGGCGTTCTCCCGCATGGAGGACAACACGAACGGCCAGTTGACCTGATAGATGGCCTTGCCGGTCTCCATCCCGAGGCGCGAACTGGTCTCGTCGCCGTTGGTCAGCGAGGGGTCATGGCCGGGAGCGGTGGCGACCGACTTGAGCACCTGCAGGGCCTTCACCGTGGCCGCACGATGCTCGGGAGTGTCGTTGAGTGTCACCTTGTTCGGATCGTTGGGGTCGACCACCTCGCCACCCGCACTCGCGAGCACCGAGTTGAACCACACCATCAAGCCCTCATACTGCTTGCCCTGCACCATGATGTAACTGGGCCCACCCTTGGCGAGGCTGCTCGTCGAGTCGGCGACCATGCCGTCCCACGTTTTCGCGGGTTGACTCTTGTCGAGGGTGTCGCGGAGAACATCCTTGCGATACCAGAGCAATTGGGTGTTGGTCCAGATCGGGATCGCGTACAGCCGCTCGGAGTCGTCGTGCTTGGTTTTCCACTTCGCGGTCTCCAACGGACCGCCGAGCGTCCGTGACTCCACCTCACCGGTGAGGTTGTCGGGCACCGGGGTGAGCCAACCGGCGTCGGCGAACTCCGCAGTCCACACGACATCCATGCCCATGAGGTCGAGGCTCTTGTCGTTGCCCGACAGACGGCGCGCCAACTGCAGGCGCTGGTCATCGGCTGCCTTCGGCAACGAGGTGGTCACGATGCGATATCTGCCGCCCGACTCCTGAGAACACTTGTCGCCCATGGCCCTGATCGAATCAGCGCCGTCGGCGGGCGGGTACAGATTCAGGACGCCCGGCTCGTGCCCGGAACCGCACGCCGCGACGATCGGCAACACGGTCACGAGAGCTGCGGCGGCAATGGCCGCTCTCATGGACGTGCGCCGCGATCCGCCCGCCTTGACGGGCCGGTCGCTGCCACCTCCCCTACCTGTGCTGCCCCTGTAACCGTTGCTCCGCACGCAGCCTCCTTGATGTCGCACGCAGCACAGCGAGCGTCGTCGCGCGCCATGGCGTTGGTGGCTACGCTAGCCCGGCGCGGCAGTGACAAGCAACACATTCGGCGCGGTCGTGCCAAATGTGTTCGATGCGCGAGCGTCTCGCCACATCAAGGGAGAGGCCGCAATTCGGCCGGGATCACCAATTCGGCTGATTCAGGGGTTCAGCCGCGCCAGCATGTCGCGGGCCTTCTCGGCGCTCTTCGGATCGCAGAGTACGTCGTACCGACCGGCGACGAGCTGCATCGTCGACGCGAAGTCGCGCTGGCCGCGCGTGGCGGCGTACGGGATGGTCGTGGAGATCACACCGAAGACGACACCGCCGACGAGACCGAACAGGATCGGCACCATCGGGTTACCGGTCACGACCAGAGAGACCAGGAGGCCGAAGAACAGGCCGAGCCACGCGCCCGAGACCACGCCTCCACCGATCACCTTGCCCCACGTGAGCCGACCGATGACGCGCTCGACCTGCATCAGGTCGACGCCGACGATGGTCACGTCCTGCACGGTGAAGTTCTCGTCGGAGAGGTAATCGACAGCACGCTGCGCCTCCGCGTACGTCGAGTAGGAGCCGATCGGCCACCCTTTGGGCGGAGTCGGGAGACCCGGGGTCTGCCGACCGGAACTCAGCGGGTTGGTCATGTCATGTCCTCCACTAGGCCACTACCCTTACCCCCATGGCGTCGGTGAGCAAGGTCTTCGTGGCCAGATTAGTCGGGTTGGCGGTCCTTGGTCCTGACGGTGAGTCAATCGGTCGTGTCCGAGATGCGGTGATCGCTGTTCGCCTGCCCGGACAGCAGCCGCGTGTGCTCGGCCTCGCGGTCGAATTGGCCACGCGCCGACGGATCTTCGTACCGATGCTACGGGTCACGTCCGTCGATCCCACCGCGGTCACCCTGAACACGGGCACCGTGAGCCTACGACGATTACATCTACGCCCGGGAGAGGCGCTCGCGATCGGGCAGATTCTCGACACCCGGGTGCGCGTCGACGACCCCGACCACGAGGACCTCAGAGGTATCGACATGATCGTCGTCG
>NZ_BAFB01000094.1 GCF_000248075.1 Gordonia otitidis NBRC 100426 | reverse complement strand
TTCCTACCCGGGGTCCTCGGACTCGCATGGGGAACGACGATGCAGATCCTGGCCGCGGGCCTCGGGATCACCATCGACGAGATCCTCGAGAAGCACGAAAGTGAGCCTGCACCAGAAGAATTCGAGATCGCGGCCGGGGTCGTCGAGAAGGGGACCAGAGCGGCAGTGCGCTTCGAGATCATCGGCATGTCCGCGGGGCGGCAGGCCGTGGTGATCGAACACGTCACCCGGCTGCGCGACGACCTCCGACCCGACTGGGCACAGCCGTCGCAACCGGGCGGGTGCTATCGCGTCGAGATCGTCGGCGAACCCTCGTATCGCGTCGACATCATGCCGACGAGCGCCAAGGGCGACCACAACCACGCGGCGATCGTGGCCGCCATGGGACGCATCGTGAACGCGATACCCGCAGTCCACGACTCCCCCGCCGGCATCCGTACGACCCTCGATCTGCCGCTGGTGACGGGCAATGGCGTGTTCGTGGGCGCGGGTGCCACGAGTGGCGGGGTCGCCCTCCGGTAAGTTGAGGCCCATGAGCGAGCAGAGCGCCAGTGACCGTGAGTGGAAGGCTTTCGAGGTCGAGGTGGCCGACAAGGTCGCCGAGGTGCGCCTCATCGGCCCGGGCAAGGGCAATGCGATGGGCCCCGACTTCTGGCGAGAGCTTCCCGAGGTCATCGAAGGTCTCGACGCCGACGAGGAGATCCGCGCGATCATCATCACCGGTTCGGGCAAGAACTTCTCCTACGGACTCGACCTTCCCGCCATGTCCGGCCTGCTCGCGCCTGCGCTGGCTGACAACGCAAAAGCCAAGCCCCGCACCCAGTTTCACGACATCATCCTCGACATGCAACGGGCCATCAACGCGGTCGCCGATTCCCGGACACCGGTTGTCGCCTCGATCAGCGGGTGGTGCATCGGTGGTGGCGTTGACCTGATCACCGCCGCCGACATCCGGTATGCGAGCGACGATGCCAAATTCAGCGTCCGCGAGGTGAGGGTGGGCATGGTGGCCGACATGGGCAGCCTCGCTCGTCTCCCCGCGATCATCGGCGACGGCCACATGCGCGAGTTGGCACTGACCGGCAAGGACATCGACGCCGGGCGCGCCGCGGCGATCGGCCTCGTCAACGAGGTCGCTCCGACCCCGGAGGCGTCGCTCGCGCTGGCACGGGAGACGGCCGCTCAGATCGCCGCCAATCCACCGCTCGTCGTCCAGGGTGTCAAGGCCGTCCTCGATCACACCCGTTCCGCCGCGGTGGCCGACAACCTCAGATACGTCGCGGTGTGGAATGCCGCATTCCTGCCCAGTGACGATCTGACCGAGGCGATCAGTGCGGTCTTCGAGAAACGCGACCCGAAGTTCACCGGCTCCTGACGTCGCTCCCGCTCGCAGCGGGACGCCACAATTACTAGTCGCTGCGCCCTGCCTCAAGCGCAGACGACTCAGTCACAAGGGAAAACACCGGAATCCGCCGGTCGGTTCGTTTCTCGTCGAGATCGAAGTTCGGCCACGTCGATCGCAGCACCTGCCAGGCGGTGGCGCGCTCCTCGCCGTCGAGTTCTCGTACCGACGCCGTGCGTGTGACACCCTCGTGACGCACCGCGGCAGTATCGGTGGCGCGCAGGTTGTGAACCCACTGCGGGGTGTCCGGCCCACCGAAGTAGGAGCCCGCGATCAGCCAGCCCGTCGGGGTCGGCGCGGCGAGCAACTCCGTGCTGCGCTCGACCCCGCTGCGCCTGCCGCGCACGATCAGGGTGATGTTCGGCAGGCCCGCGATGTCGAGCAGGCCGTATCGCTGACCGGTAATCGCTGCAATCGCCTTGTCGCACTTGACAATCTGAGGAAAGTACTTCGGCATCCACGGGATGGAACCGATCTTGATCGCCAGCGGAGTCAATATGCCCATGCAGCCAGTGTTTCACGTCGGACCACGCAGATCACCGCGCCACCGATGTGCAATCGGCTGTGATAGTCGTCGATACCGGCTGCGTCAACGTGGTGGTACACACCTGTGCATGCCGTCAGCACCGGTGAGCGGGAACTGGTCGACGATGATCGGCATGACCCACGACATGTTCACTCCCCGCCCCGCAGACGATCCGACCGATCCGTCACCCACCAACTCGTCTCCCGCCGAACCGATTCCCGCCATCGAGACCTTCGAGCTGCCGTTCGGCAGCACCGAAGAGTTGCGTCAACGCTGGCGTGCGCTCATGGGCCCGCTCGGATTCAGCGAGTCCCGGCTCTGGGTGGGCATCGTCGACGGTGACCGCATGGTCCCCGGGATGCTGCCCTATTTGGTTCTCCCGACCGTTCCGAACGCCCGTCTCATCGAGATGTTCATGTCCCAGCTCGTCGAGGTGACCGACACAGTGGCCCGCGTCTCGATCGCTTTGCTGCTGACCCGTCCCGGCTCGGACGGCATCACCCCTCGCGATCTCGGGTGGGCCGGCCTGCTCGTCGACACGGCAGGACGACTTGCCGTTCCCCTCCATCCGATTCATCGAGCAAACGACGTCGCCCTCGAGACGATGCCGACTCCCACCGAGAGCGCCGCATGAACAGGTAGCTTCGGGAGTCGGGAGGTGTGATGACAACCGGACCACACACTCGGCGCGTCAGCGTCGACGGAGGACAGAGCGGTGCACGCATCCGCATCGACGCCGACGGCACGACGACCGATCTCGAGGCCGGTCCGATCGACACTTCTCGGCCCGTCGTCGAACAGGTCGCGGAGATCGTGCGTCGAGCGCTCGCCGACGCTCCGGTCCGCCCGACGACGGTGGCCGCCGGGGTGTCCGGATTGACACCCGAGCAGACTCGACCGGCCGACCTGCTCGAGCTGACAGCCGACCTCGGTGTCGGCACGGTGTTCCTGGTGCATGATTCGGTGTCGGCGTATCTGGGCGCCAACGGATTCGGTTACGGCGTCACCACTGCCGTCGGCACGGGCGTGGTGGCCCTGGGGGTGGGTGAGTCGGGCACTGCGAGAGTCGACGGCTGGGGCCATCTCGTCGGTGACGCCGGCAGCGCCTATTGGATAGGTCGCGCCGGACTCGATGCCGCGCTGCGTGCGTTCGACGGCCGCGGACCCGACACGTCACTGCAATCGGCTGCAGTCGACCACTACGGATCCCTCCCCGAGATGTACATGCGGTTGCAGGGTGCGCCAGACCATGTGGCGTCGATCGCTGCGTTCGCACGGATTGTCGGCGGCAGGGCCGACTCGGGCGACGACGTCGCGGTCGCGATTCTGCGACACGCGGGCGACGAACTGGCCACCTCGGTCCTGGCCGCACTGCGTCGGACGGGCTGGAGGCCCGGCGAAGCTGCGCGCGTGAGCTGGATGGGTGCTGTGCTGACCCGCAACGAGTTACTGCGCGTGCACTTCACCAAGGAGATCGCGGCCCGAGCACCAGGCGCGCGCGCCGAGCCGCCGCTGGGTTCCTCGCTCGACGGTGTCGGACGCGTGGCCGATGTCCCGAAGAGCCACCCCCTCCAGACGGGGATCCACCGAGCAGGATGACCGACCGGTCACAACGGCGCCGGGTCCGGTCGGCCATCCGTGGTCGTCACGCGTGAGTCGTCATCCGCTCACCGCGACGGCGTGAACGTCGGTTCGGCGCTCGAGAGGTCGACCGTTCCACTCAGGAAGTCGGTATCCGTGTCCTTGCCCGGCCCCGAGGACGTCGACGTGAAGGTCGCCGTCCACTCCACGCTTCCGTAGAGCTTCACACTGGTCGGCTTGTCGTAGTCCTGACTGATCCGCAACTGGCTGATGTCGGTCGGTTTGGTCCACCGGACGCTGCCAGGGACCACCGACTGGTAGAGGGACTGTGAACAACCCGGCTTGTCCTGCGACGCGTCGGCTTGCGTCGACGCGGCACAGTTCGTGAGATAGCCGTCGACGGCGGTGGCCACCGTCTTGTTGCCCTGATCGCTCAATTCGGTGTCGAGGTTGACGTACGACGAATACGTCGGTCCGAGGGGAAAGTCTCGCGAATTGTCAGCTTTGACAGTGAAGTTGGCATTCGCCGAACCCCATTCGACAGGGCCTGGGAAGACGTAGACCTTCGACTCGTTGCTGACGTCGACGCCGAACGCGGTCAGCTGCGGAACGCGCGCGTTCTCGACGTCGATGGGGATGGTGCCGTTGTCGATCGTCCAGGTGTCGTCGGACTTCTTGAGTGTGAAGTCGACGTCAGCGTTGCGATCGCCGAACTTGTACGTGGCCTTGACGGTCGCCATGCTCCCGAAGGACGACGACGGTTCACGCACGTTGATGTCCGAGATCTTTGCCGACGCCTGCTGCTTCTTCAGGACGGCATCGGTGAGCAGTTTCTCCGAGGGCGGTGTCCTGACGACGCTGAGCGCCTTCTTGGCGTCGCCTGCCGCGAGCCCGTCCAGGTAGGTCTGGACTGCTGCTTTCGGCGAACCTCCGGGACCGGAGTCACCGGTGAAAACCACGATCAGCGTGACGACAAGGGCGATGATCACGAGGAGGGCACCACCAGCGATCCCGAACAGCAGCAGTCGCTTGTTCTTCCGCTGCCCTTGCTGCGGCCCGCCCGTCGCGGGTTGTCCGCCCCACGGCCCCGGCGGCTGCTGTCCGTACGGCGCACCAGCGACCTGCTGCGTCCCGAATGGCTGCTGCTGACCGTGGTCGTAGCCCTGCTGGGTCCCGAACGACTGCGGTTGCTGGCCGAAGTTCACCGTCGGAGCGGCGGGGCCGGCCGCAGCCGACTCCCACTGCGCGTTGCCGTACTGCTGGGCGTTGTCATACTGCTGCCCGCTGCCGTACTGCTGTGAAGGTGCGGCTTGTCCGTAACCCTGCTGCCCGTAGGCGGCGAATCCGTCCTGCGGCTGACCGTAGGCCGGCTGAGAGCTCGGTTGACCCGACGCGCTCGACATGCCTTGCGGCGCCGGCTCCCCGGGCTGAAACGGATCGTGCGGGTAACTCACGGCGGTCGTCTCCCTTGTCTCGCCCGAAGGCGGAATGTCGGTGGTCTCCGAATCCACGGTCAGGCCGCGGGAATCGGACCAACCTTAAACGACCGTGAGAATCACAGCGTGATCGAGTCGGCTCTCCGAACGATGGTCAGTCGGTGCTGCCGTTCGCCGCCACGGATTCGGTGAGTGTTCCGGCGAGGAGCCGCGCGAAGTCTGCCGGGTCGTCGAGTTCGCCGCCCTCGGCGATCAGCGCCATGCCGTAGATCAGTTTGGCGGTCGGGACCAGCCTCGAGTGATCGTCGCCAGCCGCGAATGCCGCGTTCAGACCGGTGATGAGCGGGTGGTCGGCGTTGACTTCCAGTGCTCGCTTGGTCTTCGGCAGTTCCTGACCCGATGCGCGGTAGAGGCGTTCGAGTTGCGGCGACATCGAGTACGTGTCACCGACGAGGCAGGCGGCCGACTCGGTAAGGCGATGCGAGAGACGCGCCTCACTGACATCGGCGTCGAGTGTTTCCCCGAGCCATCCCAGCAGCCCTTCGAACTCGGCGTCTCGCGCATCGGTGGTCTTGTCGGATGTGCTTTCGTCGTCGTCGAGCTCGTCGAGATCGACCTCACCCTTGGCGATCGAGCGGAATGGCTTTCCGTCGTATTCGACGCCGCTGCTCACCCACATCTCGTCGACCGGGTCGTGCAGGAACAGAACCTCGACACCCTTGGCGCGGAACGCCTCCATGTGCGGCGAGTTCTCAATCTGCTGACGTGATTCCCCGGTGAGGTAGAAGATCGACTTCTGGGCCTCGGGCATCCGCCCGACGTAGTCGGCGAGTGACGTCAGCTCGTCCGCGGCTCGACTGCTCTCGAACGCCGACGCCTTCAGCAACGCATCGCGGTTGTCGATGTCGTTGACGAGACCTTCCTTGAAAACCCGTCCGAAGTTGTCCCAGAACGCGCGGTAGTCGTCGGGTCGGGCGGCACGCATCTCGTCGATCGTCGAGATCACCTTCTTGGTGAGGCGACGTCGGATCGCCCGGATCTGCCGATCCTGCTGCAGGATTTCGCGTGACACGTTGAGCGACAGATCCGCTGCGTCGACCACACCCTTGACGAAGCGGAGGTACTCGGGCATGAGCTCGTCACAGTCGTCCATGATGAACACACGCTTGACGTAAAGTGCGACGCCGCCGGAGCGTTCGCGCATGAAGAGATCGAACGGCGCCTGGGACGGGATGAAGAGCAGCGCCTGGTATTCGAACGTGCCCTCGGCCTTGAGAGTGATGATCTCGAGCGGGTCATCCCATGCGTGGGCGACGTGACGGTAGAACTCCTTGTACTCGTCGTCGGACACCTCGTCGCGCGACCGCGCCCACAGTGCCTTCATCGAGTTGACGGTCTCGGTCTCGGTGGTCGTCGTGGTGACCGGCTCGTCGCCCTCGTTCTCGGCGGGGGTCGTCGTCGTCTTCTCCACGTCCATCCGGATGGGCCAAGCGATGAAGTCGGAGTAACGCTTCACGAGAGCTCGCAGCTTGGTCGGGTCGGTGTAGTCGTAGAGATGGTTCTCGGCGTCGGCGGGCTTCAGGGTGAGCGTCACCGACGTCCCCTGCGGGGCGTCGTCCACATCGGAAACCGTGTAGGTCCCGTCACCCGTTGACTCCCAACGGGTTCCGGTCTGTTCGCCTGCCTTGCGGGTGACGAGCGTGACCTTGTCGGCGACCATGAAAGTCGAATAGAACCCGATACCGAACTGACCTATCAGCTCTTCTGTCGACGCTGAGTCGGACGCCTGCGCGAGCTTCGCGCGCAGTTCGGCGGTACCGGAGCGGGCGAGTGTGCCGATGAGATCGACGACGTCGTCCCGCGACATACCGATGCCGTTGTCACGCACGGTGAGCGTCCGGACCGGCTCGTCGCCCTCGCCGGCGTCCGGATCGAGAGTGATGTGGAGATCTGTGGTGTCGACGTCGAGATCCTTGTCGACCAACGACTCGAGTCTGATCTTGTCGAGGGCATCGGACGCGTTGGAGATCAGTTCCCGCAGGAAGCTGTCCTTGTCCGAGTACACCGAATGGACCATCAGATCCAACAACTGCCGGGTCTCTGCCTGGAATTCGCGGGTTTCCGACTGGGTGCTCATCGTTAGCCTCCGGATCAGTGCGACTGTGAGCGCGTTGTCTGCCGATTCGATGCCATCACGACCCCGCACGAGGTGCGCTGCGACGACGTGAGAATTTTACCGACGACGCGCGCAGTACCCTGAGGAGGGTCATACCAGCCCGGTCATGTGCCGAGGCCGTGACCAACGACTGCAGTACCGACCTACGGGAAGCGAAGGATGTCGACGCCGCGGATCATGCTCGTTCACGCCCACCCCGATGACGAATCGCTGTGGACCGGTGGTTTGATCGCGCGTCAGATCGCGCTGGGTGGCGACATCTCGGTGGTGATGTGCACGTGGGCGTCTGGCACACCTCGACACCGTGAACTGCTCGACGCCCTCGCAGAACTCGGTGTCCACGACGAGCCGATCCTGCTCGGCTACGCGGATCTGAAGGTTCCCGAATCGGCGCCCGGAAGGCAACGGCTCACCGCCGCGTCGTTCGACCAGGAGGTCGCCGAGTTGTCCGGTCACATCCGTCGGCTCCGACCCGACGTGCTCGTCACCTACGACGCGTACGGCATCTACGGTCATCCCGATCACATCAGAGCCCACCGACTCGCGTGTGCGGCAGCCGACGCCGCTGCGACACCTACCTTGTATCGCGAGTCGGCACCCGCATGGCAGGTGCGCTCGCTGTACTTCGCGACCATCTCCGACTGGATGGTCGCAGAACTGGCCGACGAACTCTTCCCACGGCTGCAGCCGGGCGACTTCCCCGGCACTCCGGCGCATACACTCGGGCTCCAACTCGACGTGTCGCAATGGATCACACGCAAGGTGCACGCCATCGAATCGCACAAGACCGAACTGGCCCGACCGTCGACGGTGGCGTCGCTGATGAATCTGCCACGTACGCAACGCGACCTGGCCCTGGGCACCGAATGCTTCCTGCGCCGCGACCTCGTCCCCGGCGGCTGCGACATCTGAGCCGGGCGGCGGACATCTGAGCCCGGCTGCACGGGCGCCCGAAGTCGCCTGGCCTCGATCGCGCTCACACCAGTTCCCTGACCTCCGAGCGCAATCCGCTGGCGCGATGGACTCGTCGGTCCACGGCCTCGGCCAGCACGTCGCGCGTTCCGACGATCCGCACGCGCGTACGTGCCCGGGTGATCGCGGTGTAGAGGAGTTCGCGGGTCAGCAACTCCGAGCCCGCCGGCGGTAGCACGATGGTGACGCCCCCGAACTGGCTTCCCTGACTGCGGTGAATGGTCATCGCGTACGCGGGCGCCACGTCGGGCAGTTGCACCGGTGCAACCAATCGTTCCTCGGATCCCCGTCGGAAGGCGACAGCCGAGCGCAGGTCGTGGGGCCCGCCGGTATGCACGACCACACCGCAATCGCCGTTGAACGTCCCGGTCTGCCGGTCGTTCGCGGTCACGAGAAGGGGCTGGCCGACCGACCAGGACACGGTGTCGAGGTCGACACGCGGATGATCGGGCTGCTCCGAGAGCCAGTCGGCGACCCGGGTCTGCCAGCCGCGGACGCCCCAGCTGCCCTCGCGATGTGCGCACAACACCCGGTGCGAGTCGAGCGCCGACAACGCCGCGTCGACATCGCCCGCCTCTGCGGCCGCGTGCAGCGCGCGACCCCATGCGACGATGTCGTCGCGGACGTCGCGGAGGTCATCCGGAGCGACGAGCGCGACGTCGCCGATCTCGGGCGACGTGACGAGGTCGAGTACCGCGTCGGCGTCTCCGCGGTTGACCGCGTCGGCGACGCGCGAGATCTGCCCGCCGAATCGGAACCCCCGCCGTAGCGTGACGACTCCCTCTCGCAGACGTGACGATTCACGCTCACCCATGTCGATCGACGGATCGATCCGAGGGATGGGCGCTGGTGATGCGGATGTGGGGGTCGGTGCACGATCGACGAGATCGGCGAGAACCGCTCCGGCCTCCACCGACGCCAGCTGGTTCGGGTCGCCGACGAGGATGAGGCGTGCATCGGAGCGCACTGCGTCGAGCAGACGGCTCATGGCCGTCATCGACAGCATCGACGTCTCGTCGACGACGATCACGTCATGGGGCAACTTGTTGCCCTTCCCGTACCTGGGCGTCGAACCGGGTCGCCATCCGAGAAGGCTGTGCACTGTCACCGCACGGACCGAGGTGGGCAGTGCCCCGTCGACATCGACCGACGCCTGGAGCTGGGCTGCCGCGCGGCCGGTGGGAGCGCACATACCAATCCGGAGGTCGCCTCCCGAGAGAGCGTCGAGAACCGCGAGGATTCGAGCGACGGTATAGGTCTTGCCGGTGCCCGGCCCGCCCGCGAGGATCGTCGTCCACCGCGACGCGGCGACCTCGGCGGCGAGGCATTGCCGCGGTTCTGCTCCATCGCTTCCGTTGGCGGCGAACGCTCGTGCGACCTCGGCGCGGACGGCGTCCTCGTCGACGTCGGGTGCGGTGGCTGTGCGGTCGGCGAGTATCTCGCGGATCGCTTGTTCCTGACGGAAGTACTTCTGGAGGTAGACGAGCACACCGTCGTCGGACTCCCGCAACACCACGGGACGCAACGTGGATCCGCGTGCTCCGGCCACCAGTGGTGAGGTACGTAGGTCGAGGAGCATCTCGGCCGCCGAGGGAAGGCGTAGCGATGTCGCACCGGGCAGGTCGGCGACCGTCGACAACGCGAAACACGTCGATCCGAGTCGGACCGACCGGACGGCGAGGGCGGTTGCGACCTGCGCTGCGGCTCCGACCGGTTCGCCGCACATGCGGATCATCCGCGAGGTGACATGCAGGTCGGAGGCGGCGAGCAGACCTGCGGCGTTCGCGTCTGCGAGCACGCCGTCGGCGTCGCGCACCCGCCGGGCATCGTCGACGGGCCACACGACCGAGATCTCGTCACTCATCGGTGGTCCCCTCCTTCGACACCTGCGAGGAGATCGGACAACTCGGTGACCAGCTCCGGCGGGATGTACCACTCGTAGACCCCACACCCCGCCGGGGTGTCGGCCCCGACCATTCCGCGAACGAAGTGGTACTGCACCGGGCCCAGATGTACCTCTGGTCGATAACCGGGCAGTCGCCACCGCAGATACCGGTGCAGCGCAACGGAATAGAGCAACGCCTGGAGCGGATAGTGTGCGCTGATCATCTCGGTGGCCATGGCATCGGCGGTGAAATCCTCGGCAGTCAGTGCGCCCGGACGCAATCGGTTGGTCTTGTAGTCCACGATCACGTAGCGGTCGTCCGGTGTGCGCAGGACGGAATCGATGCTTCCGGTGAGGTAGCCGCGCAGGGCACGCGGAGGTATCTCGGCGAGCGCTTCGGCGTACCCGCGTAACCGATCGTCGGCGGGTAGGTGGCGCTCCATGAGCGTCGCGATGTCGGCGAGTGCGGGCGCCGCGCCGTTGGTGACGCCCGGTGATGCCAGGTGCTCACCTGCCGTCCGCTCCTCACCTCGGGCAGGGGTCTGGCCTGCGAGTGGGAACTCGAAGTCGAGTTCGGCCAATCGATCTCGCGGGCCGAACGACCACAGGTCGCTCTCGAGTGATGCCATCGGTGTGGTGAGGACCGCGCGGACCGCTGTGGCTAGTTCGTCGACGTCGACTTCGAGAGCGTGTCGGTTGGCCGAGGTCGCGCAGAGTTCTCTGATGTGTGCGTCGATGTCGGGGGCGGCGGTGTCGACGTACTCGAGGACCTCGTGCACGAGGGTGCCGAACGCTGCACCGAACGGCATTCCGTTCATCAGCGACGGAGTTCCACTGATCGTGTCCTGTTCGGCGTCGACCGCCGAATCGGTTGCCGCATAGGGGTCGTCGGTGTCGGGGCTGCCGAGCAGGGGTTCGTCCGTGATGAGTCCGCGCTCGGCGCCGGACGCCACATCGGGCTCGCTGCCGGTGGTCAGTGTCGGGTGTCCGTGCGCGGCGCCGGCGGTGAGTGCCGAGTAGGAGGTGCGTCGCCACTGCTGGTCGATCGTGCGCGTGAAGCGTGCGACGTCGAGTGCCGCGCCCGGCTCGGAATGGCTCGGCGGCGACCATACGGGCGCGGGCGACACCGTCACGTGTTCGACGCTGACGGAGGCCGGGGGTCCGGCCGTCAACGCACGCAGGGTTGCGACACATGTGTGGTCGTCGGGAACGTTCACCGCGGTGGGTACCGCCGATGAGTCGGCGCCGTCGAACGAGTTCGAACCACTGTGCCGTCGGCGTCCGAACAGCAAGCGGTGCAGCGGCCCCTTGGACGTGTTGTACGACGGCGCCCAGTGCACGACGACCTGGGAGGCCGCGCGGGTCAACGCCACGTAGAGAAGACGCAGATCCTCCCCCGCCTCCTCGTCGTTGCGACGGGCGATGCGCTCGCCCCATCCGGGAGTACCCTCGCCACCGACATCGAGGTGACGGTCGCCCGCATCGTCGTGGTAGCGAAAGGTTTTCGGTTTGGCGACGCGAGCGGCGTCCCACCCGAACGGTACGTAGACGATGGGGAACTGCAATCCCTTGCTGGCGTGCACTGTCATGATCTGCACGACGTGCGTGTCGCGGTCGAGTCGTCGGGTCTGGTCTTCGTGACGGCGCCAGTGTGATTCGTCCGCGATGCGATCGGCCAACCACTCCACGACACCGGCGAGCCCGCTTTCGGTGTCGACGACGTGCGTGTTCACCAGTGACGAGACCTGGAGGAGATCGGTCAGGGCGCGTTCACCGTCGTCGAGCGCAAGAACCCGCTCGGCGACGCCCTGCTGTGCGAGAAGGCGACCGGAGAGCGCGGCGAACCCGCCTTCGGCGAAGACACGTCCGAGTTCGGCGAACATCGACGACAGTTCGGCGAGACGAGTGTCCGAAGCGTCCGCGAGTTCGGCTGCCGACCATCCGATCAACGGCGTCAATGCGGCGAGCCGAACGCGGTCGGCGCGTGCCGGCTGCTCGATGGCGCGGATCACCCACAACCAATGCAGCGCGCTGATCGTGCGGAACACGCTGGTGCCGGTGCCCACGACCGAGGCGATCCCGAGCTCTGCCAGCGCACGCTGAAGTGGTTCGATCGTGCCGTTGGTTCGGACCAGGACGGCGATGTCGCCGGGGGTGACCGGGCGTGGACCGTCTCCCGTGTCGAGCCGGGTCTCCGATGAGAGGAGATGTGCGATGTCGTGTGCGACATCGGTGGTGATCGCCGCGCGGACGTCGCCCACGGATGGGAAGCCAGACCTCCCGCGCACAGTGAAGTCGGTTCGTGAGAAGGCCCGCACCCTCAGCGCGGGCGCTCCCGTGATCCGGCTTCCAGCGCGCGCAGCCTTGACCGGGTGCACCGTGATCGCGGGGTCGCCGAGGCTCGCACCCCCGTAGATGCGATCCAGCGCGTTCACCAGGTCGGCGTCGGAACGGTGGTTGGTGTCGAGCGCACGCAGTGAATCCGCCACGTCGACGGCCCTGAGATAGCTACGGACCTCTGCACCTCGGAACGCATAGATCGACTGTTTCGGGTCGCCGACGAGGACGAGTTGCTTGTGCCCGTGGAAACAGCGACGCAGGATCTCCCACTGGAACGGGTCGGTGTCCTGGAACTCGTCGACGAGGATCAGGTCGAACGACGCACGGATACGACTGCACGCGGCTTCGCCGATCTTGTCGTCGGTGACCACTCGGTACA